>MFJJ01000001.1:0-13747 GCA_001780895.1 Candidatus Gottesmanbacteria bacterium RIFCSPHIGHO2_01_FULL_46_14
AGCAGATTTACAGATCAGTGGCAATGGTGTCGGATCGGCCAATACCATTAGAGTAAAAAATGAATGCAAAGTCAAGGTTGATCAGAAAAATGACACAAATGTTGATCTTACTGTGAATTCCTCTGCAAACAGTGGTGAAAATATCGCAAATGGAAATACCGGCGGCACAGTAACCATAAATACAGGAAAAGCAGAGTCTGAAGTAACAGTCGGAGTAACAGGTGGCGATAACGATGCAACACCACCGGATTGTTGCGTGTGCTCCGATCCTGCCCAAACACAACTCATTGCTGATAATGGTGTCGGTTCAGTAAATAAGATAAAAACGAAATCTGAACGAAAGCTCACCGAGAAGCAATCGACGAAAACTAAATTGAAAGCAAGTCTTAAGTCCAAAGCAAAGAGTGGGGAGAATGTAACAAATGGAAATACCGGATCTGGTGTTTCTGTTACGACTGATGACGTACTATCTACTGTAGACGTCACTGTGGATGGTGGATTTAATACACTTAATCCTTGATTTCTTTTGAAGGATAAAAGAAAGCCCTGCTTTGGTCTGCCCGAGTAGGGCTTTTTTATGCCCTAAGGACGAAGGGGTTTGGCGTGGACGATTAAACGCTTGGTGTCCAAAAAACCTGAGCAGGTAAAAAGTGTTAACTGCTCTGTATCTGCCGGTTTTATGTGTTCTACTTCTTTTGGATCAACAAGTTTTGTTTCTTCTACTCTATAACGGAACCAACGGTCTTTCGTAAGAATATACACAACTTCGTCTTTTTTTATCTCCCGGAGTGGGCCAAATAGTTCATTACGGGCGTGAGCAAACACGACGATAGTACCGTTTTGTCCTGGGTTTGCGGAACCCACGCCATGAGAAGCAGTTGTTTCTGATAGTTCCCAGTACCCATTCACTACGCGAGCTTCAACGATCGACAGGTCTACTTTTCTGGTAGGTACGACAATCCGAAGTGGAGGTTGGGTTGGAACAGAAGTACCCAGGAGTTTCTCATCAATGCGAAATGGGCCGGTATCGATTGGTTGGTTTATCGTCGTTTTGGTAATCTGGGTTGACGCCGTGGGTTTTGGTGTAAATACGATTTTATAAACAGTCGGAAACGTGACCAGGAGAAAGCCTAAGGCGAACAGCCAAAGACCTATTAAAGAGCGAGATGGTTTTTTTGCGCCAGATACGCGCCTGCGAGCAGACATACGATGCCAGTAGAAATGATGAGAAGTTCTATCGTGTTTTCACCCGAAGCTGCAGAAAGTCCAATTACTTGGCCTCCTCCACCAACTCCCCCGCCTCCTCCGTTACCACCACCGTCGCCCCCATCCCCCGGAGGTCCGCCAATTCCTGCGGTTGGTGTAGGAGTCGGTGCTTCTCCTGGTTTTTGTGTCGGTGAAGGCGAAGGTGTGCCGTCTTTGCAGCAGGGGACATCGGCAGTATTGTTGTTGAAATTGTTTTTTACGCCAACATCCACCGTGGCATCTCCCGTGGTTGCACTTCCGGAATTTCCGCCGGTGTTGGCATTGGCGTCGACGTTAGTATCGGCGGATCCGTTATTTTGTTGGAGAACGGTCGTTGACTGATTTTGATTGATGTTGAGCGAGTTATTGGAACCTGATGCATTGCCGGAGATTTCGTATTGATCAGCAAGAGCGATGCGAGCTGCTGTTGCCGCGATGATAAGAATAAGTCCAACGATAGTTAGACGAACTGCTTTCATAGAGTAGCTTTTAGAGCAGGGAGTTTAATGCACTGGCAATTCTCTTGAGGGGCAGTGAGAAATGGGGCAAGCGTACGAAGAGGATTATAGCAAGGGGAAGCGCCAAAAGCAACCATGCGAGATTTATCGTAACTTTTTTGTGATCTTGTACTGCTGCAACATCACCGGACTTTTGGTTCGTTGACGTTTCACCCAGAACAAATGCACCGGATGAAGGAGTCCGGTTAGATGAATTACCTATCGCTAAAACACCTGATGTCGGTGTGGGAGTCGGTTGCCAGCTTGTTCCAGTTCCACCATTTGAATTGTTTTGTGTTGGAGCAGATTGATCTTGATCTGGATTTGTTTGTTGCGATGTTGCTACATCAGCTCCACCTATTGCGAATTGCTGTTCCTGTTGTTCTTGTACGATTGTTTTTTTCGTATCTGGTGTAAAAAAGTTACCAGTCCACGATCCAAAGACGTTGACTACGGTTACAAAGAGTTTCCCTTTGCTGCTTATATTGTTATTTACAAAATTCACGAGATTTGCGATGACGTTGGCATCTCCAGTTTGTATTGTGCTATTGCCTCCGGTATTTTTGCTTGTGCTATTGCCTCCGGTATTTGCTGAAAGATCCATGGTATTGGTTATGTGCGCGGTGTTTGTTTGAACGGTCGTATTGGATGTATTTTGTGTGATTGATCCCATGTTTGTCGATCCTGCACCGTTGCCGCTATTTGTCACAGATATTTCTCCTGACGGATCTACTTGAAATTCCGTTCCTGCGGATCCAGCCATGTTAGCGCCGTCTGGTGATCCCATAAGTTTTCCGATCCAATTACCGGCCTCATTGACCAGTACGAGCCACCAGACTCCCCCATCAACATTATTATTGGCGATATTGAGAACTTGTGCGTCGACATTCGCGCTGCCGGTTTTTATGCTGTTGTTGCCGTTGGTATTTTTATTGACGTCATTTTCCCCGGTTTGTGCATCGACTGAGATAAGGTTATCGATAACGGCGGTATTGGTTTGGTAGGTTTGATCTGTATTGGTAATAGTGGCGTTTGTAGTATTTGTTGACGAAGCGCCATTATTGATATTTGCAAGGGTGGTATTTAAATTACCACAACACGTTCCCAGCATTTCTTCAGGGAAGATTATGTCACCCTTTAGATCTCCATATATATTAACTACTCCGTAAACCACATTTCCTGCGATATTATTGTTTGCGAACGTTAATGAATTTGCAGAAATATTAGCATCTCCGGTAGTTATTGATGTATTTCCGCCTGTATTTTTGTCAGCAGTATTATTGCCTGAATCAGCTCCAAGGATCATGGTATTGGTAACGGTTGCGTCATTTGTCTGAAATGTAGCGTTAGAGCTGTTTTGGTCCAGCGTTCCAGTATTGGTTGAGTCTGCACCGTTACCGGTGTTTGCGATAGATGTTGATCCCGTTGAACACCCTGATATGCAATTTGCAGCAAAATCCAGTACTAAATCACCCATCTGGTCATCGACAACGTTAAACTCCGAGACCGCGACACCCGCGATATTTGTATTTAAGGCGGTAATGAGAGTTCCAGACGTATTGGCATCGCCAGTGGTAATCGTCGTATCGCCGAGATTTTTTGAAGCAGTATTTTGACCGGTAACTGAGGATCCAGACAAATCGTTGACAACGCTTGCTGAATTGTTTTGAAGTGTCGTAGTTGAGTCGGTAATGGTAGCAGATCCTGTATTTGTCGATCCGGTTCCATTATCCGTATTTGCAATAGTGACGCTTCCGGTACCACCAGAACCCGCCGGTAGAAATGAGCTATTCGTATTTGCGTCACTTTCTAAAACTGCAGTTGTTGTCGCATCACCAGTAGCAACAGATGGGTCATTTTGACCGCTTGCCGTTTGATTGCCTGTCCCCTGTTCCTGAGAAACTGATTGCGTGGGCTCTTGAGTCGGGGTTGGTGAAGGCTGTGTTGATTCTTGATCTGTATCTACCGAATCTTTTTTTGGTTTTGGTGTATCAGTCGGTGTTGGTTCTTCCGTTGGTGTTGGATCCGGATTATATGTTGGTGCAGTTGGTGCAGTAGGAGCGCTTGGAGCTTCAGGTGCAGTGGGCGCAGTCGGAGCTGTTGGCGCGTTCGGAGCAGGAGGCGGTGTCGGAGCCTCATATGCCAGGACAAGCGGCATCTGTTGAAGGAAAAGAATACCTATTATACTGATTATCGCGATACATTTTTTCATACAACTATATACATTATTTGTTTTGAACCTTCGGTTGTAGGGTGTCTCGTAGAAGTGCTTTTACGAGCTCACCCTACAAACCGATTGGTATTACAGTCCGAGTAAGGCCATTAATTGTTCCCAACCCAGCTGAACATTGAAGTTGAAACCAATCTCGGGAAAATCCGCAGGAGCATCTGCTCCGTAGGTATTACTATTTCCCGTGTTTCCTACTTCAACGGTTGTATCTGCATCACCGGTTTGGATAGACGGATCTGCTCCATCTACGCCACCAGTGTTTTCTTCGGCTTCGTTGTTACCGGAATCAGCATCTGCATCAACATGATTTTTCAGCGTATCGGCTACATTATCCTGAAATACTTCAAGATCACCGCCGAGTTTTGCTTCAATCTCGTTTTCAGAATCGACTCCATTGCCAGCAACTTTTGCCAACAGATCATAGAGACAACCACAGTCCACGTCTGCCCAGTTAAAGTTGACCATATTGTCAACCGTTACGTCGACCGTAGCATCACCGGTTTCGATAGAAACATCTCCACCGGTATTTTCTTCGGCTTCGTTGTCTCCTGTGTCGGCATCTGCATCAACCTTGTTTTTAACTTCCGCATCATTGTCTTGTGTAAGCAGGACACCGCCATCGAGATCTAATTCGATCTCGTTTTCGGAGTCCGCACCATTATCAAGGATACGAAGACTCATTGTTGGTGTAGATCCATTGCCTCCCACCTGAGCCAAATTTGCATTGGCTGTTGTGGAGACAGCTACAGTGGCAGAAGCATCACCGGTTTCGATAGAAACATCACCACCGGTATTTTCTTCGGCCTCGTTATCACCTGAGTTTGAGTCAGCATCAACATGGTTTTTGACATCAGCGACATTTTTCTGATATACCTCAACTCCAGAATCTTTACCGTCTTTTACTTCAACTTCGTTTTCTGAGTCAGCTCCGTTACCGGAGATAAGCACATCAACATTGTTGTTGCCACAGCAATCAACGGATGCTGCATTGCTGTTGACGGTATTTTGTACGTTTACGTCTGTCGTCGCATCACCAGTCGAGATAGAAACGTCACCACCAGTGTTTTCTTCGGCTTCGTTATCACCGGTATCAGATGACGCATTGACATGATTGTCGATTGTTGCATCATTATTTTGTGTAACAACTGTCGACTGATTCAGTTTAATTTCTACCTCGTTTTCGGAGTCAGCACCGTTTCCAGAGATGACGAGAGTTGTATCGGCAAATGCTGGAATCGTTGCCTGCAGCAACACTGCTCCAGAAGCAAGTATAGAAATAATTTGTTTTTTAAGTGTCATTATATATTTCACCTCCCTTCGCGATATATTTCCCTCGTCCAATGGACGAAAGATTGCACTTCTTCATCCCTCCTCACCCCTCGAAAGGGTTCGTCCTCGTCCGCCAGTTGGCGAGACGGGATAAAAAAACGGAGGCGTCTCGTCCCGATTAAATCGGGAAGAAATGCCTCCGTTTGCGGTCAGCGTCTTTTTTCTATTTAGATATTGGGCAGAAAACTATCGAGGGGCAGTACGTGTATATAGTATTTAATATAACGTATAAAATTATTATTGATATAATTTTGTGTGTTTGTCAATACCCTATTTATACCTTCTATGAAATAAACCTTTTCACGTTACTATAACTGTACCACTCATTTTTCGTGGTGTTGGATTCGTGTGATGGATTGATACGCTGGTTTTTTTTATATTTCGGACGGTAATTTGCGTGACGACACTATTTTGGACGTAAATCTCAATACTCCCATACGTATTGACGGTTTTGAGCGCATGCACGACCTCATCGACGAGTGCCTGCGAAACGTGCTGTGTTGAATAATCAACCATTGTTGTTAGTTAAATGCCAGCGGTACTTTTTCTTTATCCCCATTGATCTCTCCGATCAATATAACGAGATTTTGATCAGTGTCATTTATCGGGAACCCGAGTCGGGTCGATTTCGTTGATATTGGCTGGATAGAAACAGGGTCGCTATGAATATCGGCGGCAAGTAATTCTTGTTCGTTTCCCCCAATGGATAAGCGTACATAATCGCGAACGCTGACCTCGAGCGCTTTGTTATAGTCATTGGTTAATTTAATTGTGAGGATAAGAAACCGTCTGCCTTTTACGGCAACCATGCGTTGACCTTTTACAATAATTTCATCGCGAAGATCGGCTGATTCGATAACGTATTTAAGCTTAGAAAGCTCTTTTCCTTTTGTGTCTTTTAGAGGAAATGCAAATTCCCGATTGAGAGTAAGTGTAGCGATCGGGCCTTTGAGTTGAACCCGTTGATCGGAAAGAAGAGATACAGAGGAACGCACTACAGTTCCCACTGCTGCCAGTATTCCGATAATAATAATACCCAGGAGTATTTTAGGAAGGTATCGTTTCCAGGGAAAGTTTGCAAAGCGCTGGCGCCCAAAGCGAAATCTGAGATTCGAAAAAAATTGTTGGAGCGACGAAAAACGATCACCACTAGCATCGGCGATCACGGAAAAGAGCGTTGATGGAACGAGTGCTGCAACAGCAGATGATCGTCGGGATCTCATTTTTTTTGAAGGCAGTGGGCGGGGCTGAGTTATATTAACAATCAAAAACTTCTCTTGTCAATAGGCTAGCGCGAAATGACAATGGAAACATCGGAATCTCCGTCACGTTTTGTAATCGTCACCTTAATTTTACTTTCGTTTTTTGCCGCCGTCAGGACATTATTGACGGTGTCATTTGCTGTTGTTTGTACAAACGAACGGACATTCATATTAAGTTGCTTGATTTTATTTCTATACCAATCGGTAATCGTTTGTGCGTCGTCGGTGCTTGTCAGTGTCACGGAACCATTTGATTGTGATCCAATCGTCGCAGCGGGATAGATGAAGCCGTCAGGATCTGTCGGAGGTATTGTAGGAACTGGTGTATCCGTCGGTACTGACTCACCGAGTACTACTTCTTCCTCAGGTGGTGATTCCACAGTAATTTTATTTCGTACAAAAATTCCCCCACCAACCAAGATGACTGCGATAATAAGAATAGCTATGTGCATTATGTGCGTGACCCGGCAGGTTTAGGGATAAATGGGCGGATAGTAGGGATATCGCCAGGGTTATTCTTAACCAGATAGAGAATTTTGTCAATATAATTGGCTAAATCTTCAAAAAAATAGACATCGGTAATACGTACGCCTTCATTGGTGTCCAGGTGCGGTTGTATTTCGACAGTACCTATTTTGAGCATGCGCCAGAACATATTGGGTGCGTACCCCTTTGCCTTGAGTGCCTCAGTCCAAAAAAGCGCGCGCTTCGTTTGGAAAAATGGTGACACTACTTCGATACGGTACACCCGTCGATCCGTAAGATAGGTCTTCGATGTTTTATAGACATGGGTATTCCACCATATGCCGCCCGCGACCAATACGATGCTTATAACCAATGCAATAATCCCGATTGTAGGTGAGATAAGGTACGTAATAATAAAAAAGACGAGCGCAAGAACAAGTATCCGCGTGATAGCGATTGTTTTTACGAGCGGATGAGGAGAAACGGTATACAAGATCCGTTCACCTTCTTGCTGGCCTTCAAATTCGGAATACATAGACATGATTAACTTTGTCTTGTCGAATGATTTTCCAATTCGGAAAAATAAAACTATTGGAAACGACCAGCGCTCCGGGTTTTGCCCTGGTGGTCAATAGTTTAGCAAGTTTTTCCATACGCCATGGCAGGAGATATATGAACAGTATATCACTATCCCTCAAATCAGCATGCCAAAAACTCCCCCAGTGGACAGAGATTTTTTTTCCAAACGTACGGATTTTAGACAGTAACACAAGATAGGGATTAATTTCTATTCCGATAGCGTGAGCGCCCTTGGCAGCTGCTAATAAGAGAAGCTTACCGTCTCCCGACCCCAAATCATACACGATCATTCCATTTTTAATATGTGCTAAATCGATCATTGACCGTGCTACAGGATTTGTAGACGGAACATACGGCGCACCGGTAACAAACGCGAGGACGAGAAAAAATATGAGGAGTGCCAAGAGAATATGACCCAGGAGAAATATATAGACAAGCATTGGTGGACGATGCAGGATTTGAACCTGCGGCCCCTGCAATGTGAATGCAGTGCTCTGCCGCTGAGCTAATCGTCCTTAGCCGGCTTGGGTGGCGATGGAGCGTTCGGAAGAAAGTCCAAAGCTGGTACCGTGTTTTTTGAACATTCCCCAGTAGCCCTTTTGTTTCTTGCGATTGGTCGACAGGGCAAGCCAACTCCTGCTGTCTTCAATCTGTTCGCGCAGGACCGTGAGAATCGATTTTAAGCGTTCCATGAAATTAAGGTGGTAAATACCGGGTTGCACCGGCACTTCATTGACTGCTTTTTGTACATCCTGACTCAATGATTTGAGTGAAACTGCCAACATTTTGAGTTGCTCGCGTATTGCCTCAATTTGTGGTTTAAGATTTGTTTCTTCAACACGCACCATCGGTGGCCGTAAAATTTCTTGTCTGCGAATTTGAGTTGGTTGGACTTCAGCTTGACCCGTGAATAATTCTCCCGATCGGGGCACTTGACCAAAAAGTGAAGCAAGGACGTCGCTGCCAACTTTTCCTACGACGTCTTTGACAACCGCTTTCCCCACGCCGCCACCAACCTGACGAAGCGCCTCAAGGACGCTGTCGTTGTTATAGGTTGGAGTTTTTTTTCCCTGCCTGCCGGCAGGCAGGTTCGGTTGATTTTGCCACTGATTTGAGCTGTCCATACGGGCTATTATACTACAGGCTGGCTACTTACTCAATACTATATGGAGGATAAAAAGTCAATAGTTTTCTGCCTCCGGAGGATAGAGGCAAGGTAGTAGCGTTCCCGCTCAAGACCTTTTCGTTCTTCGTCGGTTTTGGCCGTTTTGATAACGGTATCGATATCATCATCCGAAACGAAAATTCCTTCGCGGTCGGCGACGTCTTCAAGACCGAATTCGAGGGTCAACGTTCGTTTGGCTTGATCTCCGTATTCTTTCCGTACAGCATCTGCGTTCCTCCCGGTGGAAGCCAAGTATTGTTCTACGGTAAGACCGAGTTGCTTGGTTTGATCGATGAGTTCCGATAAAAGCCGGTTCACCTCGTGTTCGATGAGTAACGCGGGTATATCGACGGTGATAACCGAAAGAAGTGCGTTCAAAATAACGTCTAGCGAGGGTTTTGTCTCTTTCTTTTCTTCGCCTGGGGTCCATATTTTTTTGCTTTTGGTTTCCCCTATGGCTTTCTTATAGTCGCCGACCGTCATTTTGGGGCGCTGGCATGTCCGGGCAATTATTATCCAATCATTCCCGTTTTTGGCTTCCTTAAGTTCTATTTTGGGGCTAATAAGGGGACGGACGCCTGTTTGTTTGATTGCGTCGTTGTATACCTGGGGGAGTACGTGCCCAAGAGCGTCTTCGTAGAGTTTTGATTCATCGAGTTTATTTTCAACCAGTTTTTGTGGTGCTTTGCCTTTTCGAAATCCGGGTAATTCGGTTTTTCCAATAGCCTCGCTCTTGACGTGATCTAGTGTTTTTTGAACATCACTCCAGGGAACCGTCATCGTGAGCTCCAGTGTTCCGTCCGGTGTCGTTGTTTGCGCAACAATCATAGGTTTGGCAAGTATATCACGCTCAAAACCCAAGGGGAAGGTCGAGAACGGGCGGACTCAAGCTCGGGTCTTCGGTGACAAAATTTTGGATGTGGCCTGATAAAGAAGTAACCCCTGCTTCGAGGGAAAGAAACGCACTGCTGGTTGCAATTGCGGATAATTGACGCGAAGGAGTGGGCGTTGGGGTACTCATGGGTGTTGGGGCAACGATGGTCTGCCCAGGCTTACTCGGGTTAAGAGCACGCCACGTCAGTAGTGCTCCCCCGCCGATAAGCACTGCAATAAGTGCTCCACCCCACAAAGGGAATGCCGGTTTGGCGGGTGCAACCTCGGTAGGTTTAAGTGGCTGCTCGATCGGTTGTGGAGATTGGGGTAGATTTTCCATACTTAGTTGTTGTATCGCAAAGACTCGACGAGTTCCTGCAGAAATCTCGTGCCGTCAAGTAGATATGCCCGTGCTTCGGATACGTTTTTTTTCAGGTCAGATAAATTCCGATTCTGAATATCCAGTGTGTTACCGTTGAATGTATTATTCGTCGATACTATTTGTTCTATTTTTTGTTGGTAGAGGCTGCGAATATTTGCTATTTGAAGGAGCCATCGGTCTATAGTGGCTTGTTTTTGCGGTGGGAATGTTCCGCGGTTACTGTCTGATAACGCCCGAGCACTCGCAAGGGTCGTATCAAACTCTTTGGCTAAAACGGCGAGCTGACCCAATGTTATGCCTCCGATTGTTTGCCGGACAGATGCCCCAAGAACAGTGTAATGAGATGCCAGTTGACCAGAGGCATGATCAGCATCATCCAGAGAGCCGATTGATCCGACGAGTCTGCTGTGATCTTCAAGAAATATGACCTCGTTATTGATGAGTGTTTGGTATGTTTGCCGCTCGGTGAGGACGAGCCCCCTATCTTCGTTGAGTTTTTCATTGAGTAAAAGAAGGTAGGAGCGAAGGAGAAGGTCACGAGAGGAGAGCATGGCAATGGTTTTTTCCAACGCAGTCGTCTGGCTTGTTAACGTCTTAAATTTGAGGTATTCGTTTTTGGCAACCGTAAATTCAGAGTATTTTTGCCGGTAGGTATCAAATTGAAAGAGATAATCCTGATAGGCTTGTTGAGAACTAGCAAAAATATGGGGTGCCAAAAATAATAGAAAGATAACAGCGAGTATCTTAAATACCTTCATGCACCTTCATCGTACCATTGATTTCTTTAGCGGGTCAAGGGACCGATGGAGGGATTTGAACCCCTACCTGCCTGACCGTCCGGCAGGCGGGCTGGCAGGTAGGCCCAAGCCTTTGACAATATGGTGCCTTCGGGAGGATTTGAACCTCCAAGGGTTTCCCCATACGGTCCTAAGCCGTACGCGTCTGCCAGTTCCGCCACGAAGGCAAATGTTCTATATTTTTTGTAAATCCAACTCCTTAATAATCTCTCGACCAAATCCAGATTTAAAGAACTTTTCCGTCTTTCGCGCTAATGCTCTGTCTGAACACAATTCTACATGAATAAGATCCAAAGGCAATAAGCTTTTTGTTGAAACTACTTGGCCTGAAAAATGTTGTTTTAGCCGTTTGGATAAGTTGTTGGTCAGTCCCTTGTAATATGTTTGCTTGCGTGTGCTTTTGAGAATATACACGAAGTACATAAGTACGTTAGTAGCGTGCGCGCCTGCCTGCCGGCAGGCAGGTCTGCCAGTTCCACCACATCGGCTACACAGGTATTATATCGTAACTGACAGCAAGCTTGGAGAATTCGGCATAAACTCGGTGATTTGGTCGATGAAATACCGCACCTTCCAGGACCAGGCCGGCGAGGCAGCATACATTCGCCCCATCTGATTGATGGTCACTGCACCTTTATCTATATAATTGTATTTGAGTCCTTCAGAGACGGTCGTAATACCCCCCTTCCAGTCGCCGAAGGCGATGCCCCACGTCGCTCCGGTGGGTATGCCCCATCCCCAGGCATTGTAGGAACCGTTTGGGATTTGTTTGCCGTATGTTGATTCTACTCCGGCTATCGCAGCAACAAGACGCCAATCTAATCCCAGTCGGTCTGCTTCCGCTATAAAATGACCGGACTCGCTGGCAAGCGGTGAATTGTGTGATTCTAAATACGCATGAAGTTTCGTAGCACGCGTATCCGGGCTTATGTGGTGCATGGCGAGCGTTGCGGTAGCATCGGATATACCTTCGGTTGCGTGAGTCGCAGGGACTCGGGTAAAACCGAAAAGCAAGGCGCAGCTGATACTCATGAGTATGTGTTTCATACGGGTAGCCTTTTTGAGGCCATAAAAAAATCCTAAAGCAAGCGTTGCAGAACAAAGCCAACTTTAGGATCTTAGTGAAGTATAAACTATAGGCCAAGGAATGTCAAGTGCTATGGGATAGTTTAGAGAATGCTACTTTGGAAGCTTTCTACACAGTTCATCCAGGAATTTCCGTTTTCTACCGAGGGAGGTGCCCATACTGCACCGATATCTTTGAGACTGACCAGACCCCGGTCATAGTATTTTTCCTTGATGTATTTTGAGACCCAGTCAATGGCAAACGTCCAGTCCCGGAAATTGGCGCCGTCCTGTTCGCCCGAATAGACGGAAATTCCCCAGGCATTATGAGAATTTCTGGTTGGCATGCGTTTGCCGAGATTTGATTCACACATAGCTATGGCGACCACGAGACGAAAATCAATACCGTTTTCATCGGCTTTGGCAACGATACGATCAGCATACGGGGTCATCGGAGAATCATGTTGCCTGAGAAACGACTCTAAGAGCAGTGCACGCGCATCTGCTGCCGTAACGGTTGCGCCCAGCACTTGTGCCGTACCGCGACTGGTCGTAATCTGAAAGTCGTCGGAATACGTAGGGACGACGGATAACGGCGGAACTTTTGGATCGGCATTGAGAGAAGCGGCTAAAATGGTCAGGTTAATGCCCAGAAAAATGACCGCAACAGGAAACCACAAAAAAACCAACAGGAGTTTCCGTACCATTGTTCCATGCTGTCATAGGGGGTTCTTACTGTCAAGCAAATTTTTTGTGAATGTGGCCTCGTGTATTTTCAGCGCGCCTAAAAAGCTAAAGAATGTTCTGTAAATATTTTACACACTTGTCAAGAAGATTGAAAACTTATCTAGTTATGCTGTAGAAATTCCTTTAAACCAAATACTTGGAGCTGTTTTAACAGCATTGAACCCCAAAACGAGATAAAACTATCCAAGTTTTGGAGTTAATTTTAGCGGAAAATTTCTAGCGTTTTTCTTTCTTTGCGTCAGCTGTCGTCGACCCTCAATTTCCCCTTTGCGATTTCCAAAATGGTGATTGTGGATGAATCGGCACTGTTAAAATTAACTTCAGTATTTGAAACAATATCATATTTCAAATACACTAATACCATGAGAAAGTGTACAAAGTGTAAACAGTTAAGAAGCCTTACCGAGTTTAACTATAAATATAAATCAAGGGGAATACGGCAGGTGCAATGTAGAACTTGTACTCAAAAACAACTTCAAGTTCATTATCACAATCATAGAAACTATTATTTAGTAAAGGCGAAGAAGCGCCATACTGTTGAACGCAACAAAATTAGAAACTATATATGGTCATATCTTAGAGGACATTCTTGTGTGGATTGTGGTGAAAATGATCCAATTGTTCTTGAATTTGATCACCTATCAGACAAGATTGATGGTATATCAAATCTGATAAAAAGTGATTCACTTAAAAAAGTGCAAGAAGAAATGGTAAAATGTGAAGTGAGATGTGCAAATTGTCATCGTAGAGCAACTGCTTTACGGAGAGGTTGGACAAAAGAAGTGTTTGCGCCTATAGCTCAACGGATAGAGCAGTAGTCTTCGGAACTACTTATGCGGGTTCGATTCCTGCTAGGCGCGCACAGGGCGCGTAGCTCAGCGGTAGAGCAATTGCCTCTTAAGCAATTGGCCGAAGGTTCGAATCCTTCCGCGCTCACATCGAAGGTATTTGTAGACTTAAAGTCTTCATTTAGCTCGAATAGACAAGCTAATTTAGGTGTTCCATTTATTAGCTCTTGGTAGGTGGGCGTTTCATCAAAAAGCAACCCAAATAATGCGGCGTTCTGTAACGGATTGGGCCCGCCCAGTAACAAATCTTCCAGGTGTTCCAT
>MFJJ01000001.1:13773-16227 GCA_001780895.1 Candidatus Gottesmanbacteria bacterium RIFCSPHIGHO2_01_FULL_46_14
TAAAATAATTTGCGTAGTTAATAGTGACCTGGGCATCTACCTGCTGATCTTCTTTTACGTCCCGGGTTGATTTTAGTACTGCATTCTTTAATCTGAGCTTCTCAATGTCGTCCTCCAACATCTTTATAACTTCAACCGAAGACACTTTCTTGATGGTTTCTTTTATATCTTGTATTTCAACCTCATTAGCGGCTACCTGCTTTGAATATGAAACCGTATCTTCAGAAAGCTGACCTTCTCGTTTTTCGAGTTCTTCCAGCGCTATTTCCTTAAAACGAGCTCTAAATTCATCACTGAATCTAACTTTTTTAGCAAACGTATCAATTGTCTCATTGAAATCTTTAAGTTTTATGCGGAAATTATGTCTTACCCCGTCTATTTTCCTTCCGCAATGGTACGCAGCTCTTGGAATTCCCCCTCTTCCGGTTGAAGCACTACCAAGAAGAGGATTTTTACAAGTGGGGCACAAAACATACCTTTTATAAGGATACATCGGATTATCTTTGTTTTTAACTGCTTGCCACCCGGGAAGCTTACCTTTTACGATCATAATCTCTCCGTTTTCTACTATTATAGCAATTTTCCCCTTATTTGCCTTGTTGAACATTTCTATTGTAACAAGTCCCTTAAAACGTCCTTTAACAGGTTTGTCACCGGTCCATCTGTGAATATAAATACCGGCATATATGGGATTTTGAATCATTCTCTGAAATTGTTTGAGAGTTAATGATTTTTCTCCTTTATAACCTATGATTCTTTTTCTGTCGTATGGATCGTAAATTCTTATCTTACGGGACTTGTAGCCCATCGCGTTTAACTCGTCAACTATTTTTTCATCAGATAGATTGCCTTGTATTCTTAATTCAAACCCCCGTATGATCCACAGTGATTCCTCCGGGTGTGCTTGAGGTATCTTCCTTTGACCATTCTCCGTATCTTCTTTTACCATCTGATACCCTACTAGGGTTGGGCCCATCGGATATCCCATCTTTGTATAACGGATTTCTGCCCCAATTAGTCGTGTAAGTATCCCCCTGACCTCATCTTTAGCACTTTCAGCAACAATTAACTCGTTCGTATTCGTAGGA
The DNA here is from genome assembly GCA_001780895.1 of Candidatus Gottesmanbacteria bacterium RIFCSPHIGHO2_01_FULL_46_14. Classification (GTDB taxonomy): domain Bacteria; phylum Patescibacteriota; class Microgenomatia; order UBA10105; family UBA927; genus 2-01-FULL-46-14-A. Next base: position 14,862 of record MFJJ01000001.1, read on the forward strand.
CTAAATTCCGACCACCTATACTTAAATCCGTAATCTTCGAGAGTATTAATGACTGATGTGCCGATTATTCCGTAAGAATCAAGTAGTTGTACTCCATACTTAGCGAATTCAGCTTTTAGTTGAGAATAAATTCCTCCGCCTCCTCTTGTCCCTCTGTCAATACTTCTGATGAAAAAGTATTTAATCTTATTTTTTGGATTCTTGCAGTATTCAAGTGCCTCGAGGATCGGCTGTGTAATCATTTCTCCGCTTGCAGATGCGGAAAATTTAAACCAGGCTTCCGGTTTAATTATAATTTTGCAGCCGGTTCTGATCGATTCTTGCTCAATCCGGCGCAGGATTTGCTCTTTTTGCTGTATATGAGAATCGCCTTCTGTCTCCTGCTTCAGCGAGGAAGTTCTTAGTGAGGCTGCTGCGTATACAATTTTTAATTCATTATTCATATTCGTATCTTTAATTATTATGACGTATTTTCTTTCATTTTAACACCCGTAATACTAGCATTATACTGCTTATTTGAGTTCGATTGGAACTTTAAAGTGTGGTTCTTCTTATCTTCATATATCCGGTCAATAATGAGATTTGCCATTAAACGCATTCGTTTTTCCATTTCCGGAGTAATCTGGACAGGTTGTTTGTTCGAAAATGATGTATTTACGCCGTTTTTCATATCTAAAAAGGGATATCATCCGGGTCGACTTCTTCAGAATCGCTAGTTTTTTCATCAGTAGAAGGCAAACTTAATTCACCCTTAGAGGAAACTAAAGGATAATCGGAGTTTTGAACCTGAACATCTTGCGTTTTTGCAAGTTCTCCCTGTGAATTTGCAATACGAGGTTGCGGATTTGCACGATTTGCTTGCATTTTCGCAAGCGGATTCTTTCTCAACTGCCATTTTTCAAAACCTTCTACTCGAAATTGTTCCCCTTCTTTTATAAATTGCCCTTTATTTAGTAGGCTTTTTCTGATCCGGCTTACTTGTGAATCACTTTTCCACCCACATATCTCTGCGATCTGCTTGTTAGTCGCTTGGAATTTTCCGTAAATTTCGTCGTGCCCTTTTCCATCGTCCCAATCGGTAATTGCTATACAAAGTTCATATACGACGAACTCTTCTGTTGTTAAAACTCCCATATGTAATAAATAAAATCTATCTCTTGGGGCTTTCTGATAGCCACGCAATTTCTTAAATAACGGGTTCTTTTTCATATTTTTATAAATATCTCTGTATCTTAATTTTCAAAAGAAAGGGAAGTAGCAATAAACCACTTCCCCCTGCAGTTAGCTCTTTTTATTTAATTTCTTTTTTTCTAAATAATTCTTATCAATACCAGACCACTCTTCAGGATCGTTAGTTACGCCTTCT
>MFJJ01000001.1:16236-22660 GCA_001780895.1 Candidatus Gottesmanbacteria bacterium RIFCSPHIGHO2_01_FULL_46_14
CGTATCAAATCACAGCGAGTATCTCGTACAGCTTCAATTTCGTCACCCGCAGTAATTAATCGGTTTAGTTCTATATCCGTAAGTTCTCTTCCAATCCAATCTTTTCCAGCTAGGTTAATTTCTTCTTTGGATATTGCTGTTGAATAAATTATTTTTTGATTATCCATATTTATTCACCTCATTCCCACAGTAAGTAACTGCTCATAATTTTTATCTTTTCTCATCGGCATACTTCTTATTTTCTTCCTCTTGCCGCTTCCTAGAGTTTTCTTCATTAGTTTTGCATTGTTTATCAACCCATACTTCTATTTCTTTTAGACATTGCTCACTTCCTCCGTATTCTTTATCCTCTTTATCAACACCTGTTTGTTTCTTTATCGAATCAATGATGGTGCCAACTGAAAAAATCCACATACCCGAATGCGTGTCATAGGTGTTTATTCCCGATTGCACAAGAGCCGCACACCAATCTTCAGCCCAAATGCCTAGTCGCATAGCCCCTAAAAGGCGTGGTATTTGCCATTTTTTGAGCTTTATTACTACTACTTTTTGTTTATCCATGATCCTCACTTCCTTCTTGATATAGTCGTGCTTTGATATATCGCAAGGTTTCAAAATAGGAAAATGCATCAAGGAGTAACTCTTTCTTAAAAAACTTCTCAACAATTTCCGGTAGATCCGGGGTCTCAGTAAATACAAAAGATGATTGCTTGGAGGAAATTTTCTCAACAGCTAGTAGTTTGCTTTTCGATGCAAGTTGAATAGCGGCGGCTAAAGCCAATGAAGTCGTAGCGTATTTATTCTGATCCATATCTTATCTACCGATATTGTCGCAAGATATGAAAAGAAGCGAACGTAGGTTTAACGATCCGTTAAGCCTTATATAATGTTGAGGTTTTTGAAGATTTTGTTACACCGGCTGACAATAGGAGATATCTGGTCTTCTAATTTGTCACCGTGCCGCTTTTTAAGATCTGCAAACTCGGGGTAATAGTTAATTTGCATATAAGGGGATCTAGATTTGTCTTGCTTGTTTTTTATAATACCCTTCTTTATATCTTCTTTTACTTTAAGAAAAAGTTCATACACTGTAAAATCTCTTTCAAATTCTTCCCAGGGCTTGTTTTTAGTATCCTCTTTATATGCAGGCAGGTGTGCTCTGAGACCGTTTATGTATCCCCATACCTCTTCCACTTCTTTTTTTGTTGACCACGCATAAAACCGGATACTTAAATCTATGTAATTTTCCTCTTTGTTTATCTTTGATGAGTAACCGATTGTTGGGTTCAGAGGAGGAGTGTTTTTTCCTAAAAAGACATTCCAAACTATGCCTTTGCGAATTTGTTCAGCGTTATCCCGAACGTTAAAGTCTTCTAAGATCACATCAATAAAGCTATATTGATATATGTTTGCTTTGGATACTTTTTCTGCCCACTCGTTATACTTGGCAACTGTTGGGAAACCATTTTTAGGAATAGGATATCCAGCTTTTTCCATTTCGGCTATATACTTATTTAACTTCTCTTGAAATTTTTTACTCTTCAGAATTCCTTGCAAAACATAATAGGATTTCTCGAAGAAAATTCTTGTGTCCTTCATGCTTATTTTTATTTTAATTACTCTAGCTTATTATAATGTATAATTATGCATAATAGGATTGCAGCTAATAGTTTCCTAAACAACGGTTTTTTTATCGCTGCATATTTATCACAGTTTTGATACTATGAATGTAGAAGGTTTTTTGGTGCAACTTTGTAAATTTCTTATGTTGCAATCAAAACTTTACAACTAAAAACAAGATGACAAAAAGAGTAATTTTTTCCTTCTTTGCCGGTGCGGGTTTTTTGGATCTTGGTTTCGAATTGAGCGGATTTAAGGTGGCATTTGTAAACGAGTTGGAAAGCTCATTTTTAAACGCATACAAGTTTGCAAGAAACAAAATGGGTCTTCCAGGGACCTTATACGGCTACCATGAGGGAGACATGGCAGACCTTACGAAAGGCAAGGGAAGAAAAAACCTAAGCAGCATTATAAATGACGTTAGAAAACATAAAGCCGTTGTTGGATTTATAGGCGGACCACCCTGCCCCGATTTTTCCATAGCTGGTAAAAATAAGGGAAAGGACGGCATTCATGGAAAGCTTTCAACTACTTATATTACTTTGATAAGCCAACAAAAACCTGATTTTTTTCTGTTTGAAAATGTGAAGGGACTTTGGAAAACCAAAAGCCACAGACTGTTTTATGAGGAATTGAAAGTTAAACTGCAAAAAAATGGGTATGTGCTTACAGAACGCTTGATAAATGCCCTGGAATACGGAGTCCCTCAAGACAGGGACCGCATTATTTTGGTGGGTTTTAAAAAGGAAATGATTCCCGCAAAACTTCTCGACCCAAAGAAAAAAAATGTCTTGAACCCTGATGCCTTCCCATGGTTAGAATATATCAAATACCCACGGGAAGAGATTTTTGCAAAGTACAAAGCAGCAAGAAGCCTATACGAAAACCCGCTATCCAAAAAGCCCGGGGGAATTCCTGTTGATACAACAGTGGAATACTGGTTTAAAAAGAATTCCGTGACAAAACACCCTAATGCCAAACATTATTTTAAGCCTAAATCACTGCTACGCTTCAAGGAAACAAAGGAGGGTGATGTTTCTAGAAAATCTTTCAAAAGACTCCACCGCTGGAGATATTCACCAACTGTAGCTTATGGGAATAACGAAGTCCACTTGCATCCTTTAGAACCCCGCAGGCTTTCAGCGGCAGAGGCTCTTTCCTTACAGTCTCTTCCCAAGAGTTTCGTTTTCCCTGATACGATGACATTATCAGAGATGTTTAAAGCGATTGGAAACGGTGTCCCTTTTGTCGCCGCAAAATCTGTAGCAGAGACTATCAAAATGTTCCTCAATACCCTATAATACGCCTACCTTGCCGACATATTAAAAGTTCCTGGCAGTGTTGTTTATGGCAGATGTTTTTTCGGTTGAAAAACGGAGTGAAGTAATGTCCAAAATCCGTTCAAAAAACACCCTGATAGAACGGAAAGTTTTCCGCTATTTGAGAAAAAATAACATTTATTTTCAAAAACATTACGACAGGGCACCAGGAAAACCTGATATAGCCTTGCCGAGGAAAAGAAAAGCGGTGTTTGTTGATGGGGACTTCTGGCATGGACACGATTATAATAAAAGAAGAAAAAAGCTGTCCCCTTACTGGAAACTTAAGATTTTAACGAATATAAAAAGAGACAGAAAAAACCGCAACCTACTGAAGCAGCAAGGATGGAAGGTGCTAGAAATCTGGGAGCTGGATCTGGAAAAAAGGGAGGAGCAGACGCTGAACAAGATTCTCCATTTTCTAATGGTGTAAACTTTGTTTAAACAGGTTTTATGTTTGGAGACAAAATACTGAGCCATATTAAAGAGGCCATGCCTGAACTGCAGGAATTGCAAATATCGGTAGGAGGCCATAAACTGGACGTAAAATTCTATGAACAGTTGAATGCTTTTCTTGTCCACAATAATGTGCTTGATGATACGGAAAAAAGCATTGCTATTTTCCACCCAAAAAATGACTTACTAGACATATTCCTTTTAATAATCATGGGTCTTTCTGCATACAAAGAGTCTGTTCTAAAAAATTCAAAATTATTACTAAATGACTTCAAACCTGGAGAACTAGTGGAATACAATGGCAGGATAGTAATATATAACGGTGTATTTGTAGACCCTACGGATAAACTTGAGAAATTCCAGGTGACATATGGCGATAAGTATGTATTTTCCCCAACCACAGAAAGTGCCCCGTTAAAATATTTTTCAGAGGTGTCAAAATACACCGGCAGCAAAACAGTTCCTGACCTTTCAAGCACCAAGAAGCATAAGAAAAATGTGATGGATGCTTTACAGTCAATACTCAGGCTTCGGGATCAACAGGTGGGTTTCTCGGGGTACTCTACGTTTTTAGTTTCGAGCGAAAGATCACGACTAATTGATTTACTTAAAGAGGCATCAATTAATGGTACTCCTTTTTTTGATATTTTTCCTTCTGCAAAATGCACCTCAGGGAGCAGGCAAAGACTAGGAAGGGATAGCATACAAAGATCATTCATGTTTTATTTTGTTTCCGGCTTGTCTACGGCGGATGATGTACTAAGAGACGAATCCTCCATCAGAACCCTTTTTGTTGATGCGCGCGGAAGGACTTTCAAAGATGGTACCTTGCTTGCTTCAATAAGAAACCAGTATGAGTTAGAAGATATTTATATGCTTCAAACCTATGACAGGATGGATTCGATCGATAAATTAGACCATGGCCTTGGATTCAAAATATGGATCTGGGACAAGGATGACTTTTCTGGGATGGTGTCACAAGAAGCAAGTAAATCCAAGGAGACCACCACGGAGGAAATAGATTTTGCCGGAATTGTTAATGAACACAATTCTACTTCTTCCCGGCTTGCCAGCTATGTTGATGTACCTGTTGAAATTGCTTATCCACCTGATTTAGAACCAGGAAGCCATGACTTAATACAAGATTACATACGTAAATTGTTTTCGCTGAGTAATGATTACGGAAACACTGACATGCAAAATTTTTCTATACATGCGGCTGGTGTTGTGAATAGAATTTTCCAAACACCCATTCCAATTAACGATGCGGACACTAGCATGGAAGCTGCTGGAAGAAGAACATTTAATGAGGATCTTATGTTTCTAAAGGACCGAATAAAGTCACTTTCCTATGGACCGATTCCTGATGATTTCAAAAACTATGCCTCGGAGATACTATCCTACCTTGAAAAGTCTGGCAATGCATTTAGGGATTATTATGGAAAGTGCGATGAAATAGTATCAATTATACTTAACAACCCTGATAGGGAAATATGCATTCTTGTTAATTCAAAATATACTTTTATGTCCCAACCCCTCTTAAAAAAGGTTTTAAGAGAACTTAATGCCCGCGCACACAACAAGCATATTGAAAACATAACAGTCGCCGATAATATAACCCAAGCAACAACGGGAAACGACGTAATTATTTGGACTTACAAGCCTCCCTTAAGAGAGTATGCAATGCTTGAGCCGTCTGTTGGTAAAAATTTTATTCTGTTGTACCCGCTTCAAAAAAAGGAGTTCGACAAAACTACTGTTATCAACTCCCGCCGCTTCCAACCATACTTGCAGGCCAATTACAGGGCAGATGTTTTAAAAATCCCAGTTGAAATGCTACAAGATAAAATCCGTCCCACTATGGGGGATACAGTTAACGACGACAGCTTTGACCTCGAGCAACTATTATCTACTACACTGGCAAAAGCCACACAATATTACAGTGACGGCAACCGCACGGATTTAGTAACGGCAAGAATGGTGCTTTTTTCTGACGGAACTCATGCACTATACCAACAAGGACACAAAATAAAAGTTATTGATATGGAACAAGAAACTGTTGAGACAAAAACCGTTGGCACTCTATCAGAGAGTGATGAAATAGCTTTTTTGAAAGATTCAAAGAGAACTGTATTTGAAGAGCTTGTAGAATATTACCAGCATAAACCGGAGATTGTGGAGCTTATTAAAATGTCAGAGTTATGGAGATCAGCTCTTATTGAATATAAGGATAGGCATTTTCTTCATCCTGTAAAAATAAAAAGATTGTTGGATGATGCAGGTCTTGTAAGGCATCCTGCAACGATCGAGAGCTGGCTTGACGGAACAACAATTTGTCCAACAGAAAACGATTATGAGCCAGTAGATATTATCGCCCGCGTTACTGATAGCACACTCTTGAAAGAAAACGTGGACAGGGTAAAAGATGCCGCGAGAAAAATACACGCCCTGAGAATTAAGATTGGGCGCTATTTATCAAAGAGGATAACCCAATCCTATATTTCACCAAATAGCATTATTGATGATCCTGTTTTGAGAGACAAGCTGGATGAAATCTCCTCCCATGTCCGCATAGCCCGCGTTTACAAAATAAGTGACGAGACGGTAAATGTTCCGACAGATATGACCAACAAACTACTCACAGAGGAGGACATTTATTAACATGGCAAAAATGATTCCACCATTTATTAATCCTGATGTAAAAAGCGGGGCAGAAAGACGAATTTTTGAATTACTACGAGATTCAGAAGAACTTTCAAGCTATACATGCCTCCATTCGTTTGGATTATCAAGGCATTCACGGAAACGGCAGGGTGAAGTAGATTTTGTATTAGTAGGTAATGGTTCAATTATTTGCTTTGAAGTAAAAGGTGGCCGGGTAACCAGGAAAGATGGGATCTGGCTTTTTAAAGACAGGTATGGGCAGGAAAATAAAAAAACTGAAGGACCATTTGCCCAAGTATCTACGGCTATGTTTTCTTATTTACCTGCCCATACCTATCTTTAAAAAGCCAGATCCCATCTTTCCT
>MFJJ01000002.1:0-717 GCA_001780895.1 Candidatus Gottesmanbacteria bacterium RIFCSPHIGHO2_01_FULL_46_14
CTGGGAGTAAGAAATATGCTTATTGATAATCTCAAACCACTCAAAGACCGCAATGACACGAGGCAACTTTGGGAAAACTTCCTTATCGTCGAACGAATGAAACGCCTGGCCTATACCCAGGAGTATGCATCAACCTATTTCTGGCGTACGCACACAGGAGCAGAGCTGGACTATGTAGAGGAAACCGGCGGAAAACTGTATGGGTTTGACTTTAAATACGGTTCTAAACCGGTAAAATCTCCTACAGGCTGGCGCGCTGCCTACCCGGACGCATCATTTACCTGCATCAATCGGGACACGTACTTGCCGTTTGTCCTTCCAGAACAACCCCGCTAAGCGCCGCCGCCTACTTGCGCAACTCCCTCACCGACTGGCCTTTGGAGCTCGGTTGCATTCGCTTGCGATCCCGGACAAAAACTCCTCAACGGCTTTCCTGCCAGCATATCTGGGTGAGTACAAAAATAATCATTAGGATTGAGATTAATAAGATAATCTACTTCTTCTTCCTTCCTATGAGGACAGTTTTGGGTAGATACAAAGTGAGGGGCGGTCTCGTCAGCAATATCCCCTCGTATCCAACAAGTATGTCTTTCGGGTAACATAAAACTCCATCTCACCTCCTCCGGGCAGATAGATAAGCAGGAAGGTACTCTCTCTGGCTAAAAGTCAACCATTGACAAATATGATTAATAGTAATATTATAGTTCATACTATAAA
>MFJJ01000002.1:731-7845 GCA_001780895.1 Candidatus Gottesmanbacteria bacterium RIFCSPHIGHO2_01_FULL_46_14
AACCATTGACAAATATGATTAATAGTAATATTATAGTTCATACTATAAATATGAACACACAACGTATCACCATTAGCCTACCGGAGAACGTCTACACACTCCTCTCTCAACAGGTATCTTCCGGAGGTGTGAGTCAATACGTATCCGAAACCATCCACAGCCGTCTCATAGAGGAAACGATCAAAAAGAAGTTCAAGAACGATGCCGTGGGTGATTTCTTGGCACTTCGGAAGGAAACAAAAAAACTACCTACAAAACGCATCCTTGCCGCCATACACAAAGGTCGCCGAATGGGCGTATGAACATTTTTGTTTGCGATGCTTCGGTACTTGTAACTGCGTTGTTTGGGGCGAACAAAGACATTGCCGCAAAGCTCGACCAAGTACTGCACGACAAATCCTGCACGGTGCACATCCTTCCCTTCACTATAGTAGAATTTGCCAACGGGGTACGCTTTTCTACGCGGGAGATACCACTCGCCAAGCAGGTACTTGAGCGGTTTGCCGCGCTTGCGCTTCCGGTGCTGCCGATCGCACCGGCAGACGTACATGCAATCATGGAACTTTCCTACCGCATGGGCACCACCGTCTACGACACCGCATACCACTATGCGGCAATCATGCGCGAAGGGGTATTCATCACCTGTGATAGAGGCTACTTCAAGAAAGCCTCACAATTAGGCCACATAGAGCTCTGGGGGTAACGTCCATTTCAGCTCCTTTACCCTCAAGCTTCGAAGAGCCCATCGCCTGGCATGAACGCAAGTTCACCCATCAGCTTCATCCCTCTCAGGGAGGCCTGCTGCCTCCTCAAACGCCTTAATAACAAGGCCATCTCCTGTTTTTAAAACGGCTTGTGCGCGTGCTTCCGGCATTCCTGCTGCCTTCAACCTCATTGCTGTCTCCAAGTTTTCCACCAACATCCTGGCTGTATTCAAAAATGCACTATCGATCAGTTCCCTTGCTGTAGGTTCACCTCTGTTCGCTTCTATTCCAGCCATACCTTCCACCTCCTCCAAGCAGAACGATGAGCTTGAAGGTACTCTCTCTCTGGGCAAAAGTCAAGGAAATGGGTATACTCGGGCTATATGGCCCATCCGCCGAAAAACCTCCAGCATGTGTTGTGGTCTGTAAACACTGACCGATTGGATATCGAAACTGATAAGCACTACATCATCCATCAAATTTTTTCCCATGGAAGGTTTGAAGATTTCCGGTGGCTCTTTCAGACATATTCATTCACGGACATTGTTCGTGTGTTTACCCACGTACCCTACAAAGACTACCGCCCGGCGCGGTTCCACTTTGTCAAAAATATACTTCTCGGGCTTACCAGTAGCACTTTAGATAAACGACGCTATGTCAAAAATATACCTCGGGCTCTTGGATAGTGCTCGCCAAAAAGTCTTCCATCAACTCCGTATGTTTGAACAGGACGGATACTTGGCCGGTGGTACCGCGCTTGCACTACAACTCAATCATCGCAAATCAGTGGATTTTGATGTTTTTGTTAAAAAACCCATCGGCTCATCTCTCCGACGCAAAATAAAAACGATCTTCGGGGATCAACCATATGAAGTCAATACTACTGATCAAATCACATTCCCACTAAGCGTTGGAATTGAAATAACATTTCTCTATTACTGGTACCCACACATTCGACCGCTTGTCTTGACCACATCACTCTCACTGGCTTCTGTCGACGACATCATTGCGGATAAAGCGCACACGCTCGGTCGCCGGGCGCTGTGGCGGGATTATGTCGATCTGTTTGTCGTTATGAAACAACACGATATGAATATCGATCACATTATTACCCTTGCATCACAAAAATTCGAAGGAGAATTCGTAAAAGAACAATTCTTGGAACAAATTTCTTATTTTGATGATATAGCCGTGGTTCCCGTCGAGTTTATCGCCAGATCGTACACACCGGAGGAAATCAAAACGTTTTTAACAACCCAAGTAGAAGAATACGCAACAACCATCCGCTCCAAGAAATAACATCCCACGCGTCCCCCTCTCCTCCTGCGCCTACTTCCTCTGCTCCCCTACCGATTGGCACGAAGTCACAGCAACCCCAGATCTATCTGTTGAAATTATAGGAACAGCTAGTAATTATCCTTGATGATCCTGAATCTCCATCGGCAATTGTGCATCTGATTTCCTATTCGAATCCACTAAAGACGCGTCATTTGGGTCTCTCTTTAGAGATTTACTATCTGCGTTATGCATCTCCATCCATTGTTTTATATTATATCTCTCCCCCGGAAAAACCTTTAGCTCAACTTTTTTTTTGTTCTTCGATCCTCCACTAATAGTTAATGAAAATCCATCAGAAGTTTCCGTTATATCCGTGAACGCATGTGCTCGAGCCCCAATTTTTCCTAAGACACCTAGTCTGCGATCATTGTCAATATAGCTCATACAAAAAAAGCCACCTCCTCCGGACAGATAAGTAAGCTGGAAGGTACTCTCTCTGGCTAAAAGTCAAGGAAATGGGATATACTACACTCGTATGGCTCATCCAACAACATCACTCCAACCGATTCTCTGGTCAGCCGATGTCACAAAACTCGACGTCAAAAAGGATAGGTGGTACATTATTCACCAAGTCCTCATCTATGGGACGCTCACGGAAATTAAATGGCTCTTTCAAACCTACGGAATAAAGCAGGTCACTCATGTATTTGTCCATGAGCCAGCGAGACTATATTCGAAGAAAGTATTCCATTTTATCAAAAATTATTTGCTCCCGTTACGGGACACCAATCTCTATGAGGAGGACTACATTACCTCCCTATACGGACCAATTAGACAACGCACGCAGGGACGTATTTGAAAATCTCGGTGCGTTCTCTGGATCATTTATCCTCGCGGGCGGAACGGCCATGATGCTCCACATTGGGCATCGCCGTTCGTATGACTTCGACAGTTTTACACAAAAAAAACTCCCCAAAACACTCCGACACCAAGTGAGGAAATTATTTGGAAGTTCCATCATTACCGAAGTTGATGAAGAATGGATGCTGACGGTACGTACAAAGACAGGCGTAGAGGTTAGCTTTGTCGAACACCCTTACCCGTTGCTCCAAGACCCGATAAAGACGCCGTCAATCTCTCTCTTCCATATGGATGACCTCGCAGCCAACAAAGCCAACGTCATCGGACGAAGGCCGGCGTGGAGGGACTACGTTGACCTCTTTATTCTCCTAAAATGGAATTTTTACTCAATTGGCCAGATTATCCGGCTCGCGGAAAAAAAATTTACTGGAGAGTTTAATCCGAAACTTTTCTTACAGCAACTCACCTACTTCGACGATATCAAAATTGTCGAAACGCAGTTCCTGAAAGAATCCTACACCGATGAGGAAATCAAGGCGTTTTTAGGGAGTCAGGTGGATGCCTACCTGGCAACCGTCCTGCCACAAAAATGAGATGCCCCAACAATAATGCCGTCTTCATCGAGGTTTGCGCCTTCTTCCTCGGCTCCTTTCCCCTGATCTCCGAAGGACCCACCGATTGGCATTCTGTTTCAGCACAACCCAATCTATGCGTATAAGTCTAAATGGCAGGTGGGACTGGATGCTCTTGTTGTAACTCTGGTAGCAAGGCTGCGTTCGTTTCTACAACGTTCTCATAAGCGTGTTGAACTCTCATTCCGTGCTCCTGAAGTGCTGCTGTTACCATAGTGTACGCTGTTGTCCCATACGCATCTGCTCGCGCCGCAAGAACTGGGTTCGCTGAAGCACTCACCGATTCTCTTTTGAAACGCACCAGTCTTTCAACGTTTTCCGTCAATACCTGCTCTGCTCGATTATGCAACCCTCTAGCTCTACGAATAGCACCTACTGCTTCTTCACTGGCGTCTTTTGCTTTCTTTCTTTGCGGCTTATCACCAATGCCTCCCGATGTAAAGGCGTCAAGGAAAAATGTGATAACGTAGAATTGATGAGTGATCAAACGTTGTGGTTGACGCTTCTCTCAGAATTATTTGTTAACTTAGCAGCGGGTTGGTTTGGCGCAGCGATAGTTCTTCCCGCTTCAATCAAATCGTTTCGAAAGCTAAATCTTTGGGTTTTGACCACGAATGTGATTTTTGCTATAGTGTCCTTGTGGGTAGCATTTCAACTTCGTAAACAAACTTTACTCTTTTAACTATGAAAGAAAAAATTGATTTTACTGATATTAACGTACGGGCTCAGATTGCTTTTGGGCTTGCGTTACTCGCGGGCCTACTAGCCTACATCGCATTCCTTAAATAGTTCTATTCGATCACTTCTTCTTCGTCGGCAGAGACTGCTTCTTGAACTGGGGCAGTGGAATCTTCCTCATCAACACTCCCAACAGGAATAAATTTGAAGGAATCGGCAATTGTAGTGTGGACGCCGGTCCAGAAGGCGCTGTCAGTAAGAAGTCCCTCGACGGTCCAGGCGATGCTATCATCAACTGTACCCACGATAATTTGCGAGGGCGCGGCAATGAGCACTTTTTTACCAGACACATTTGCGAATGTCGTATCGAGCGTACTTGCTCCTTTAAACCGTTTTTCCGTCTTCCCCCAGGCAGTTGCGTCAGCTGCTGTCGTATCCTTCCCCCACACGATAACATTTCCCGGATGATCGGGATGGGTAAATTCGATGTGGGCATAGTTTTCTTTATCTTCATTATGCTTATTGACTGTGAGGCCATCGGGATATTGAAACGAAAATCCGTTCGGGTCTCGCCAGGTCAGGAGTTCCGGGGCAGCAGCCGACGCTTCTTTTTGCTCAATTTTTGGCTTCGGTTGCGACCCTGACCACGCAAGATATCCACCAAATCCAATACCTCCCACAACGAGTCCAACAAGAATTGCGACAAGGGGTTTCTTCATGAATTTAGTATAGCATGCTATACTAAAAGCTATGAAGCGATACATAATCCTCTTTGTTCTCTTTCTCATGGTTTCGACAGCTTCAGAGGTATATGCGGCAAAAGCTCGAGTCCCCAAAACCGGAGCAGGCGGTGGAGGAAGAACTGTCGGTGGATCGTATTCAACGGCGAGATTATCGAGGGGAACCAACAGCGTCGTCGTTTCGTTTATTAATCTCGCCAACGTCAGTAAAGCTTCGTATATGTTAAGCTATACGGGAGGCGGCATTGCTCAAGGCGTCGTGGGCTCGATCACGCCAGTGGGAGCAATTGACAGCCGGGATCTCTACTTTGGCACATGCAGCCATGGCGTGTGTACACCGCACTACAATATCAAAAATGCGCGACTCGTGGTAACCACATATCTCAAATCCGGCGCAAAAAATGTGAAACTCTACCGCATTAAATATTGATTACTCTTCAAACGAGCCATGCCGATTCTTAGCCTTATTATCATTGCTTCTTTGTTTGTCAGTGCCATTTCCTTTGTTGGTGGGTTCGTTTTGACGGAAAAACGCAGCCAGTCTTCGCAAATTATCTCATCACTTGTGAGTTTTGCTGCCGGCGTCATGTTGACCGCAGCACTGCTCGACGTATTCCCGGAAGCGCTTGAAAAGGCGGGTATCACTGTTACCACACCTGTTTTTCTCGGAGTACTTTCATTTTTTTTCCTCGAGCGATTCTTACTATGGTTTCACCACCACCACGAACCGCACGGCGTCAAACCCACCTCGCTCCTTGTTATCATTGGTGATGGACTTCATAATTTTATTGATGGGGTTGCCATTGCATCATCGTTTCTCGTTAGTCCTGCCATAGGATTTACCACAACCCTGGCAATTACTGCTCATGAAATTCCCCAGGAAATTGCAGACTTTAGTTTGCTTCTTGCCGGAGGTATGAAAAAGTCGACTGCCCTTCTTTACAATTTTTTATCGGGGCTCACCGCGCTTATCGGTGCGGTAGCAGCGTTTTTTTACTTTGAACGATTCAGCGGAGCAATTGGAACCGTCCTGGGATTTACCGCCGGGATGTTTTTGTATATTGCCTGCTCCGATCTTATCCCGGAAATGCACAAAGATTTTGCCAAACAACGACGGTGGCAACAAACACTGCCTTTTATCGCCGGCGTTTCCATTATGTGGATTTTGACGCTAGTCCTCCACGAGTAACGATCCGATCATCGTATCCGGATAGAGGCTGTCATAATAGGGATACTCTCCTACCTTGGAAAAGACCATCTCAAAAGCTTCTTTTGACTTGAGCGGATTGGAGTTTTGCTGGGGAAAATAACTGTTGGAGTTGACGGAATGATCCACGGTGTCTTTGTTGGTCCAAACAACTCTTGTATTTTTTCGTATACGAATCTTTTTGGGGACAAATGTATTGTTTTCAATGGATATCCCAATATCCGGCGGTATATCCGGCCTGCCTACATGATCTTCAAAATTGCCCGATAGCCTTCTGTCGATCGTAAATTGAAAACTCCCGCTTTGACAATTTCCATCGAGCCAACACGTCGTATACCTCACTGTATAGAGGCCGTTTGGCGCCGCAGCATCCATGTCCCGGCGCATCGCACGCTTGTTTGAATCAATCCTGCCAGTACCAACTCCGTACTCTGCCCCATCTTTGGTAATGGAAATTGATGAAGGTGCAGTCAAAGCCAAATCAACATCGACAACCACATTCACCGGCGCAGCCGCAAATGTAGAAGCGTGTTGAGGGGTATTGCTGACCCAATGAGGAACTTTGACCGGACTTTCAAAAATATCGCTCGACTGCTGCCCCTGTGGCACAACCATCGGCTGCGGAGGCACGAGAAAACGAACCACAAGGATCGTAACGATGATTATTGCACTCCAGCGTAAACCCAATTTCATTTCTCTTCCTTTCGCATCCAGTCAAAAGCTACTGCGGCAACCATAAGTACTAACCCAAGCCATGCAGCCCGTACGCCCTCAAATACCGCGGCCAATAGTATTCCCAATCCCAGTCCAAACAAACTGTGCATCAATACATGCGGCGTAAAACACGACTTCATCTTTTCATTCACTGGTATCACCTCCAATTTTCATGACCTCCATATCTTCGCACTGATCGGCGGTGAAAATGAGCGCCTTTTTCACCGTATTAATTATACTGCGTCGGATCGCAGAGAACTAGCTATATAGCTTTTTTCAAAGTAGATTACGGATTAAATA
>MFJJ01000003.1 GCA_001780895.1 Candidatus Gottesmanbacteria bacterium RIFCSPHIGHO2_01_FULL_46_14
TAGTCAAGAAGGGGTCGTGGCGAAGTCAGGATGATCCACCTTTAGAAGGTGGCCATGTAGCATTTGTTACTTGGCGTCGTAGATAATCATTTTCTACTGAAAGATCAGGGATAGCAGTAATCTTGTGCCAATCGATGGGTGAGTTGAGGAAGTAGGCGCAAGCGGCGATCATTACGGCGTTGTCGGTGTTTCGTCGTGTTATCCCGGAAGTACGAACGAGAGATATGTGTCCCGATTGATGCAGGTAAATGATGCGTCCGGGTAGGCAGCGCGCCAGCCAGAGGGAGATTTTACCGTTTTAGAACCGTATTTAAACTCAAACCCATACAGTTTCCCGCCGGTTTCCTCCACATAGTCAAGTTCTGCGCCGGTATGGGTGCGCCAGAAATACGTTGATGCATACTCTTGGGTGTAGGCCAGGCGTTTCATTCGTTCAACGATGAGGAAGTTTTCCCAAAGTTGCCCCGTGTCATTGCGGTCTTTGAGTGGTTTGAGATTATCAATAAGCATATTTCTTACTCCCAGGTCATAGAAATAAATTTTTCCCATTTTGGTGATTTCTTTCCGTAAGTTTCGGCTAAGTCCAGGCATGCGAAATATCACAAACGATTTTTCCAATAGGTCAATGTAACGGTTGACCGTATCTTTTCCCATCTCTAGTGCGTTGCCCAGTTCAGAAATAGACACCAGCGATCCTACTTGAAACGCGATGAGTTTGAGAAGATCGCGAATTTTTGCCGAATTACGGATTCCGTCAAGCTCCAATAGATCTTTGTAGAGGTAGGCATCGATCAGGTTTTGCAGGTATTCCCGTTTTTCTGTATCGCCGACGTGAGAGAATATCTCGGGGTATGATCCGTACACCAGTCGTTCTTCCAGGCGGGTATTCAGTTCAAAACGATTATACACGCCGGATAACTCCAGCATTGAGATGGGATAGAGCCGGTACGTCCAGACGCGCCCGGTTAACGGCTCGCTGATTTTACTGGCGAGGTCTAGGCTTGAAGAGCCCGTGGCGACGACTTTCACCGTAGGGATGGTGTCCAGAATAATTTTGAGGTTTATGCCTATTTCCGGGATCCGTTGTGCCTCATCAACAAACAACAGGTCATAGCCTGTAACGAGGCTCTTGAGTCTGTCTCCATCCCGGCTTGCCAGGACATCGACATATTTGCTTTGGTCACCATTGACCGTAAGGGTTCTTACGTTAAGCTTACGGATGATTTCGGTAATAAGCGTCGTCTTGCCTGCTTGTCTTGGGCCGTACAGGATAATGCCTTTGGGAGAGGTTTGGAGTTTTTCAGTAATGATCGTAGTTAATGCGCGTGGGAGTAACATATACGGAGAAGATATCATAGTTTTTACCGTTTGTCAAGCGGAAATAATGCTATTTCCGCCTATATACAAGCAAAAATGGGGCGAATATCTCTATTGATTAATATTTTACGGAAAGGTCGGGGATTGCCGTAATTTCATGCCAGTCGACTGGATTTCCACGGAAATAGGCGACGGCGGCGATCATGACGGCGTTGTCGGTACAGAGTGCCGGTGGTGGTACATGAATGGCTACAGGAAATTTTTCGCGAAGGCGGGTGTTAGCAGCAACTCCACCGGATAATAAAATAGACTTAGCGTTAAACTTCTTTGCTGCGCGAATGGTTTTTTCTACTAATACATCGGTGATTGCCTCTTGTATTTCATAGGCAAAGGCATTGGCAGGGTTCGACCCTGCCAATGCCAGATGTTTTTTCCATTCCCGCATGACTGCTGTTTTTAACCCACTGAAAGAAAAATCGAACGATTCATCCATCATGGGTCGTGGTAATTTTATGTTACCTCTTGCAGCTGCCTTTTCAATCGCAACGCCACCACCATAGCCAAAACCAAGAAGTCGTGCGGTTTTGTCAAAACATTCTCCTGCGGCATCGTCGAGCGTTCCGCCGAGCCACTGCAAGTCTTTAATATTTTTCATGAAATACAATTCGGTATGTGCGCCGCTAACAACCAGAGAGATAGCTGGGAATTGTATTTCCTTCTTGTCATCCCCCGCCCAGGCGGGGGATCCAGCGTTTGATGACGATGGATTCCGGGTCACGCCCGGAATGACAAAAGAAGAATCAATAAAATTTGCATACATGTGCGCAAGGACATGATTGACGGGAATGAGAGGTTTTTTCGTCACGAACGCTAGGGTTTTTGCAGTCTCGACACCTACCAGAAGACTGCCAATAAGTCCCGGACCAATCGTAACGGCTATAGCATCAATAGATGCAAACACTTTATTACTGTTTAGTAATACAGTATTGTTTTTGGAAGACAATAGAGCCTCTGTTAAAACCGGAATCATCGATTGAAGTTGTTGGCGGGCTGCTATCTCCGGGACGACCCCCCCGTATTTTTCATGCATCTCTTTGGATGTTGCAATGACATTAGTTACAACCTTCGTGCCGTCATCAACAATCGCAGCGGCGGTTTCATCAAAGCTCGTTTCAATTGCCAAAATTCTCATGTCGTTTGGTTCTTTTTAAAGATGAGTCGGTAAAAAATGAGGGGTGAGAATAAAAGAAGTTGTGTGATGATAAGCGCAATACGGGCACCATACCAGTCACCAATTTTTCCCACAACGATTGCAAATAAACCAAATCCGATACTTCCCGCAAGCGAATTGAGAGAACCCATGGTTGCCCGTTGTTTTACGGTAAAATGTTTTTGAAGAAGCATATTGATTGACGTTTGACCCACACCATATGTTATGGCCGGAACCGCCATAATTGCGGGAGAAAGTACGCTCGGAAACCCAAGACCAATAAGCGCGAGGGATCGATTAAACAGACTTTCACCTATGAGTATTTTTTTCGGGCCGAATTTATTTATGAGTTTGCCGCTTGTGTAATAACTAAGCGCTGCAATAATACTCGTCACAAAGGAAGAAATACCTATCGCCCACAGAGGCCACAGGCTGATAAAAAATGCCGAGCGAAATAAATATCCCGCCTCGCCGAGCGTTTCTTTGAGAATAGATACAATACTGACATATCGAAGTGTCGCATTGATACGGAACTGACGAATGGATTCTTTCAGATGCACAAAGACGTTTCCCGACTCCTTCGTGTAGACCGTTGGTTCAACCAGGAAAAACGCCAACGCAAGAGTAATAAGTTGAGGGATAACGGATATCCACATAACCAGAGCAAAAGACCATTGAGCAAGGATCCCTCCAAGCAGTGCCGATATTCCGAGTCCCACCTGAAACATCGCATGCGTTTTACCGAAGTGTGAGTGAAAGTCTCCTTCTTTTTTGAGTTGAGTGAGGGAGTCATGGAGCATTGCATCGTTATTGCCACTGTAAAACGATCGTGATAACCCTTCAAATAGTGCTCCGGCCAGAAGCATCCCATACGTTCCACCGATCGCATAGAGGATGCCTGATAGAATTCTGGTTGTCGCGCCGAGGATCACCGTATTTTTTCTGCCGATTAGGTCTGAAAATATGCCCGTCGGGATTTCAAAAAATGCCGAGGCGAGCATGACCAAAGAAAACACGCTCATGCCCAGCGCATACGATCCGGTCACGTTTGAGAAATAAAGAATGGCAACCGGCGCGTACGGAATAAAATCAGTAAAAAAATTAAGATAGGAAAATAGCCTGATATTTCGTTCCATGAGGCTATTTTACTCGAGGCCGAGGAGCTTGGCCAGTTGCGAGGTGGAAGGAGTGTGGATTTTGGGGATAATAATAAGCTCTGCGTCGACGATTTTTGTTTGTTCTTCTTTTTTTCCTTCCAATGGATCTCCCTGGGTAATTGCAATAACACTTGGTCGAATTTTTTTGACAAAATCAAAATATTCTAGATCAGTGCGCATTGGAAGAAGTGAGATGACTTCATCAACAACTGATAGTGCTTCAAGCATTTCTTTTCGTTGCTTTTGTGAATGAATCGGCCGCGAGTTACCTTTCATGCGACGAACATTTTCATCGGATTCCAAGGCAATAACGAGCCAGTCGCCGTGTGATTTTGCTTCCTCGAGAAACTTTATATGACCGTAATGAAGTAAATCGAAACATCCTCCGACTAAAACGATCGTTTTCATTGTGTTCCTCGTAAATAAACGGCTTGCCATGGGCGGAAGTTTGAGTAGAATGTTTGATCCTCTAAAATTTCTCCGTTTCGGGTGACCTTATATTGAAATGATGTCTTTGCCCCCCAGGCGGCAAAGTCTACTTGTTTGACCGTGCCCGCGGGAAGCGTGGGATCGTCCTGATAAAGATCAGGCGGAGGAGGAGTGATGCTACCAACGATCTGGTTGAGAATTTCTGCTTTCCGGCCGTCGCTCGTGCCATAGAGATCAATAGTCAGAGTTAAGTTTTTCCGGTCTGTATTTGTCTGGATGAGGATATAGCCCGGAGTATCGTTTTGAAACTGGAAATCGACCGACGGAGCAAATACAGTTGCGTCTATCCCTGCTTTGTAGCCGGCTTGTTCGTAGTATCCGACGCGATAGGCGTGGGCTTGCCGTTTTACGATTGGCAATCCGGCCGCCAAGGCAGCCCGAAAAAGCGTCGTTGAAACCTGGCATACACCCCCGCCGTCGCCCAACACGGTTCGACCGTCTTTAATGATGTAGGCTGGTTGAAAGCCAGTGGCGGCGGAAATATCTCCAACCGCATTGTTAAATGAAAATGTCTCTCCGGGTTTGATCAGAATACCATGTATTTTAGATGCAGTCAGGGCAACATTGTGGATTCTTCCCGGGATCGAATGGGCAAATTCCGAGTAGCCCCGTCCTACACGTTCTTGTACTCCCAACACATTCGTTTCCTGGGTTTGAATTGTGGGTTGTATGGGATCAACGACGAGAGCAAGCGTAAGGATCTGTTCTTGGGATGTTGGGACATTTGCAAGGAGTTTGGAAAAATTAGCTTTAGTGCTTGCAGTATTGAGTTTTCTCCCATCGCGGGATGGTTTAAATGCAGTGACTTTCCCGCCGGCAAAAGCAAATAATGCTTCCTGGACGGGAATATCGATGCGTTCTGAGAGAAGCTCCAGTGTTTCGTCGAGCATTTGTTCATTCCATCGAAAATACGGAGATAAATCGACGCGGGAACTCAGTTTGGCAATCAAATCACTGGTTAGACGACCGGAACGCCCAACCAAATATGCTTGTTTTGCAGATAGTGTTGCGTCATAGCCGATTCCCAATTCCATCGCAGAGAGCGTGGCGACATTTTCTTCAAATCGAAATTCAAACCGTTTATTGCGAAACGGCTCGTTTTTGCGATCCCAATACGCTTGGACGTCGTTTTGTCGAAGGCCGCCGAATGGTTGTCCATCAATATACACGGAAGGATAGACTTTTTCGTTGTAGCGAAGTTGATAGAGGAGGAAAAAGCTAATTGCGGAAAGCCACACGACACCTAGTCCGATGAGACTGCGGCGGACGGTATGACGAACCGAATCTTTCATTGTTGTTTTGCGTGGACTTTGTGCCATGATATGATGAGAAAGGTAGATTTATTGTACCATCTCTATGGCAGAACCTCTCCCCTCTCCTGATTTATCGGGATTATTTAATCTGGAGACACCAATACGTGCTAAACCTTCGGTTACCGAACCGTCCTCGCCCGGTCCTGTGATGACGACGGAAGTTGTTCCTCCTCCACCTCCGCCCGCTCATCAGGAAACCGTGGTCATTCCTGGTGGTGTGCCGTCACAGCCGCCGCCATCACCAGCCCCGATTCAATCGGGGCCAGCTGGCGGATCACTACCGCGGCGACTCCTCATGATTGCCGTATTCCTTCTTCTTGTTGGCGGACTTCTGGTAGGCGGTCGTTTTGTATTGGGCTTGATCTCCGGAGGGGGAGAAGTGACGCTTACGTATTGGGGTCTGTGGGAAAATGATGCAATTATTCGGCCCGTCATAGCTAAATTTGAAGCCGATCACCCCAAGATCAAAGTGCAATACGTCAAGCAATCTCCTCGGCAATATCGCGAGCGGCTTGCCGCAGCCATTGCCCGGGCTGAAGGACCGGATGTGTTCCGATTCCATAATACCTGGGTTGCGATGCTCAAAAATGATCTCGCGCTTGTTCCCTCGACCGTGATGACCCCGGCCCAATTCGGAACAAGTTTTTATCCCGTCGCGGTAGCTGATCTTGTTGCCGGACAAAATATTTTTGGTATCCCCATTATGATTGACGGACTGGGGTTGTATTACAACGAAGACCTTTTTGCTGCTGCCGGCGTAACGCCCCCGGCTACCTGGGAAGAAATGCTTACCCTCGTTCCCAAACTCACCGTAAGGAATGGCGATCAGATTCTTACGTCTGCGATAGCCTTGGGGACCACCGGCAATGTTGAGAATTTTAGTGATATCGTGGCAACGATGATGCTTCAAAACGGTGCAAGTCTGGTGGCGCCAACAGGGACCGAAGCGGAGGAAGCACTCATTTTTTATAGAAAATTTGCAAGCCCCTCCGATCCTGTCTATACCTGGAACGATACGCTGGATAATTCTGTTTACGCATTTGCGACCGGTAAAGTTGCTATGATTTTAGCCCCTTCCTGGCGTGCATTTGACGTTAAACAGCTCAACCCTGATCTTCGGTTTAAAATCGCACCAATCCCGCAGCTACCGGGGAGTACCGTGACGTGGGCATCGTATTGGGTAGAGGGAGTATCGGCAAAAAGTAAGCATCAGCAATCTGCATGGGAATTTTTGAAATATCTCACAAGCGGGGAGTCGGCAACGATGCTCTATAGCGAAGCGGCGAAGACCAGACTTTTCGGAGAACCGTACGGGCGGGTCGAGCTTGCCTCAACTATTGCTGATGATCCATTCGCTGGCACGTACGTTTCTCAAGCGAAATACGCAAAATCGTTTCCGCTCGCTTCCCGGACGTTTGACAATGGTCTCAATGATCGACTTATTAAGTATCTCGAAGATGCGGTCAATACAGTCGCCAATGATGGTGTTGCACCTGCCGCGGCACTCGAGACAGCAAGGGCAGGATTTGCCCAAGTACTTTCCAGTTTTGGGTTGACCTCCGCAGCTGCCCCCCAGACGAAATAATAATGAGGGTAACGCTTTCTGACGCAGTGCGAATTACGATCGCGTACGCTGATATCTTCGACTATCGCTTAAGTGAAGAAGAGTTGCGATTTTGGTGTGTATATCGGGTTCTACTCAAGCGGTTTGTACACCACAACAACCATCAACGCCCAACACACAATTGGGTATCTTCCCGTCGTAAATGGAAAATTGCCGGTTCGCTGTGGTGGCTGCGGTTACTGCCGACCATTGAATGTATCGGTGTCACCGGAGCTTTAGCGATGAACAACGCGGATGTGCATGATGATATTGATTTTCTCATTATTACCAAGTCCGGAACACTTTGGACAACACGATTGATTGTGACGTTTCTTTTAGATCTTTTTCATCTCCGTCGTCGTCCGGGAGATCACAAATTTAAAGACAAAATTTGTCTCAATATGTTTATGAGCTCCGATGCTCTTGCCATTCCGTCAAAAGAACGGGATTTATTTACCGCCCATGAAGTATTACAAATGAAACCGCTGTGGGATCGGGATGGAACATACCAAAAATTTCTAAAAGCAAATAGATGGGTAGAAAAATTTCTGCCTACGGCGTGGAGAGAAACGTATTACGCATCACGTGTCAAGCATCAACAAACACGAAGTCTTTTGCGTTTTCTTGAACCAATAGCGAAGTTTTTGCAACTTTGGTATATGAGAAAACGCCGAACAACAGAGGTTGTGTCTGATACAATTATCCGATTCCATCCGGTCGATGCGCGCGAATGGATTTACAGAGAGCTCCAAAAAAGATTGCGTGCGACAAAGATCCCTCTTGACAATATTTTCTACGGCCGATAAAATAGCACTCATCTCAAAAGATTGCCAAAGAAGAAGCATATGTCGAAAATAAATATTCAACCGTTATTTGACAATGTCCTCGTCAAGCCCCTGCAGGCAGAAGAAACACTTCCTTCCGGCATCGTTCTTCCTGATAGTGCCAAAGAAAAACCCCAAACCGGGCAAGTCATGGCCGTTGGTCCCGGCGGAACGGATGATAAAGGAAACCCAGTGAAGATGGTCGTCAAAGTCGGCCAAAAGGTTATGTACAAAAAATGGGGCGGCAATGAAGTCAAAGTCAACGGTCAAGAATGGATGCTCGTCGAGCAAAAAGATATTTTAGCGACTGTTGAGTAAAAGGGGGAATACTATGGCAAAACAACTAAAATTTTCTGAAGATGCGAGGCAGGCACTTATCCGTGGAGTAAATTTATTAGCAAAAGCAGTCGTGACGACACTTGGACCCAAAGGACGCAATGTCGCTCTTGATAAAAAATGGGGAGCCCCCAATGTGGTCCATGACGGTGTCACAGTCGCTAAGGAAATTGAGCTCGAGGATCCGTTTGAAAACATGGGTGCCCAGCTCGTCAAAGAAGCCGCGAGCAAAACCAACGATGTAGCAGGGGATGGGACAACCACGTCCACGCTTCTTACCCAAGCTATCGTCAACGCAGGGTTTAAAAACGTGACTGCTGGTGCCAACCCAATGATGCTTAAAATCGGGATGGAAAAAGCAGTTGAGGCGGTGGTTAGTGAGATTAAAAAGATGAGCAAAACCGTCAAAGACGCCGACGTTGCTAAGGTGGCGACGATTTCCGCTCAGGATGACAAAATCGGCGCGATGATTGCGGAAGCTCTTGCCAAAGTCGGTAAAGACGGTGTTGTGACGGTCGAGGAGGGTAAAGGTCTCACCATGGAGATTGAGTACAAAGAGGGCATGGAGTTTGATAAAGGGTACGCGAGTTCTTACTTTGTCACGATTGCTGACAAAATGGAAGCAGAAATTGAGGATGCCTATATCCTCATTACCGACAAAAAGATTTCAGCAATCGCTGATCTTTTGCCGTTCTTAGAAGGATTTATTAAAGTCTCCAAAAATTTGGTGATTATCGCTGATGAAATAGAAGGAGAGGCATTGGCAACATTGGTCGTCAATAAATTGCGCGGGACATTCAATGTTTTGGCGATCAAAGCCCCCGGATTTGGCGACAGGAGAAAAGCGATGCTTGATGACATTGCAACACTCACCGGCGGTACGGTGATAAGTGACGATACAGGCCGTAAATTCGAAAACGTAAAGGTAGAAGACTGCGGCCGCGCGGACAAGGTGTGGGCGGACAAAGACAACTGCCGCATCATCGGCGGTAAAGGTAGTAAGACCGCACTTCAGGCTCGCATTGCGCAGATCAAACGCGAGATGGATGCATCAACATCTGACTTTGATCGCGAAAAACTCCAGGAACGGCTTGCCAAACTCTCCGGAGGCGTTGCCGTTATCAACGTCGGCGCGGCAACAGAAATAGAACTCAAAGACAAGAAAGAGCGTGTCAACGACGCAGTTGCAGCAACAAAGGCTGCGCTTGAGGAAGGTATTATCCCTGGAGGTGGCGTATCATTGCTTCGCGCACGGTTAGTCTTGCCGAAGTTAAAAGATAGTTTGACTGACGCAGATGAAAAAGTCGGCGTTGACATCCTTTATCGTTCCCTCGGTGAGCCAGTTCGATGGATTGCCAAAAACGCCGGTGCCGATGATGGATGGGTGCTAAAAACCATCGAGGAATCAAAACTTGCTGACTTCGGATTTAACGCCATGACGATGCAGTTTGGGTCAATGCTTGCAGCAGGAATTTTGGATCCGGCCAAAGTCACGCGAACCGCGATCCAAAATGCAGTATCCGTCGGCATGATGATTCTCACAACCGAAGCATTGATTACCGATCTTCCGGAAAAGAAAGATGCTGGAGCCGGCATGCCGCCGGGAGGCATGGGAGGCATGGGAGGCATGGGCGGGATGGACTATTAAACCACTTTAAACTTTAAACTGTAAACTTTAAACTGAAAGCTCCTCGAAAGAGGAGTTTTTGGTATAATCCATGCATGGAGTGGGGGAAACTCGTTTATCTTCTCGTCATTATCCTCATCGGGTACCTTCCGTATAAGGCGATCCAGCGATATAGTAAAGACGGTTTTGCGTCCATTTCGACACGGCTGGCATTTCTGATGACTACATGGTTTCTTTTGCTCTCGACGCTTCTCATAAACCAAACACCGAATCTTTTTGTGAACACGTCACTCGTTTCAATAGTTGGTTTTGGAATAACGGTACTGCTATGGGCATTTGCTCCATATCTCTTGCGTCGCATTGGGAAGGTACCGACACAGGTCATAATAGATAATCCGAAGTCATATCTCATCCGAACACAGCCCAAGATGTATATGCTCAAATTTTGTGAGATTCTTTTTCAGCAGGCAAAGTTCGCGTATCTATTATTTGTGGTGCTCGGAGGTTTACCACAAACTTCGCGCATTTGGTGGTTTAGCTTTATCATTATTGTCCTTCATTTGTATAACATGTATTTTGTTCGCGCTGCGATGTTGTTTTTTTTAGTAAGTATCCCCATGGGGCCTTTATTTAGCATACTTATTCTCAACGGGTACATTACTGTAGCGATGACAATTCACCTATGGTTTTACCTCATTTTAGTGAGCTGGTACCGGCTCCGTCATCCATAAAAAGCGTGACACTTTTACTTCATGTGAAGGCTGTAATTTTGGAGGATGATGCTGTACATGAGATAGGTTTCGGCGCGCTCTTGGGTGTATTGTGGATGCAGTTCATGCGATTTTAAATCTTTCAGTATCGTTTGAATATACGGTTTTACCGATGCAGTATCTAGCCCTTTGACCCATCGAAACATTTCATGAAAAAATGTTTCGGCACTTGAGGATTTTTTGTACATCATGTTTGCCACCCGCGAGAGATCATTGGAAAGAGATCCGATGAGCATTTTTGTCTCTGTCATAGTGCGAGTTTGAAGAAAAATGTTGTCAGTTCACTGTACGTTTTTTTTACCCGTTCGCTTTGGATTTCATTTTTTGTGTTGTTATCCTGCGGCCGGATATTGATGAATGAATTAAAATCAATTTCTTTTGTTTCCAGATCAATTCCCCCTCCCCAAATATCTGATTGACGCGATCCTGACTCTAGGAGAATATTTTCTCCTTCAAAATGCCGGTCCATACCTGCGGAGCATATTTTTTTCCGGATATCGATGACCGTTTTGACATATACCCCAAATCGTTCTTTCACCTGCGCAATTTCTTCAAGTGTCAATGGTGATGAGGATGTGACAATCATTGTGCTTAGTATACCGTTTCGGTCTTTGCTATACTACGGGGATGAGTGATGATCACGTAAAGAACACTATTGCCGTCTACGATGCGATGGCGGATAAATATGCAAAGAAGTTGAATGATTATGCGCCGCTGCCGGAACGTGAAAAATTCATTTCATTTCTTCCAAACCATGCACGGATTCTCGATGTAGGATGTGGGCCGGGCAGAGACTGTGAGTATTTTATTAAACAAGGATTTGAGGTTGTTGGCGTAGATTTATCGGATAAGTTATTGGACATAGCGAAACAAAGAGTTCCTCAAGCGAGTTTTTATAAACTAGATTTGCGATCCCTCGTTTTTCATCCCAACTCATTTGATGGTATATGGGCGTGTGCATCGCTTTTGCATCTGAAAAGAGAAGAGGTGCCTGCTGTGTTGTCGATTTTTTACGCTTTATTGAAGCCAACAGGCATCCTGTTTGTTTTAGTGAAGGAAGATAGCGGTGAAGCGGACGTCACCGAGGAATTATCATCTCAGTTATCACGGCATTTTACATATTTCCGAAGGAAGGAACTTAAAATAAAATTAAAAGATGTAGGATTTGAAGTTGAAGAACTATACTCGTATAACGAAAAGGATCGTGGATCAGATCACCGTGATCTCTGCTGGATATCAAGCATCTCCAGAAAACCGTGAGTAATACCTATTGACAAAAGGTATTACATTTTATATAGTAGTAATACTATGATTGGTTATTCGACGATGACGCAAAAAGGGCAGGTGACGATACCGGCGCCGATTCGGGCGATGCTCGGGTTGCAGCCGCGGCAGCGCGTCGTGATCACCAAGGACGCCGACGGAGCAAAAATCAGGGCAGCGTCTAATTTCTTTTCCTTGTACGGTTCGATCAAAACACATAAGAAATTGAATATCTCTGCCATGCGAAAAAGCGCTAAAACATTACTTGCCCGTCGATACCATCATGGCTAAACTTCTCGACGCTAATACCGTCATTCGTTATCTGACTGCAGATGATGAAAAAAAAGCGAAGCGCGTTGAGAAATTTTTGAGGCAAACCACGGAAAAACTCATTCTGACAGACGTTACCGTGGCAGAGGTAGTTTGGGTCTTAGAGTCGCATTACGAGGTTCCCAAGAGCGACATTGTCGCTAAACTTCAACTTTTTTTAACACTTGAGACCGTTCATGCAGCCAAGCCGCTTCTCTCTGACGCGCTTACTTTTTATTGGTCATACAATATCGATTACATTGATGCGTATATTGCGGCTTATGCAATCCATCATGATGTAGACACTATTGTCTCTTACGATCATGATCTCGACAAAATCCCAAGTATCTCTCGGGAAGAACCGTAAGAACCAGAATTAAACTCAACCACCCCATGAAGCAATTTTATTTAGCTGAAATCGTCACCAAAGACAAGCTCATTCATCAAGGGATATTCGTTAGGCCGAAACAGGCGACGAAGAAAGCTATCCTCTGGGTGCATGGGTTGGGGAGTACGTTTTATGGAAATGTCACTCTTTTTGAAGCGCTTTCCAATGTATGCGAAAAGTATGGATTTGGATTTGCATCATTTAATAATCGAGGACACGATGGGATTACAGGTATAAAGAACATAGAACCGGAAAGCGAAAAAGGGTATAGCCGACTGACCGGCGGCGCGGGGATGGAAGTTTTTGAGGAGTGCATGTACGATATTGATGCCGGAGTTGCCTTTCTTGTCCAGCAAGGGTTTGAGAATGTTATAGTTGCCGGTCACAGCACGGGCGCTAACAAAGCGTGTTTTTACGGAGCCAAAACACAGAACAGTCGTGTAGCAGGTATCATCCTCCTTTCACCGCTATCGGACCGGCTCAACCCGGAAGGTAAGCCGCCATGGTGGGTAGTGACGGTAGCCAAGGCTCTTATCGCTATCGGTAAAGGGGACATGCTCATCCCAGTCAGCCATTTTCCTGGAACGCCCAAACGGTTGTTAAGTTTGGTATCTCCAGGATCGTTTGAAGATACATTCGATTACGGCGACGCGGAGCCGAAAATGACCGCCTTTTCTCGCATCACAAGGCCGCTTCTCGTTGTGTTTGCCGGTAACGATGAGCTCGCTGATAGGCCAATGACGAAGATTAAAGCGGTCTTTGATACGCATGCATTATCCGCACTGTATCAAAGCATAATTATCCCTGGCGCGTTCCATAGCTTCAACGGACAAGAAAAAGAAGTGGTTAGTGCGATTCTTCGCTGGGTGAGAGAAATCTGATACAATCGCCTCAGTATGCCCCAAAGTTTAGCTTCCATCGTCGTCCTTAAGCCCGGGTATGCCCGGTGGGAGGGGTATGCAAGCCAGCGCGCCTGCGGGACCATTACCCTTGTTCGTTCGCTGAAGAATTGCA
>MFJJ01000004.1 GCA_001780895.1 Candidatus Gottesmanbacteria bacterium RIFCSPHIGHO2_01_FULL_46_14
GAGAAAACGGGCCAGCTTTTTTTGCTCCGAAACAAAATCCCTTTACTCCCTGAGAAGGTCCGGGCGAAGACTGCCTGTCCGCGTCTTGGCTTGTTGTTTTTTCCAGGACTCAATCTGTTTGTGGTTTCCCGAACGAAGAACTTCTGGGACCTTCCGATCTTTATATACGTCCGGTCGTGTATACTGGGGGTATTCAAGCAATCCTGAAGAAAACGATTCATCCTCGCTCGTATGTGCGTCACGTAAAACGCCGGGTACCAGTCGCACGATGCTATCGACCAGTATCATGGCCGGGATTTCCCCGCCGCTTAGGATATAGTCGCCAATAGAAATTTGTTCATCGACGAGGCCGCGTATGCGTTCGTCTACGCCTTCGTAATGGCCGCAAACGAGAATAAGGTTGTCAAGTTCAGATAGTTCCTGCGCCTTTTTTTGTGTGTAGGGAATTCCGATAGGGTCAAGTAATATTGTTTTGAACTTTTTATTTGACATTTGAGATTTGACATTTGAAATTGCGCTGTCGATTATGTCGACGCGCATGATCATTCCCTGTCCCCCGCCATAGGGGTGATCGTCCACGGTTTTATACCGGTCGAGCGCAAAGTCCCGTATATTAATAATGTCGAGCGAAACAATTTTTTTCTCTTGTGCGCGTTTGATTATGGAATACTCAAAGGGGCCGGCAAACATTTCGGGGAAGAGCGTGAGGATTTTTATTTGCATTAGGCGTCGTCTAATATGATATCCACATAGGTATTCTTTTTGGCGGCAAGTATCTTAATAAGGTCACGAAGTGCTTTGATAATCCTTCCACTTTTTCCGATGATTTTTCCCATATCTTCAGGGTGGGCGTGCAGAGTCAGAATGGTTTTCCCTTCCCCAACGTCCTCATCGACGGCAATGGCTTCGGGGTGATCGACAATGCTACTGGCTAGGTACGAAAGCGTATTTTTCATGCGTTGAGATTCAGGAGTTTTTTGACTCCTGGGGTCAGTTGTGCGCCAAGACCAATCCAGTGATCAATGCGGTCCTTTTGAACAACGAGGTGGGGTGGGGTTACGAGCGGGTTATAGTGCCCTAAGATTTCAATCGAGCGGCCATTTCGACGTTTGGCTTCTTCGATAGCAACAATGCGGTACTGCCTCCGATTTTTTGTGCCGGTTTGCGCGAGTCTAATTTTCACCATACTATAATTATATCAAATTTTTCCCATTTTCTCAAGCGCATGAAGAGCGGCCTGTTGCTCCGCTTCTTGTTTTGATCTTCCCGTGCCGCTGCCTAATATCGCCTCTCCTGCCGTTGCCTCTATCCAGAACGTTTTTGCGTGATCCGGCCCTTCGCTTTTGGTAACGCGATACGTTGGAGAATTTTTTGATTCTTCCTGAATGATTTCCTGGAGATAACTTTTAAAATCAATATAGGACTTTTTTTCGATTATCTGTTCTGTTCGAGGAAAGACATGTGCTTCGACAAATGTTCGTGCTGTCTCTATCCCCCCGTCCAGGAATATGGCCCCCAAGAGCGCTTCAAATGTGTCGGCGAGCAGCGATGGGTTGGTCCGACCGCCTGATTCTTCTTCTCCATGCGATAATAACAGAAGGCCGCCGAGCCCAAGTTCTGTGGCGATATCAGCAAGACTCCGGGTTTTGACAAGACTCGAGCGAATATTGGTAAGCGTCCCTTCCGGAAAATCCGGAAACGTTTTGTACAGATAATGGGAAGTAAGAAAAGAGAGTACTGCATCTCCCAAAAATTCCAGGCGTTCGTTTGAAACGGGAGCGTCCCGCGATTCATTGAGATACGAGCGGTGGGCAAACGCTTGTCGTAAAAGTTTAAGATCTGTAAAGGTAATGCCCAGGTTTTTTTGTAAATCTTCAAAGGTCATATTTTTAATATAGTACCCAGTACGCCGTTAATGAATTTTGAACTGTTATCGTTGCCATACGTTTTGGCCAGTTCGATGGCTTCATCGATGATGACTTTGGGTGGGACCTGTTTTTCTACAACCATTTCATAGGCGGCCAGGCGCAATATTGCAAGGTCTATTTTGGCGATTTTGGGTAGCGGCCATTCAGGCGCTGCGCTCTCGATAATTTTGTCTAAGGACGATTTGCAATGATCGAGGATCATGTGTGCTTCGGTATCGGTGGCAGCACTGCTTTGAAAGCTCTGGGCGAATAATTGCTCAACGATACGGATCCGGCGCAAATGCCTGGGGTCTTGGGAGGTCTTCATTTACTTTTTTGCCTTTGCTTTCTGTTTTACTACTTCGCGTCCATCGTAATAGCCGCAGTTTTTACAGACCCGGTGAGGAGTGCGCATGGCATGGCAATTGGGGCATGTAGCCAAAGTTGGAAGACCCAGGTGAATGCTCGCTTTTCGTTTGCCGCCACGTCTGGTTGAATGTCGTCTTTTTGGTAATGGAGCCATACAATTAGTCCTGTACAGTGCCCAGTATACCTTTTTTGAGTGCATTTCTCAAGTCACTAAACCGGTCGAGGTTGGGTAAAATTTCTTCCGCCGCTTTTTGCGTCTGGGCAATGAGCGTTGTGTCGGAAAGTGTGGCAATTCGAAGTGAGGGGAGTCCATGTTGACGGGTACCGGTCATATCGCCCGGGCCTCTCAGTTTCAAGTCTATTTCAGCAAGCTCCGGTCCGCTAAATACAGTCTCTAAAGCTTTGAGGCGTTGGGTGATCTTCTCGCTCTCATTATCGGTAAAGAGCAGGCAATAAGACTCGATCGTCCCCCGACCGACGCGGCCACGAAGTTGGTGAAGTTGGGATAATCCAAAACGCTCCGCACCTTCGATCATCATGATGGTGGCGTTGGGAATATCAATGCCCACTTCTACGACTGGGGTGGCGACCAAAATGTCAGTTTTGCCATGTCTAAATTCCGAAAGCACCTTATCTTTTCCACCAGTCTTCATGCGGCCATGAAGAAGTCCTAATGATAACGAGTGAAATATATCTTTTAACTTTTTAAATTCAGTAGTGACTGCCCGAACAGTCGAGAGCGTCTCGGATTCTTCGATAAATGGGCAAATGATAAATGCCTGCGTACCGGTTTTCTCTATTTGTTCGGATATCCACTGGTACGCTTTTTCCCGTTTTTCTTTTGGGGTCAACCAGGTTTTGATTTTTTTCCTTCCGGAAGGCAATGTTGATAAAACAGATATATCGATATTTGAAAATAATACTTTGGCCATCGTCCGGGGTATCGGTGTTGCTGTCATTGTAAGGAGGTGCGGTGTTGGTTTGATACTCGTGAGAGTTCCGCGCTGACGGACTCCAAAACGGTGCTGTTCGTCGACAATAACGAGTCCAATAGTCGGAATAGTTGCGAGTGTATTGAGGAGGGCGTGTGTGCCAATATAGATTCCGGTGTCACCCAGGTCTTTTGAAGAACCGGTAACCAAATGAGGCTTCAAGCCGAGCGCGCTGATCGTTTCGTGGTGTTGTTTTGCCAGTATTTCTGTCGGTGCCATCAGAAGCGAAGAGTTGCCGTTCCGAAGCGCAATATACATAGCAAGCGCAGCAACGACGGTTTTTCCTGAACCCACGTCGCCAACGAGGAGTCGGTTCATCGGAATATTCTTTCCCACGTCGCGTGTAATATCTTCGATCGCTTTTTTCTGATCAGTGGTCAAGACAAACGGAAGCGTTTCGATTATCGAAATCAGGTCATGTTGTTGGACAGTAAGAGGGATAGCGTGCATAGTTTTTTCCCACGTCGCCCGATCAAGTTTTGCTTTGAGCTGCCAGAGAAGAAGTTCGTCAAACCCGAGGCGTTTTCTGGCAATCTCAGTTTCGGCAATTTTTTTTGGAAAATGAATAGTCCCAAGCGCTTCGGATAAACCGAGAAGGTCGTATTTTTTTCGAATATCCTCTGGAAGCGATTCAGGTATATCAAGAGTTTCTAAAAGAAACGCAATCCGGCCTCGTAACCACTTGGACGAGACGCCTTCTGTCTCGGGATATACTGGCACCAGACGGCCTGTGTGAAGAGTAGTGCCGATTTCGTACTCCGGTGAGATCATTGTTTTATCTCGCCCAAACCAATCGATTTTGCCCGATAAGCTCACACGATCTCCCGCTGTAAAGACTCTCGAGAGAAAGAGTTGATTAAACCAGATAACAGATAGAGAACCGGAATCGTCGGATATGATTGTCCGCTGGATTTTTTTCCCGGTTTTCGTGAATATATTGGTAATACCCGAAATCGTCCCCGAGATCGTCACTACCTCTCCGGGTTGCGCAGAAGCAACTGGGACGGTGAGAGAAAAATCGTTGTAGCGAAATGGTACGTGACAGAGAAGATCCTTGACTATTTTAATATCCAGGTTTTCGAGACGTTTGGCCATCGCCGGACCCACCCGCGGTACGTATTGTACTGGACTATCGAGCGTAAGATTCATTGCAAGCCGCCGTAGAAAAGTGGCAGAAGGGACGTAGCAATGAGCGCAAGCGAAGCGACACCGACTAAAATTTTCCAAACCAACTCGTGACGCCTAAAAAAGTTCATATAATTTTGATAAATTTTTTCTTTCCGACTTTTACCATGTCACCGGGTTTTACTTCCATATCAGTATCCACCCTTTCATTATTGAGGTCAATTGCACCTTGTTCAAATAGGCGTTTGCCTTCAGATCTACTTACTCCTAATGCATCCAGTAGTCGCGTGGCGTTTATCTCCAGAGCACTTGCTGATTCTGTTTCGCCCTTCTGATGTACAGCTTCGAATTCTTCCTGGGCCTTACCTGCGGCTTGTTTGTCGTGTAGCTCCAAGACTAAATGATAGGCCAACTCTTTTTTTAGTTTCATTGGATTTTTTCCATCTTTTAATCTCTGATTTACGTTAGAGATTTCATCCATGGATACATTCGTTGCTAGGGTGAAGTATTGAACGATCAATTCATCACGGAGCGACATAACCTTCCCGTATATTTCGTTGGGGGAATCGGTCAACCAGATTGCGTTATTCCACGTTTTGCTCATTTTTCGGCCGTCAGTACCTTCAAGAAAACCATTGGCGATAATAAACGATTCTTTATGTCGCAAATTTTTTTGGAATACCCTTCCCGCCTGCATATTAAATGTTTGATCGGTTCCTCCAAGCTGGATATCGGTGTCCATGAAGTAGCTATCGTACCCCTGCATAACCGGATAGAAAAGCTCATGGAGTCCAACTTTTTTGCTTTCCGCAAGTCTTTTTTTGATGAGTTCCCGCCCGACAAAGTCGCCTGCTGAGAAATGCTGACAAAGTTTAATAATATCAGCAAATTTTAAATCCTTGAGCCATTCGCTATTGAAGTGAACTTTTACTTTTGAAAAATCTAGGACTTTTTGGGCTTGGCTTTTGTATGTTTGAAAATTTGCTTGAATTTGTTCGCTCGTAAGAACTGGTCGCTCTGATTCTTTATCTGAAGTATCGCCAATTAAGGCGGTAAAATCACCGATAAGAAACGTGACGGTATGGCCGAGCTGGGCAAACGCATTGAGCTTTCGCAGCGGCACTGCGTGTCCGATGTGAATTTGAGTAGCTGTTGGATCGATACCCAAGTAAATATTGAGCTTTTTGCCGCTGGCCAAAAGCGCCCGAAGCTTTTCCTTATTGGGAATGATATTCTCAACACCTCTGGTTAATAATTCCTCGATTGGATCCATATATCTTATTTACGAATATATTAGCGAAGACGATCTTTTACAAATGCTAATATTTTTTCAGCTGCCCGGATTGCTTCTGTGGCATCTTCTCGACCGTATAATTCTTCCGGACCGCCATATTGTCCCGGATAACGCGTCGTAATGTAATATTTATCTAACTCACGCGCATCTGATTCTATCGCGGAAGTATCGATTTTTATGGTTTTCAAAATGGTTATGAGCTGATCTAAGCTATGAATTTTGGGAGGTACTTTTCCGTTTTCCAACAATAAAGCTTTCAGAGCTTTTTCCGCCACCTGTTGCGAGGCATAACAGGCGGAAACGTGAATTTTTCCCTCTCGCTGCCACTTCGCTGATTTTAAATCGTATTCTGCAAATGCAAGCCACGTCTTCACGTCGCTGGTAAAATTATCTTTTTTCATAGATGACCTTACCGTGTTTTAGTACTTCTTGCGTGATGAAGAATCTATTCTGGCTTATTGCCTGCTGAAGCTCTTCCGGAGTTACGATTTGAGCTTCGATGTGCGGAATACTCCCCCAGACAGATCGTAACACCTGGGAAACTCTTTCTGTTGGTTTTTTTTGGGTTTTTTGGATAACTAATACATCGACATCGCTATCAGGATCAGGATTTCCTTTGGCGTATGAGCCGAAAAGAATAATTTTTTCTGGCTTCAGATGTTTAAATTTATTTATAATAGAAGTTGTGTCGATTTGCATATTCATTCTTCCATTCTAACAAAACTCATTGCCGTTGGTTAACTCACCTTCTCCAGCGCCTCGCGGCTCGGGTAAATTTTATCAACACCTCTGGTTAATAATTCCTCAATTGCATCCATAGAATTTCCTTTACTATATCACACAATCATCAATTTTTTTAAGCACTGATATTAGTTTAGTATTTTCTGCTCGTGATTTTACAGTGATTCGTGCAAATCCCATATCCTCAATTCCTTTACATATATTGAAATTGGAAACAAGAATGTTTTTATTTAAAAGTAGCTTAAAGATATCTCCTTCATTTTTTCTAATAAGAAAAATTGTTGTTTTAGTGGGAGATGCTAATTCAATACTTTTAATTTCTCTTATTTTATTTATTACCCAATCTCTTTCTGTTAGTAAGGCCTGTTTCATCTTTCTCCAATGAACAACATCATTTAATACAACTGATCCGACTTCCTGGGCAATGTGTGATACTTCAAACGGTAGTTTCCAATCTTCTAAAATCTTAGTCAATTCTTTATTCGCTATAGTGAATCCAACTCTGACATTATTTAAGCCAAAAGTTTTTGACATTGTTTTTAGAACTACAATGTTTGTGTGTTTATTCACAAGAGATAGTGCTGATTCAGATGTAGTTAAATCAGAAATATCGAAAAAAGCCTCATCTACGATTACTAATGCCGATGTATTTTTGACTATTTTTAATATTTTATCTAACGATATTGCACTTCCTGTAGGATTATTAGGATTACATAACCATATTATCTTTACAGAGTTTTGATTAGCCGTGTTGATAACATCAGAAATAATCTGTTCAGTTGCTTCAAATTTATTACTTAAGGAGGTTGTAAATGAAATAACTTTTCCTGCTACCCTGGTTACGCTTTCAGAGAAGAGGAAAAAGGTCGGATTGATAACGATCGCGTTATCTGCTGGATTCATAAAAAGTCTAGGTAACAACCAAATGAATTGATCACTCCCATTAGCTACGACAATATTTTCAGCAGGAACGTTCCAGAATTTAGATGCTGCGTTTCGTAATTTTAAACAGTGAATGTCCGGTCGTTTCTTAAAATCATCAACAGACAAATTCCCAAGAGTCCTCTCTAGGTCAGGTGTTAAAGGGAACCATGGTTCTCCTATATCCAAACGTAAGAACCCATCAAAATCATTCCCTCCCTTAACGTAGGTATTTTTCTTATTTCTAGTCCAATTCTGTGCTATGTTGCTTAATTTCATACTGCATTTGGAAAAGCCTCCTGCCACATTTGTGATAGGCGAGAGTCATTTTCTATTCCTTGGTCTACTATAAATTGTAGCTTATTTGCTAGCACCTCATTATCGGTTTTTCCATGACGTGGTATCTCTGTAACGAGCTCTTCGAATAAATCGACGGTAGCCGCCATTTGATTTCGTACAAAAGGAATGGTAAGTCCACCACCACGGTTTTCTGACCACGCTAGTTTTCTTTTGATGTCTTCAAATGGGCTCAACAAAAGTCGTCGGTCTGGCGTGTACGTTATGTAGGGCGCTTCCTTTTGAAGCAAGCCATCGTCTCCAAGTAATAATCTTGAACCCGCATGCGTGTACAGTAGGGTGGTTGCGTGTGGCTTACCCAGTAATCCCATTACCAATGCAAACCTAGCATGAAACGGCTGCTCATCCATAATATATCCAGTATCTCTGGTAAGTGGTCTTATCCACCATCCAAGCTTAACCCCACTAGGAACCAACAATTGAATATCAGACATTTCAATTGCATAATGATGTCCCCCGACGAAGGGCACTGAATCTGCTTCCTCTATGTTTTTTTTCCATCTCGAGATTTTTTCGACAGGAAAGTGTTGTTCCAGATCGCTTTGTTTAATTGCTTCCCATCGAGAGAACCCAAACCTACGAAAGACCTCATTTAATATCGACACCTCTGTGCCGATTACCCGGTCTACCTTTTCTCTTGTAAAGCCTGGAGAGCGACCGATATTTGTATAGGTAATTACGTCTGCGCCTAGAACGATAGATTTTGTGAGTCCCAATTCCCGACGTAATTTTTCTCCCGTAAGAACCATTTTTAGTACGTCAAGCGGTAATCCCTGACAAGGCATTCGACTTCCTCCGTCCATGCCAAAAAATAGTGGGACCCCATCTTCAAAGGATGTCGCAGGATGAATTCTATCTTTTGAAAGAGCGTGCAGAGTCGGAGTATTATCAATTACATGTTTAAGTTTACGGACTTTTTGTAATCGTTCGGAAGGTGTGATTGATTCCAATAAACGGTGATTTTCCTTTAGTTCCTGTAAGACATTGTTTGGTAATCCCAACATGTTTAGAAAATCAAAGAGGTGAATAGCCGAATCATCAAGGGCTTTTTGAGCTATTTGTCGAATATCGTCTGTTCCAACAGGAACAAGGGATCTCAATATTCTTAAATTCTCATCGAGTTCATTAACTGAAATTTGATCAGCTACTCCTCGTGAGTCGGCTCTTCTCATAAATCTATCAGCAATTCTGGCATGTATTGCGGTACGCCTTTGGGTTCTGGCTTTGTCTTTGTCAAAAGGCTCTACGGCTAGGAAAATGATTTTTTCCCTCTCTATGCGTGTTTGCTTTATTTTTCTCTCAAAAATTTTTCCATCAAAACTCTTTCCACCATTTTTTACACCTTTTATTGGCGGTTCTTTTACCGAGTTGCGTATATTTTTTTTATTCTTAGGTTAGGCGGAGGTATTTCAGGGTTTTCTTTTTTGTCATCGGAGTTGTTATTAGAGCTTGTTAATATCCTTAATACTTGACCGTTTAATTCAATATGAGAAGGTAATCCCTTTGATGCTTTTTGGGGTGAAATGTCACCCCTGCGAGCTATTTCTATTATCGGGATAGATATTTTTCCTATTATTTCTGGGAGTTCTGCTTGTGGCACGGTAGACCAAGGCGACAGAATTGATTCTAGCGTTCGCCCTACGACATCCTTTTTGCTATCAATGATAAAAGATTCTTGTTCTCGCATATTTTTTCCACTAAAAAAACCCTCACCCCAATCGACCACAAAAGTGATCGACAAGGGCGAGGGTTTCTCGCGATACCACCTTGGTTTACTAAGGTGTATTAATGTATTAATACATTAATACAAAGTATGGCTATTTGGCCACAAAAAATCAGCCTATGGCTGATTCTACCTTAGCCTCATTCGAGTGCTCTGCTTTGGGCGACACACTCTTTCTGCTATTACGGGCGTACCCGGAAAGATTTACTTTTCAATTTCAATCTTCCAGCTCTGGAGAGTAATTCGTTATTTTACGTTCGAGGAGTCTTTCACCAACCGCTCCCTCTCTGATGTCACCGTAAATTAACTACTTCGTCTCCTTCAATGCTTTTATTAACTTGTGACCAATAGTATATCAAACATTGTCAAGAAGGTCAAATTATGCATAGAATAGGAGAATGTTGGATTTATATAACGAGCGGCAGTGGAAGAGAAAGTTCGGCCTCGGGAAAATCAAACTTCGAACCTGGAGTAGCCTCGCCATGGCAGGACTTTTGGCTGTCGTCGGCGGGGTACTGTTTATCGGAATGCTCTTTGCCTGGTATGCCAAAGACCTTCCCCGTCCCGATAAAGTGCAGCGCAGTGAGGGACTTTCCACGGTGGTTCTTGATCGAAACGGCGAAAAACTCTACGATATTTTTGAAAATGAAAATAGAATCCCGGTCAAATGGGAGGAACTTCCAGATTCCCTCAAGCACGCCACAATTTCCATTGAAGATAAAGACTTTTACAAGCACCA
Source organism: Candidatus Gottesmanbacteria bacterium RIFCSPHIGHO2_01_FULL_46_14 (assembly GCA_001780895.1). GTDB lineage: Bacteria > Patescibacteriota > Microgenomatia > UBA10105 > UBA927 > 2-01-FULL-46-14-A. The sequence continues at coordinate 10,169 of MFJJ01000004.1, forward strand.
GGGGTTATCAACACTAGGAATTCTCCGGGCGATTTTCCGAATCATTGTGTTCCGCGATGTGCAAGGCGGATCGACCCTCACCCAGCAGCTGGTCAAAAACGCGCTCCTTTCTCAGGAACAAACACTTCCCCGCAAGATGAAAGAGGCCATTTTGGCTATTCAAATCGAGCGAAAATACACAAAAGACGAGATACTCCGAATGTACTTAAATGAAACGCCCTATGGCGGCACAGCGGTTGGAGCAGAGGCCGGCGCAGAATACTATTTTGACAAACCGGTCAAAGAATTGAATTTGGTTGAGTCGGTTGTTTTAGCTGGACTGGCACAAGCCCCAACTAGACTTTCACCGTTTGGTAACGACCCAAAAGCATACGTCGGACGAAGTCAGCAGGTCTTACGAAGAATGCGGGAGGACGGCTACATTACGCCCATAGAGGAAACTGACGCGCGAAAAGCCTTAGAAAGCGCAGGGTTTGCAAGCGGCAAATCAGGCCTTCGGGCACCGCATTTTGTCGCATATATTAAAGATCTTTTAGTGGAAAAATTCGGGACTGAACGGGTTGATGCCGGTGGGTTAACGGTAACAACGACACTCGACTGGAAACTCCAGGAAAAGGCGCAGAAAATTGTTGCAGAAGAAGTAGACAAAGCAAAACGGCTCCAAGTAAGTAACGGTGCTGCCGTGGTGATTGATCCCAAAAATGGAGAAATTCTCGCTATGGTCGGATCGAAAGATTACGCGGCTACAGACTCGGGAGGGTTTAAATTTAACGTTGTTACGCAGGGGTTGCGGCAACCGGGAAGCGCGATTAAGCCCATTACGTATGCGACAGCATTTAAAAAAGGATACACGCCCTCGACACTTCTTATGGATGTCGATACGAAATACCCTTCCGGGGATCCCGCCAAACCGGAATACAATCCCAAAAACTACGACAGTAAATTCCGCGGACCCATGCAGCTGCGCTTCGCTCTTGCCAATTCCATCAATACCATTGCAGTGAAAACCAGTGCGCTCGTTGGTATACGGGATATTTTAACGCTTGCCTACGATATGGGTATCAATTCATTGGAACCGACCAAGGAAGAGATGACCCGCGTGGGTTTATCGCTTACTTTGGGCGGCGGTGAGGTGACGCTTCTTGAACTTTCGCGTGCGTTTGGCGTCTTTGCAGCGGGCGGAGAACTCCACGATACGGTTGCGATCCTGAAAGTCGAGGATTCCAAGGGAAAAGTATTATTTGAAAACAAATCCGCCAACGGAAAAAAGGTTTTCTCGGAGGATATTGCCTACCTCATATCAAGTATTTTGTCTGACAATGACGCCAGAAAAGACATATTTGGCCTGAAGTCCTATTTATATATCGCAGGTCACACTGTTGCTGCAAAATCAGGAACGACCGACGATAAACGCGACAATTGGACCATTGGATATACGCCGTCGGTGGTTGTGGGGACCTGGGTCGGCAATAATGATAATTCTCCCATGCACCCCTCTCTGGCCTCAGGAGTGACGGGAGCGGCTCCGGTTTGGAATCGCATTATGCGGGAGGCTCTCGCCGGAAAGTCTGATGAACAATTCTCCCGACCACCGGGAGTTATTGAGATCGATATAGACGCATTTGGCGGCGGACTGCCTGTTGACGGGTCGGCAACGAGAAAAGAGATATTTGTCCAGGGCACCGAGCCCACGGGGCCGTCACCAATCTATCAGGAAATTAAAGTATCCAAATCCGATGCCAATAAACTTGCCAACAGCGTCCAAATTGCAAAACTCGAGTACGATACCAAAAAATTTGTCGTATTCAAGGAAGAAGATCCGGTGTCAACGGACGGCAAAAACCGTTGGCAGGAAGCTATCGATGCATGGGTCGCGGCTCAAAGCGATCCCAAGTACCATCCGCCAACGGAAGTTTCGGGTGATTCATCCGATAGCGTGGGAATTACCATTAAAGAACCCGACGATAAGCAGCAAATAAACGACAATAATATCAAAGTGCGGGTGGAGGCCGGAAGTAACAACGGAATCACCAAAATAGAAATATTTGTTGACGGAACACTGGTGAAGGAGTCATCCGGAAACAATTTTTCCGATATCATCAATATCCCCGATGGCATTCATACGATTAAAGCCAGAGCCACCGATTCTCAGGGAAAAATAGCCGAACAGGAGCGCTCAGTGGGCATCAACGTCCCATACGAAACAGTCACACCAACACCATGAGAAGGATCGCATACTTCCATAAGCCCGGAAGTATGCGATCCTTCTGACTTTACGCTTTAATATTCGCGCTGAACATATCACTGGCTGTCTTTATAAGTTTTTCGTGGACGGGGCGGATATCTTCATCAGTAAGGTTTTTTTCCCGTGACTGGTACGTTACATGGAGCGTACGAGTATCTTCGTATGTATCCAGGAGCGAGACATCGGCAATGAGGAGACTTACGGATTTGAGCGCTTCCATCATTGGACCAATGGCAGTTCTTGGCGGCATCACAAACGTAAAATCTTCGTAGACCGGCGGGTATTTTGGCGGCGGTTGATAGTGTTTAGTGGGTTTTGCATTCTGGATCAAACCATCAACGTCAATGACTAAAATCGTCCGAACTGATGAAAAGAGTATTTGTGCTGGCTGATTAGTTGCGCCAAAGAGACCGAAAATAGCATCTCGCAGTCCCGAAGCTTGTACATACTGATTACCCGTCCAGGCAACGATAAGCTGCGATTTTTCTAGAGGAAGATCACGAGAGCGGTATTCATACACCATCGATAATTCGAATAATTTGAGATCTTTCTTAAAAGAGAGATTCTGCTTCAACGCCTCCTCGATGCTTGGAACAAGTGATGGTCGCATGTAGACCCATTCACTCGAGAGCGGATTAGTAATTTTGTATGCTTTTGTTTTATCGGGGCTAAATTGATCCATGAGATTTTCTGAAATCATGGAATAGGTATACGTTTCCGTGTATCCCCAATCGCGCAGACGAATTTTAAGTTCTTCTTCCCACTGGAGAGCTTTATCCGGTGTGGTCATCGGTGGAGCTGTGTCCGGAAGTGTCGGAACGATATTATGATAGCCGTAAATTCGCGCAAGTTCTTCGATGATATCCACATCAATTGTAATGTCCCTACGAAAACTGGGAACGGTCACCGAAATTGCCTCTGCAGAAACCTGAGTTGCAAATCCCAAGCTTATCAGAATGTCTTTAATTTCTTTATCAGATAAATAGTTGCCAATATAATCATCTGCTTTTTGCCGTTTGACACAAACCGTATAGGGTTTAAACGGATGCTGATACAGATCATAGAGTTTACTTGCCACTTTCCCTCCGGTCAATTCCTTCATGAGTTCAATTCCCCGAGTCATAGCCGGTAGCACAAGCTCGCTGTCTATGTCTTTTTCAAAGAGTGTCGCTGCTTCGGTGCGATGAGCCAGTTCCATCGATGTTTTTCGAATGTGGGCGGGATCATAGGTTTGTAAGAAGAGCACAACGGTTTTTGTAGAAGCTTGAATGCTCGAATTC
>MFJJ01000005.1 GCA_001780895.1 Candidatus Gottesmanbacteria bacterium RIFCSPHIGHO2_01_FULL_46_14
ATCAACGCATGAATATTTTCCTGGTCATTCCGGCTTTTAACGAGGGGGAGAGATTACCAGCTGTCCTCACAGGCGCGAGCCGTTTTTTACCCAAAGGAAAAATAATCGTTGTCGACGACGGCTCGCTTCAGCCAATCAAGACCAAAAGCGCCTTGGTCATCCGTCACCGGCTCAATCTGGGCAAGGGTGCGGCCATGAAAACCGGGGCCGAGTACGCTTTTGGGGAGAAAGCCGACGCCGTTATCTTTATGGACGCCGACGGCCAGCACGACCCCAAGGAGCTGCCCAACTTTGCCAGCCGACTGGAAAAAGGCTTCGACGTCGTCTTTGGTTCCCGCCAACCGGGCTTATCAGTTCCCTTGACCCGGTTATTGGGCAACAAATTTGCCTCGATCTACATTAACCTACTCTTTAATATCTATATCTCCGATATTCTCTCCGGCTACCGTGCTCTGACCAAAAAGGCCTATCGGTTACTTTCTTGGGAAAGCAGCCGTTATGGTGTCGAGACGGAAATCGTTGCCCGTTTGGGAAAGAATCTTCAGCGGTTGAAGTGGACCGAATTCCCCATCGAGACAATCTATATTGACAAATACAAGGGAGTGACCATAATCGACGCTATCAAAGTTTTAGTTAACACATTATGGTGGAGACTTTTTTAGGTATTCAGATCGTCGCTTTCGCGTTTTGTCTTTTCATGATTTATTTGTCTTTTGTTCACTACAAGCGGAAAAATCTCAGTTCCGGTGAATTCATCTTTTGGGTTTTTTCTTGGACGACCGTCCTCTTTTTTGCTTTTTTCCCCCGTGTTCTGGATCCTCTAGTTTCTAATCTTTTTGTTGCCCGCGCCCTCGATCTGGTAATGATCGCCGCTTTTGTTATCCTTTCTTATCTAGGCTTCCAGAATCATATTGGCGTCAAATCTCTTCAAAGACAAATTCAGGCTATAGTTTCTCAGCAAGCGCTCAAAAATGCCAAGAAAAAGAAATAAAACCAAACCTAAATCGCTCATTACCGGCATCACCGGTTTTGCCGGCTCGCACATGGCCGAATTGCTCCTCAAGGAGGGTCACGAAGTTTTTGGTATCGTTCGCTGGCGTTCCCGCCCGGACAATATTAATCACCTTAATGGCCGAATCCATCAGGTCGAGGCGGATTTATTAGATCTGAAATCTCTTCAGGACGTCATGATTGGCGTCCGACCTGATTATATTTTTCATCTGGCCGCCCAAAGCTTTGTTCCGACTTCCTGGACCTCTCCCGCCGTCACCTTGGAAACGAACGTCGTCGGCTCCTGTAATCTGTTCGAGGCCGTTAGAACCGCCCAAATCGACCCCACCATCCAGGTTGCTTGTAGTAGTGAAGAGTATGGCCTGGTCCATGAAAACGAGGTCCCGATCAAAGAAACCAATCCTCTCCGCCCACTCTCGCCCTACGCCGTGTCCAAGGTCGCTCTCGATTATCTGGGTTACCAATATTTCAAGAGTTATGGTCTAAAGATCATCCGCACCCGCGGTTTTAACCACGAAGGTCCGCGCCGGGGTGAGGTCTTTGTCACCTCCACTTTTGCCAAACAGATCGCCCTGATCGAAAAGAAACTCCAGGAACCGGTCATCCATACCGGCGATTTGTCGACCAAGCGAGACTTCACCGACGTTCGCGATATGGTTCGCGGCTACCTCCTGGCGGCCCAAAAAGGCGAGCCGGGTGAGGTTTACAACATCGCCTCCGGTAAGGCCTGGGTCATCAAAGACGTTCTTGATTATCTCTTGTCCCTCTCCAAAATCAAAAATATCAAGATCAAGAAAGATCCCAAACGAATGCGTCCCTCGGATGTACCAATTCTTTTGGGGGACGCCTCTAAATTCTGCCAAGCCACCGGTTGGAAACCGGAAATCTCCTTTAAAAAGACTTTGCGAGACACCCTCAACTACTGGCGCAGACGAGTCTAAAATGAAATTTTCCATCATTACTCCTTCATACAACCAGGCCCAGTTCCTGGAACAGACGATTAAATCAGTTCTTTCTCAGCGCGGACCATTTGAGCTGGAGCATCTCATCTTGGATGGGGGCTCGACCGACAGCTCAGTGGCCATCATCAAAAAATACGCCCAGAAATTTCCCGATGTCATTAAGTGGCAATCAAAAAAAGATAAGGGTCAGGTTGACGCCATTAACCAAGGACTGGAAAAGGCATCCGGCGACATTATCGCCTACCTTAATTCCGATGATTACTATTTATCTGGATCATTATCGAAAGTAGCGGAATACTTCGCCAGTCACCCCAATTGTCGCTGGTTGGTCGGGGACTGCGGCATTACTCAAAAGAATCTCGCCTGGACTTTTTTTATCAAACACCTCTGGCCGATTGACCGCCACCAAATTTTTCTCCAAACCTACAACACCGCCAATCAGCCGGCGGTTTTTCTCCGCCGCAGTTTAGTTAGAAAAGTTGGCTCTTTTAACCCAAAGTACCACTACGCTTTTGATTATGACTATTGGCTCCGTTGCCTTAAGTACGCTCTCCCCCACCGACTGCATCAGAAACTAGCTGTTTTCAGAATTCACCCTCTCTCCAAGGGTAACACCGGTTACCTGGACCAATTTAACGAGGATGCAAAAGTTGCCCGATTACAAACAAAAAACAAGAAAATTGCCATCTTGCATTTTATTCTTTCGAAGATTACCATCCTAATCTATAACCTTCTCAAGACATGACCAACCTAAGAAATAAAGAGATCTACATTAGCGGCGGCAACGGTTTTCTGGGTAGTCATCTGGTCGATCGACTTGTCGGCGAAGGCATTTCTAGGGAACGAATTGCCACTCCCCGGTCAAGTCGGTTAGATCTGCGCAATTTTGATCATGCCGTCGAAGCGGTTCGCGACAAACGAATAGTCTTTCATCTTGCCGGCAATGTCGGCGGCATTGGCTATAACCAGGAACATCCAGGCACTCTTTTCTATGACAATCTGATGATGGGTGTTAATCTGATCGAAGCTTGTCGTCAGAATGGGGGAGTGGAGAAACTTATTCTCGTCGGCACCATTTGCAGTTATCCGAAATTTACCGAACTGCCTTTCCGGGAAGAAAATCTTTGGCATGGTTTTCCTGAGGAAACGAACGCACCCTACGGCATTGCCAAAAAAGCACTGCTGATGATGGCCCAAGCCTATCAGCAAGAGTTCGGTCTTAACTCGATTTATCTCCTTCCCGTTAATCTCTATGGTCCGCGCGACCACTTTGACCCGCGCGTCAGCCACGTCATCCCGGCCCTGATCAAAAAATTCGTCGAAGCCCGAGAGCAAAAAGCCAAAGAGATGACTGCCTGGGGTACCGGTCGGGCTACCCGTGAATTCCTCTACGTCGAGGACGCCGCCGAAGGTATCACTCTGGCGGCTCAGGATCTTAATGAGCTCACCCCGGTTAATCTTGGTTCCGGCATGGAAATTAGCATCAAAGAACTGACCGAACTAATCGCTGACCTGGTGGGCTTCGATGGCGAAATCTTCTGGGACACCACTAAGCCCGACGGCCAACCCCGTCGCCGCTTGGACACCACCAAGGCCAAAGAACTTTTCGGCTTCGCGGCCAAGACCGATTTTCGGTCCGGCCTGGCAGCCACCATCGCTTGGTATCGACAAGCGCGTGATCATGCCTAAGAAAATCATCGTTTCTGTTCACGCTACCCTAATTATCTTCGCCCTCTTCACTCTTCTTTTTGGCCTAAAACTACGTTTTTCCAACCTCAATCTACCTTTTTGGGGCGACGAATACCAGACAATCAATGCCGCTAAGGGTATCGGTCGTTTGCCCGGTGAACCGAGCCTTACCCAAGCCTGGAAAATTCAGCGGTTAGAAATGATGCACCCCCCAGCCTTTATGGTCATGCTTCACTTTTGGTTGAAAGTTAACACCGCTACTGCCTGGATTCGCCTCTTGCCTTCGTTAATCGGCCTTATTGGTTTGGTCTATCTCATTAAGCTTGGGATCGAGTCTGAATTTAAGCTGACCCCAATACTTCTAGTTACTTCTCTAGCCACTGTTTCTTGGGTCTTTGTCCATTACTCGGAAGAAGTCGGCAGCTATAGCCTTTCAATTAGCGCTGCTTTTGCTCTTATCTATTACGTCATCTGTTATGTCAACCAATCTAGCCGGTCGAAGTTCATCAAGCTCCTCTTAGTCAGCCTAGTCAACCTCTTTGTCTACTTTGGCAGTTGGTTCTATTTACCCATTGTTGGAAGCACCATTTTATTTTTGGCGATTCAAAACAAAAAGTATAGTCATCTGATCAACTTCATCGTTATCGGCGGCCTGGTCATTACCTTTCTTTATTTCGACCAGCTCCAATATAAGTGGGGCTTTGCCACCTCGGGTTATCTCACCAGACACAAATTGAGTTCTGCTCCGGTGGCGGCCATGCCCGTCAAAGTTGTCAAAGACAATATTGATTACTTCACTTATGTTTTCGGAGCTACTCCTTGGTATGTTGATGCCACTTTTTTCCCGACCACCGCCCGTTTTGGTGCTAGTTTTACTTTCCAATATTATCTGAGTTTGACAGTGGTTGGCATAATCATGCTCGGTTACTATCTTTATCTGTGTCTAATTAATTCTCGCGACCATAAAGAATTCGTAAATCGAGTCTTGCCGCTCTATTTCTTGTTTGCCGTTTTGGCGGTAGTTAATCTTGCCTCGCTTGCCGGTCTCTACCCAATTGGGGCCGTTCGAATGTCTTTATTCTATGCACCGATTGTAATTTGGCTAACGCTGCAATTTTTTGATATGGTCGTCCAGCGGTTTAATTTAGTCTCCTTAATCATCATTGCCTTCATCGTCATGGCAATAATTAACGGCATGACTCGTCTCTATCGGATGCCCCAAAGGCATATTGGCAATAACGTTTTACAAGCTCTATACTATCCGTCATGAACTTAATTTCAAAAATCAAACTTTTCGCCATTGGCGGATTGTTGCTTCTGGCGATCGCACTTCTTTTATCTGATCGAGCCCTTCCTTCTTCCCCGGAACTATATAGCCTTAAGCGTCTCCAGGAAAAAATCTTCATGATTGTAAAAACCAATCCCAGGGATAAAGTTAACTACTACAACCTTTTACTGGATAAAAGACTTAACGAACTCATCGCCGTTGTTGGGAATAACCAATCAGAGTTAATTCTCACCTCAAGCCTAAGATACTCAACCACCGCTGGTTTGATGACTGAAATAATTAAAGCGCATCATTTAACTGATGCCTCCACCATCGCTCAGGAAAAATTTAAAGAGCATCAAAAAATGATTCGAAAATTGGATGATTCTTATCCCAAAGATGAAAATGAAGAATGGAAGTTTATCCAGGATGACTACAACTACCTAGCTATTTATTCGCAGCAACTTACCGACGCGTTTGGCAATGAAATCACACCCCAGTAGTTTTTTTCACCGCCATCACTTGTTTATCGACCCCGATCGTCGCAGTGGCTTGATTTAACCAAAATCATGTCGTCACTACCCGGAATTATGTTGTAAACCAGGGGTTGCCCGGGATATTTATCCAAAAAGGATTTTACGGACACCTTTTGGATATAAAGCTGGTCCCAGCACAGATCAAAGACCTTATCTGTTGGAATCGGATAAAGCTCATAAACCGGTCGTTTCAGAGCATCTTTTTCAACTGCAAACATACTTCCGTGCCAGTCAGGGCTTGTAGTCAACAGTATCGCCGGATCTTTCGCCCTACCCCATTCCCACAAGGTTGCTTTCTCAGCCGGATGCTCCTTAACAAAGGTCTCAAGCGCCGTAGTTTTTGTTATGGCCAAAGAGTTGGATCTTAAGTGATTGAACATATTGGACCTAACATGGAATAATAAAATTAGAATCAAGCCCATCATTAGAAATCTATTTAATCGGCTAAACAATGCCGATAATAAAAACACTAAAATCAAGTAATTAGCCAGCTGATAGTAGGTTAACGGATACTTGGCAAAAATAGCCACCCCCATCGTAAATATACCCACCAAGACTCTTAGCTGCCCCAAAAAAACGGATGTTAGTAGGGCTAAAACAACAACTAAAGCTAACCACGGTTCTTGATGATGGACAGCCAGAACTGATTGCTTGTAACTCAACCAATCAAAGATTGCTTTTTCACCACCGGCGTGAATTTCAGTACTGGTTAGTAACTTGATTACCCAACCAAACAAAAGAGGATATTTATCTCGAATCGGCCAAGTACCGGCTACAAAGCCAGTTGCCGCCGCTATCATGGCTATCAGAGAGTTCGCTAATCTCTGGCCTGTCGATAAGGACTTCAACGTAAAAGCTAAAGTTACCGAAGCCAAAACCAAGAACAGGTTGGTGAATTTATTTGCCACCGCCAGACCGGAAATCAAACTTAAAACAGGGATTAGATCAACCTCAGGTTTTTTCAAGAACCTAGCCAATAGCCATAACCAGACAGAGATCATCAGAAATGATAAAGTTTCAGGAGTGATCCCGGATCCGAGGCGCAAGACAGGAGAAAAGAGCAACATTACCGTCCAGGCAAGTAGTACTACTAGTTTTGAGTTGGTGATTGAATTCACCGCTTTCAAAAACAAAAAAACTCCCAGGCAAAAAACTATACCTTGCCACAAACGTAGATAAAAGAAAACAATGTCATAATGCCCCAACGACCAAAGAACAAAAGGGGTTTGGGCAATCAGCTTTGCGTAAATTCTCAAGGGCCACAATAAATATGCCAAAGATAATATGGAGGGTGTCCCCGGGTGATCGAAATACTGAATTTGGTGAGCTTTTATATACGATAGGGCATTGCCCACGTACATTACCTCTGGGTCAATCGAATAAAACGTCCCCTTCAAGCCACCGATCAAGATCGGTAAAACAGCCACCAGGCCAGCAAGCAAAGAAAATACCATCAAGAACCAAAACTCCTTTCGTTTTTCCACCTCCCGTACTATAGCATTTTACGACAAGATGCTATAAATTAGCCGAAAATGCCTATGCGTCAATACTACTATCGCTATCTCAACCGGACGATTAAATTTACGCAACCATCAATTGTATTAAAGAACACCATTGGTGATCTGATTGACATTCAAGGCACTTTCACTAAGTTGGCAAGAAAAGCCCATCCAGACGATCGTCTAATGGTCACCTATTACAATCACCTCTGGGAGCCGATTCTTAAGCTGGCGTCTTGGTTGGGTTGGCGTAAAAGGGTTGACGAGCAAAACTGGGTTAGTAACCAGGACCTGGCCAACCTCCTGTCGTTGTCCGGTTGGGAAACCATTTCTCACCGAACGAGGCTATTGTTCCCTATATACATCCCCCTTTTTTCCAAATTTATTAACTCCATGATTGCCCCCTTACCCTTAATTAATTCTTTATGCCTGATGACTTGGGCTGTCGCTCGACCCATACAAACAGCGAGAAAAGAATACTCGGTTTCGATTATCATCGCCGCCAGAAACGAAGAGAAAAATATCCCCAAGATTATTCCCTCCATACCCAAGTTTGGTAAATGGCAAGAAGTGGTCTTTATTGAAGGTCACTCCAAAGACAACACCTGGACAGAAATTGAAAAAGTAGCCAGCCAAAAGGGTCGAGTTATGGTTCAAGCTTTCAAGCAAAAGGGTATTGGCAAGGGTGACGCCGTTCGCCTCGGTTTCGAAAAAGCCAAAGGTGATTTGGTTATGATCTTAGATGCCGACTTAACCGTTGACCCCAAAGACCTACCAAAATTTTACGAGGTCATCGCCTCCGGGCTAGGTGAGTTCGTCAATGGCAGTCGCCTCGTCTATCCTATGGAAAAACAAGCCATGCAAACCATCAACAAAATTGGGAACGTCATCTTTGGCCTCCTCTTTAGCTGGATACTGGGCCAGCGCTTCACCGACACACTCTGTGGCACCAAGGTGCTTTTAGCCAGGGATTATCAAAAGATAAAAAGAGGCAGGCGCTTTTTTGGCGATTTTGATCCGTTCGGTGATTTCGACCTCATTTTTGGGGCCGTCAAGCAAAATCTAAAAGTAATTGAGGTCCCAGTTCGTTATCGGGAAAGACGATACGGCACTACCAATATCAGCCGTTTCAGTCATGGTTGGCTCCTGATAAAGATGACCTGGTTTGCTTTTCAAAAATTTATGCTTTAATTCTCCCTGAAGTTTAACAAGTGGAAGCAAACTCAAGTCGGAGGATCTCATTTCTGGCAATGGTCAGATTCGATGATTGAGATATCCTCGATCCCTGGCAACAAAGAGTATTTTAGTGATCTGTCAGCATATTTAGTCATAAAAACGGGTGCCGAAACTGTTTGGATATAAAACTTGTCCCAACAAACATCAAACACTTCCTTTAATTCCCGGTTGTTTATTTTTATCTTCTCCATATCGGAAGTTATTGCCAACAGATCAGGTCGATATTGGCTCAATTCCTTATCGAAAGTCCCGCCAGCCCAATCCCGCCCCCACAAAAAAGAAAAATCACTAACCCTTGCCCACTCCCAAAGAGTTCCTCTTGAAGCTGGATGTCGCCGGACGTATTCTTCCAACCTCGCCGTATTGATCATGGCCTTAGTGCTTGATTGAGTGTAATAACTCAGGTTAGTAAATACCATAGGGAGCAAAACTACAGGGATGACAATAGCCAATAGCCTAGACGTTCTAGTTAATAATGCTGAAGCAACAAACAACACCAGGGTGTAGTTAACTAGTTGGTAATGGCTTAGAGGATACTTGGCAAAAATGATGATGCCACCCATCACTATAATGAAAGCTATTGTCAGAGGGGTGATTAATTTTTGTTTCCATTTCACAATCGAAACGAGTAACCAAACTGATGTTGCCGCAGTTATCCAGGCTGGCCAATAATCCTGGTGGAGCAATGATGACACTGACTTTAAATAGGCGGTTAAATCGAAAATTGATTTTTCCCCACCACCGTGAGTACCAGTGGTTGTAGCCAAGATGGAAACCCAACGAAACAAGTTAGGATAAGTATTTCTAATTGACCAAGTTGAAATAATAAAAACAACTACCGTTACCAAAATAGTTCCGAGCAAGATCTTAAGTCTTTGGATTATATTAACCTTGGGAATAAACCCGACTAGAGCAAAGCTAAGAAAGACCAAGGTGATATTAGAAAACTTATTTGCTGATGCCAATCCCGAGATAGCTGCCAAAAACAGTACCTTAATGGTTGAAATCGACTTATTAGAAACCGAAAATATGAACAACCAAACCACGGTGATAAAAAAAGATGTTGTTTCGGGCACGATAGTTGATCCAAGATAGGGAAAGATGGAGTAGACAAACAAGCCCGCCCAGGCAAACAAGCAAGCCGCTACAGACTTGGTATATCTAAGGATCGCCCAAAGGAAAACCGCCATCGCCAAACCAAGCCATAGCGATTGGAAGATCCGGATATAAAAGTAAGTTATATCAGCGTGTTGAAAAACCCAGGTCATGAAAGGCATTTCCGTCGCCAATCTGACATACACCCTTAACGGCCATAAAGCATAAGCAAGCAATATGATAGTTGGCGTACCCGGATGACCATCATATTGAATCTGTGCCTTTTCGATGTATGAAAAAGAATTACTTAAGTATTGAACATCTGGATCGATAGTGTAAAAAACTCCCTTCAGTCCAAACCTAATTATCGGTAAAACCGTAACCACGACAGTCAATGACGACAAAATAATTATCCAAGCCTTACTTAACCGCATAAATCAAAAGTGAACCGGACATTTCCTTTACCAGTGGAATAACTTCCAAAATATCACTTAGCCGACTCACCATATTGACCCAGCGGGGTGGGGTTAGCGGAAATAAAAAGTCGTAATTCTTCACCACTACCTTTCGGAAACCAATTCTCTTTAACATCGATGAAAGATTCCAGCGTAGAAGCGCCGTCTCACCAGGAGAAAATTCCATTTTCTTTCTCAAGTAATAAAGATTTAGGCCCAAAAATACTAAAGGATTAACCAAATTGGGTTCCGTAAAAAATAGCCGACCATCTGGTTTTAACACCCGATAGGCCTCTTCTAAGGCCTTTTCGGTATTCAGATGGTGAAGAATAGATATCCCGCATACAACATCGATAGAATTGTCATCGTAATCTAGCTTTTCCGCATTCTTAACTGTGAACTCCACCCTTGGTAATTTAAGACTGTTCTTGGCCCGGTTAATTACCGTTGGTGTGACGTCGGTGGCAGTAATTTTTATTTTCCCATCGGCAATTCTTTTAGTAAGCTCACCATCTCCGCAACCTATCTCTAGGACCACCCACGCTTTTTTGGGACGGCAATACTTTCTAAACAACCGGGCCTTGCTGTCGTAGCGTTTTTGACCAGCAACTGTTTTGGCCCCCCACCAAATATGTCCCAGGTTACTAAAGTGTTCGATTTCTTGTTTTGTACGTTTTACCATACTTTAATAAAACTAGTTACACTGGTTACGACGATCATTCCCAGAGTATATCATTCTGATTTAGAAAAAATCACCGAGTTGACATGATCTTTGCTGATGATAGTATAGGATGAATATGTCTCCAGAACCGTTCAATTCCAAAAAATTTTTTCCACTGATTTCAATCATTATTCCTTATTATCGACGGCCCCATCTTCTTCGCCAGACCGTTAAGTCAATTTTGGCCCAAAAAGACATCAACCTTAATCAAATTGAAATTCTTATCTGCGAATACGAGCCCTCTCCCGCCGCCAAAAAGTTAACCCAACTGGCTCCTCAAATTCATCACTACCGCGGCCTTTACCAAGAAGGCCCAGGGGGCAATCGTCAGACCGGCATTCATTACGCCAGAGGCAAATACATGGTTTTTCTCGATGCCGACGACTTACCGGCTCCCACGTTTATCTCACAGATGATCATTGCTCTTGAGTTCGATCCCAAAGCCTCTGGAGCAGTTTGCTTCTCCCGCTCATTTTTTACTCCCGGCTTTAAGTTCCGTGAGAGAATTAAGCTTCTTCCTCTTATGTTAATCCGCGACCTAAGTCTCATCGTCAGCTTGATTTTTAACCGGGGCCACCTTTTTCCGGGTGCCTTCTATTTGTGTCAGCTTTCTCACATGATGTTTCGGAGGGAAATGGTCAAAAAACTCAAATTTAATTATGATTATCGTCGAGGAGGCGAAGACTGGGACTTCATCATCCAGGCGCAAAAACTTGGCCCGATCAGGGTCGTACCCCACCGACTCCTTTTCTTTCGCTACGCTCTCGGTAGCTCCACCTTTACCGACCTAAACCTCAAGCTCAAGTGGCAGTCATATTCCCTGCTTGCAAGTCGGTTAAGCCACAAATTCCGCCGCGGTTTGTTTTACCGGATGTTTCTATTCTATATTAAAATATTTCGCGGCTAATTACTTCCACTTAATAGCCGCGGTAGGACAAGTTTGAATTGCCAGATCGACGTCTTCCTTTTTATCGCCGGGTTTGCTTTTAGCCACGGCAGTAGCGTTCATGTCCTTCTCGTCCAGCTCAAACGTTTTTGGCGCCAACGAAACACACGCTCCGCAGGATATACACTTTTTCGGATCAACCCATGGTCTTTTATCCATCTTTAGCAGGCAACCAAGCCCCTTCTAACTTCTAATGCTAATTTATATAACCAGGGAAATCTACTCACCATTAATTGTGTTTGCTTCCGTGATCCTAAATAAGCCAATGGGTATCGCAATGGGCCAAGCACCTCAAGTTTCCTGGCGAGATATCTTTGAAATAATTTCTGATTTACTTTATCGGACTCAACAATGGCCTGTCTTCTTTCCTCGGCCGGAAATTCGGGGGTCTCATAAAAAGGTTCGGTATAATCCATGGCATACTCGTTCAAGTATTCTTCCGGTTTCTTAAAAGTCAGTTTTTCACCTTCAACCCAGTCATACAACTCGGTTCCGGGAATCGGCAATAAATTATTAAACCGGCTGTACATTACCGGGTATTTCTCGGCTACCCGTAGCGAGTCCTTAACGTCCTCCCAGGTTTCGCCCTTGGCCCCGACCACAAACAACAGCCTGACTTCATAGCCTATGTCACAGGCGTCTTTGATAGTTTTTTCAATTCTCTCAATCGTTTCGCCTTTTCTTAAAGCCCTCAAAACCTTGTTATTCCCTCCCTCAACCGCGATCGTAGCGTATTTAAAACCAACCTCGTACATTCTCTTCAACAGTTCCCGGCTAGCTTTGTCTGCACGGACACCCTGTCCCAATGCGAAAGTCGCCCCCTTAAAATTGGCCGCCTCGATGGCATCACATAGGTCATAAATTCGCTTATCATCGAAGCAAAAATTATCGTCCTCTACTGGAAATAATCTTTGACCACGGTCATACCAGTACCCAATCTCCTCAATCACTGATGCTGACGACCGCGGTCTAAATCGGCTCTGGTTAAACTTGCCAATGGTGCAGAAAACACAGCGGAATGGGCAACCACGGGAAGTGTATAGACTTACGTCAGAATACTTGCCCAAGTCCCATTTTTCATATTTTGGCCAGCCCAATTCGTCCACGTTCAGCTCTAATTCAGCCGGGGTATATATCAGCCTCCGGCCTTTTCTATAAACTACCCCCTTGATCTTTTCCGGTTTGCAACCAGCCTTAAGATACTCCGGCAGGCTTTGCTCGGCTTCGGAGACAAATCCGACGTCCACTTCCGGCGCCTCTTTCAGAATCTCCGTTAGCTTCATTGACACATGAGGTCCGCCGACAACTATTTCGGCTTTAGGAAAATCTTTTTTAAGTTTCTTTATCAATTCATAGCCTTTAAGGTACCCAGGAGTTACCATAGTTAAGCCGATGACAGTTGGCCGGTAATGTTTAAGTTGCTTCTTCAATTCCGGATAAGTCTCGATCACGTTGTTCATATCAAATAACTCATGATCAATGCCATTTCTTATTAAAGCCTCTGACAAATAGCCTAAGCCGACGTGCGGCCTTTCGGGAATTTTCCCCCTGCCAGCGAATATCTCAAAACGTCTAAACTCACCCCTACCAGTAATATCCGAATAATTGGGATAAATTAAGGCAAACTTCATATTTTTTATCTTAACACACGCTTGTTGCCTAAATTCAAGCAGGCAACTACAATCAGCGTCAATGCCGAAACCTCTACTGACCATCGTCATTCCCTGTCTTAATGAAAGGGATACCATTGCCCTTGTCATAAAAGACGCTCGGAAACACGCCCAAAAGTACTTTCCCGGTCAGTCCGAAGTCATTGTCGCTGATAACGGCAGCACTGATGGCACTAAGCAAATCTTGAAAAAAATCCGTTCCATCAAAGTTGTTCACGTCCCCATTCGGGGTTATGGCGCCGCCCTCCATTGGGGCATCTCCAAGGCGGCAGGCAAATATATTCTATTTGGCGACGCTGACTTAAGTTACCCATTCTCTAATCTTGGGAAATTCAAATCCCTATTGAGCTTGAATCCCGATCTCATTCTTGGTTCCCGTTTGACCGGCCATATCCAAAAAGGTGCCATGCCTCCCCTGCATCGCTATCTGGGCACCCCCGTTTTGACCTGGATTATCCGTTTGCTTTATCACATTCCCACTACTGACTGCAACTCCGGTATGCGCCTGGTCAAAAAAGGGTTCTACCAGAAACTCAATATGCGTAATTCCGGCATGGAGTGGGCCAGCGAACTGCTTTTGAAAACCGCCCTGAAAAAAGGCAAGTATCTTGAAACGCCCATTCGATTCCTCAAAGACCAGCGTCGCCATCCTCCCCACCTATCAACTTGGTCAGACGGCTGGCGCCACCTAAAATCCATCATCTTACTAAAGGCCTCTTCACTCTTTGTTTTCTTTTTTTTCTTTGTTTTTTTGGCCGCAATAGTCTACCCCATTAGCTACAGCCTGACCAGTTATTCAATTTTGCTGGCATGCGTCACATTTTTAAGTTATTTGGCGCTCCGTTTCTTGGAATTTGCCATTGAAAGAAAACACAATTCCGTTTCCACAATTCTTAATTCAAATCGTTTGGTCATCTGGGTTGCCCAACTCTCTTTTGTCATCGGAGGCTCAATCCTTCTCATTCCCGATTCTCGGTTGGGTACTAAATTGTTACTAGTTTCCTTTAATGCCTTATTATTTATTTGGGTCTTCCTTATTGAAACTATCAAGACCCATTTAGTCAACCGTTTGCCTGATGCTGACGTATGAAAACAATACCGCGGACTCTTAACTATTACCAACAAATTTTTTACCTCGCTGACTGTGTTGCCAACTGGCCACTGATTGTTTTATCCCGCTTTTTTCCCTTTATAAATTATCGACTCCGTCTCAAGACTGGTCCCGTTTTCGAAATCAACCATTTCTTAAGCGCCCTGACCATCAAAGAGGTTTTCTACGATGACGATTATCGACCAAAGACTAAGAACGCCAAAACCATCATTGACATTGGCGCCAACATTGGAACCTGTACAGTATATATGTCGAGGCTTTTTCCGAAGGCAAAGATATATTCTCTCGAGCCCGATCCAAAAACTTTCCAGCTTCTCAAAACCAACAAAGAGCTCAATCACTGTACCAATGTCACCCTGATTAACCAAGCCGTTAGCAACAACAGCGGTTCAACCACCTTCTATTCTTGTCAAGCAAACGGCCTCTCCTCTCTTAGTAAGACCCGCCTGCCTTATCAAGTCACCAAAACTCGGGTTCAATTAACCACTATTCCTGATCTCATGAAACAGCACCGGCTTGAGCAAGTCGATATCCTTAAAATTGACGCTGAAGGGGCGGAATTCGATATCTTACTCCAAACTCCTCGATTTCCATATCCATCAATCAAAGAAGTTATTCTCGAATATCACGATGCTCTCACCTCGCACCGTCATGAGGAAATTGTCACCAGGCTCCACCAGGCTGGCTATAAGTTAATTACCCGACCCCATCCTCTTGAAGACAATATTGGTATTATTCATGCTTATCGATGAGCGAATTACTTAGGCTTTCTGATTTCTACTGGCCTCTCAACCCACCGATCCTATTAATTTCCCTGGCCCTTTTCGTTTTTTTTGATGCCCTGGGAACTTTTATCAAACGTTTTATCGTTAAATCATCCCGCAAGGATCAAACCAGAATTATCAACTGGCTAATCGGTTTTGGCTTCTTCATTTTTATTTGGTTTATCTTGCGCTTCTTTATTCCTCCGCGCCAAACCCACGCTTTGGTTAGCCTAATTATCCTAGCTGTCATCTCTCTGCCGTCATATCTTCGAAACCGGGAACTACCGAGGCTCTTCTCGACCATCTGGCAATTAAAGGTTCCCCTATTAGCCATTGCCCCATTTCTACCGGCGGTCTTTGTCAAGGCCTCACTGCCTCCATACTACGCCGATGAAATGGCCTACCAATTTATCCCGCCGTATTTCCTCAAGTTAATTGATGTCTGGCGTTTCGACGGGGGGTTATATAGCAACGTTCCAATGCTCTTTAATACCTTCTTTAATCTGGCTTTCGCCCTAACAAAAACTTATTCCATAGTTCGCCTATTTCATTTTTCAATTCTGGTTACCGCCATGATCTTTGCTTACCAAAAACTGAAAGCTCATTTTGGTTGGTTGGTTGGCTTTCTCTTTGTTTTTACTTTCTTTAGCTTGCCCACCGATACTATTCTGACCGCCACCCTAGGCTATGTCGATGTTGCCACCTATTCCTTTGTCCTAATCGGCTTCATCAACCTAATGGATTTCTTTTTTACCAAAAAAGTCCAAGCCCTCTACCTCTCGGCGATTTTTTGGGGCATGGCTCTGGGTACTAAATACACCGCCGTCACGGTTTTTGTCACCCTTTCGACTTCATTTTTAACCCTTGTTTTACTAAGACATAAGCTCGTATTTAAAAAACTAATCAAGCCCAAAACTCTAATCACCACAGTATTGTTACTCACCTTATTTGGCGGCTACTGGTATTTAAAAAATCTGGTCGCCTACGGCAATCCCATTTATCCGTTTTTACTACCATGTTTGCGTTATGCCCAATATTGCCAGACCCAGGCGGTCAACTTTTTTGTCTGGACGACGCCGATTACCCTCCGTAATCTGCCGTCGATAATCAAGGAGCTTTTACCGGGCAACGTCTTCTTACAAGTCGCTCTTCTTACTGCTCCCGTGCTAGCCTTCGTAAATAAAAACCCCAAAACGAGATCTGCCTCCGCCGTCCTCACCCTCACCATTGTCTTGGAATTTTTCCTTCTCAAGCAATTTTCTGGCTTCTATCTTCGCTATCAGCAACACCTCCAACTTCTGATGCTCTTGTTAATTTGCGTCCAATTGGCCAATCAATACCGTTCGATACTATTGAATCTAGTCGCCAAGTGTTTTTATCTCTTACTCTTCTATGTTGTTCTGGCCAGCTTTGTCTTAACCATCAAAAATACCAACTCCCTCAAGTTCGTAAACTGGACCGAAATTAACTTCGCTCTGGGTAAGATTGATATTTACGGCTGGGTCGAGCAAAAGTTTCCCAGGGTTAAAGCGGGGATTGACTGGTGTGAAAACCCACCCTCCGGTCAACCCACGGCCCTGACGCGCTTCGACCCGGATATGATCTGGTATGAATACGATGGTTTTATGCGGTCATTTATGACCAATTGTTACTTTGAAAACGCCCCGCTTGAGGGCTTACCCATCGACCTGGTCCTAACTACCGCCCGGGAAAAAAAGCTCAAGTTCTGGACCATCACCCCCAATCACTGCTTACCTCGGGCCGAAGTAAAGAAGCACCTTGATTACGAAGGCGACCACCAACTTTACCTTCGCCAACTAAACAATATTGTCATTTGCAACTCGAAAGAAGTCCAGCCAAACCTCTACTATTTTGACTATGCCGCTCTCTGAGTACTTTCAACCACTTAACCCCGCGACGATCAGTCTTTTTTTTCTAATCTTTTTCTCCTTTGACCTCTGGGGCACATTTATCAAATCCCTCTTTTCCAAACGCCAACTTGACTCTAGTAGGATCATCAACTGGCTAATTGGATTGGGCTTTTTTAGCCTCCTCTGGTTTTTGCTTCGCTTTTTTCTGCCACCCAGCCAGCTTCGCATCGCCCTTACTATTCTAGTCCTCGACCTAATCACTCTGCCCCATTACCTTCGGGCGGGTGAACTGAAAAAATTAGCTGTCGCCTGGTGGCCGCTAAAATTTCCCCTTTTGGTTATTGCCCCATTTTTACCAGCCGTCTTCATTAAAGCCTCACTGCCTCCGTACTACTCCGACGAAATGGCTTATCACTTTATCTCTCCCGCCCAGCTCGCCCATTTGACCACCTGGCGTTTCGACGGCAACTTTTATCAAAGCCTACCTCAAGTCTTCGATCTGTTTTTCGTCTTAACCTTCGCTTTAACCAAAACTTATTCGGTAGTTAGACTAACTCACTTCGCCATATTGACCACTGCCATGATGTTTGCCTTTACCTCCCTCAAGCGGTTATTTGGCCGACCTCCAGCCTACCTTTTTGTTTTTGCCTTCTTCAGCCTCCCCCAAGCGGTGGTTCAAGCCGCCACCATTGGTTTTGTTGACGTTGCCACCTATTCCTTCATGCTCATCGGCCTACTGCTTCTAATAGAGTTCGTTATAAGCCCATCCCAGTCTTTACTATCATTTTCCGCCATATTTTGGGGACTGGCTTTAGGAACCAAATATACCTCTTTAAGTGCGGCAGCCGCTATTTTTCCAGCCGCCGCGTTTATGATTTTCCCCAAAATTAAACCGCGCAATCTAGTCCTGCCGTTTCTTATGGTCATCGCTTTTGGCGGCTACTGGTATCTAAAAAACCTAATTGCCTACGGTAACCCACTTTATCCCATGTTCGGTGGTCAAACTGCCATTAACTTCACCGGCAACTGGACCACCCCAATTGACCTCGCCCACCTTCGGCCGATAATGGAAGGCCTTTTTCCGGCCAATAATTTTCTTCAGATCCTAGTCCTAACCACCCCAATATTTTTCTATCTTAACCGATCCACCAAGGTTAGAACTGTTTCCTTATTTTTAATATCCACGGTTGTTATCGAATTAGTCATCCTCAAATATTTTTCTGGTTTTTACACCCGCTATCACCAGCACCTTCAGCTGTGGTTATTGCTCCTTCTTTCTCTCCAATTGGCCAATCAATACCGCCACCGTTGGCAACAACTAATATCTAATTCGGTTTTTATCGTTTTAGCCGCGTTCTTGGTAAGTAGTTACCTGTACTCCCTCAAATTAACCTATCAACCCGGTTTTCTGACTCGCCAGGAAATTAATTATGCTACCGGTAAGCTTGATATCTATGGTTGGGTCAAGGCCGAACTCCCCCGGGTTTCTGACATTATTCGTTGGTGTGAAAACCCTCCCGGCGGTCAAGTCTCGATCTTCTTTGTTGATCCGGACATGATTTGGTATGAAAAAGAGGGTTTTATGCGGTCGTTTCTAACCAACTGCTATTTAGAAAAGGATATTCCCCTCGAAGGCGTGCCGGTCGGGGACTTGCTGACTCAAGCCGCCCTTCAAAAACTAAAATTTATCACCCCTAGTATCAACCAATGTCTACCCGATAGCCAGATCGGTTCCAAACGGGCAATCAAAGATGATTTAGATGATCGGACCATGTATCTCCGTCACCTAAGCAACAAACTTCTCTGCCATTCACAGGAAATCATTCCTCATTTATACTACTTTAACTATGAAGTTCTTAATCCTTGACCCCTACTATCCTGCCTTTTTGAAATCCTTCTATCAGGAAAATCCGAAGGCAAAAGATCTGCCCTATCATCAGCAGCAAAAACGGATGATGCGGGACTTGTTCGGTACCGCCGATTTCTACTCCAAGGCCCTGACCGGATTAGGGCACCAGGCCCATGACATTACCATAAATAATCAGTTCTTACAGCAGCGCTGGCTTGACGAAAATACCAACATTGTGATGTCTCTGAAAGAAAAAATTCAGGATGCCGTCATCTCCCGTTTCCCGATTATTTCCGGAAAAATTGCTCAGAATCGGGAGCTCAAAGTATTGGAAAGACAAATCAATCACTTCAAACCAGATATTCTTTATAGTCACAACCTAGGCTACATCGACCCCGACTTTCTTCAACGCATGAAACCAAAGGTTAAACTCATTGTTGGTCAGATCGCTTGCCCACTTCCCTTTTGGCGTAACTTTGACCCCTACGACTTGATTATTACCTCCTTCCCCCATTATTTACCTAAGCTAAAACGTCAGGGTATCAAGACCGAGTACCTGCCTCTCTGCTTTGAGGCGTCAGTTTTAGACAAGCTCCCCAGGCAAAAACGGGTTTACGACGTTACCTTTATCGGTGGCATTAGTCGCGCTCACAAAAAAGGTTACCGTCTCCTCAACCAATTGGCCGAAAAAGTCAAGTTTGATATCTGGGGATATGGTAAGGACGACCTCGACCCCAAGAGTAAACTGTACCAATATCATCATGGTGAAGCCTGGGGCAAGGACATGTACCGACTCATGCTCCAAAGTAAAATCACCCTTAATCGACACATCGACGTCGCCGAAAACAACGCCAACAACATGCGCCTTTACGAAGCCACAGGCTGCGGTGCTATGCTCTTAACCGACCAGAAAGACAATCTCGGTGAATTATTTGTTCCCGGTAAGGAAGTCGTCACCTACAAGAACCTCAATGAGATCGTGAGCAAAATAAAATACTATCTTACCCATGAATCAGAGAGGAGTGAAATAGCCAAAAACGGTCAAAAGCGCACCCTCAAAGACCACACCTACGAAGTTAGAATGGCCCAGCTGATAAACATTATAAAAAAGTATCTCTAATGCCCGTATTTCAAGCTTATTCTCAATTTTACGACCGTCTCTACGAAAAAAAAGATTATCCCGCCGAAGTAGAGTTTATCCGTTCGGTTATCAAAAAAATGTCCCCGATACCAGTCAAGAACATTCTTAGTCTCGGTTGCGGCACTTGCAGTCACGACATTCTACTGGCCAAAAATGGCTATCACGTTACTAGTCTGGATCAGTCAACCACTATGCTATCGAACGCCCAAAAAAAAATTAAGTCCGCTCGTCTCCAAAAAAAGATCACTCTTCATCATGCTGACGTCCGTCGTTTTTCCCTAAATAAAAAGTACGACTTCGCCATGGCCATGTTTAACGTCATTGGCTATCAGGTCACCAACTCCGATCTTACTGCCATGCTCCAAAATGTCAGTAACCACCTAAAGCCAGGCGGCCTATTCCTTTTTGATTGTTGGTATGCCCCCGCTGTTATTGCCGACCCACCCACCGACCGGATTAAGGAAATAAAGGCTGGAAAATCTCGCATTATCCGTCTGACTCAGTCATCCCTACTTCATCGAAAAAATCAGATCCAAATCAAGTTTCATGTTTTTTCCTTGACTGGTAACAAAAAAACGGCCGAGTCGGAAGAGATCCACCATATGCGCTATTTGTCCTTACCGGAAATTGATGGCCACCTGGAAGCCAATAATTTACACCTCCTCAAAGCCTGTCCCTTCCTTAAGCTGGAGGCCGAGGTCTCCGATTCGGAATGGGATATGTTCATCGTTGCTGCAAAGAAAAAATGAGAATCGGCATCTATTTCACCCCCACTGGAGATCAGGGTGGCGTCTACACTTACTCGGTTGCTATTCTGGAGGCCTTGGCCCATATCCCTGGTCACCAGTACGTTATCATCAGCACCTCGGCCGACGTCCCCGCCAAATTTCTTCATCACAGAAACTTTACCCTGGTCGATCTCTATTCTCGAACCAGAGAAATTTCCCTCAAAACCCGCGACTTAATTTCATATACCCTAGCCCGAGTTGCCCCCTGGCTTACTCAGCTCCTTTATCGCTTTCGTCTTTATCATCTCCTGACCCCCATCTATCGTTTAACTATGACCGCCCAAATAAAAGCCGTTGAGGAACAGAATCTGGACCTAATCTTTTACCCCACCTCGTCAAATCTATCCTTCTTGGCGGCCACTCCTGCCGTTGTCACCGTCCATGATCTCCAGCACCGTCTCAACCCCCAATTTCCGGAAGTGTCCGCCGGCGGCCGTTGGGAACACCGAGAATATGGCTTTACCAACATCAATGACCAGGCTTTTCGCGTCTTGGTCGACTCGAAAATCGGTAAAGAGGACTGGCTTAACTTCTATCCAACCGATCCGGATCGCGTCGTTTCCTTACCCTATCTACCACCGAGCGACTTACAGACTAAAATTAGCCCCAAAGTTTTAAAGCAAACTGTCCACGACTTGAAACTGCCTTCCCGCTTTATCTACTACCCAGCCAAATTCTGGCCACACAAGAACCATCTTAATTTACTCAAAAGCCTAGTCTTGCTGAAGAAAAAAGGTAAAAAAATTCACCTCGTTCTCACTGGGTCCAAAGACGCTGATTTCAGTAGTTTCCCAGCGGCGGACAGCTATGCTATAAAAAACAAAATCAGCGATCAGGTTCACTACTTAGGTTTTGTCACTAAGCCACAGCTCTCCGCTCTCTATAAGTTAGCCACCGCCTTGATTATGCCCACCTATTTTGGACCAACCAATATCCCAGTCCTTGAGGCCTGGGTTATGGGAACATCGGTCATCACCTCCGACATCAGAGGCTGTCGTGATCAGTTAGGTAACGCCGGTTTATTGGCTAACCCTGATAAACCAAAAGAAATCGCTTCCGCTATCGCCAAAATATATTCTCGAGCCAGTCTTCGGACAAAACTTATTTCCAACGGCCACCGCCGCGTAAAACTCTGGACTCAGGCAGGCTTTACTGATAGGATAGGGGCAATCATTAAGGATTTTGTAAAAGCGAGCCGTGACCATCGAAACAGTTGAACATGTTGAAGTTCTAGCCCACATCTTTCGTCATTCACTTAAGGCCGATGGCGTCAAATTTCTCACCCCACCGGATTACTCCCTACAGCTCGGTCTCATTGAACACCCCACCGGCAAAGAGATAAAAGATCATATTCACCGACAAGATATAAAGTATAAAGTCGATACCACCCAGGAGTTTCTTTACATCGAAAAAGGGAGCATCGAAGTTACCCTTTACACCACCGGCTGGAAAGTGGTTAAACAGACCATCCTCAATGAAGGCGACTTCATTCTTTTCGTCGGTGGCGGACATGGGCTAAAAGTTTTAAAGAAATGCCGCATCATTGAAATTAAACAGGGCCCGTATCCGGGCGACAAAAATGCCAAAATTTATCGTGACGAACCAGACAGCCACTAAGCCCATTCCTGTCAATGAGCCCGTTCTTTCCGAGGAGTCCAAAAGAAACGTTATCGATGCCCTGGAAACCGGCTGGATCTCTTCCGCCGGAAAGTATGTTTCTGAGTTTGAAGCAGGTTTTGCCGAATTCCTGGGAGTTAAGTATGCCGTCACTGTTAGTAACGGCACCACCGCTCTTCATCTCGCCATTTTATCCCTGGGTATCGGTAAGGGCGATGAGGTGATTGTTCCCGCCTTTACCATGGCCGCTACCTGGTTAGCCGTGATCCACGCCAGCGCCAAGCCGGTTTTTGTTGACTGCGAACCAGATACCTACAACATTGACCCTTCCCTGATTGAGTC
>MFJJ01000006.1 GCA_001780895.1 Candidatus Gottesmanbacteria bacterium RIFCSPHIGHO2_01_FULL_46_14
CTTCTCATGAGGAAACATGAGACACAATTTCGCTGAAGACCTCTTCGATAGATTTTTCTCCATCTACTTCGATAAGTCTGTTCAGCTTGCGATAATAATCGAGAACCGGCTCGGTCAGGTCGTGAAAAAGCTTGATTCGCTTGCGTATCGCTTGGAGTGTATTATCTTCTCGAACTCCTTCGTCAAGTCGGTCTGAGAGTCTCCACAACGCTTCTTTATCAGAAACTTTTAAGTAAAAAACTTTGTCGACATTATTGCGAAATTCTTCGGCCTGAGGGACAGTCCGTGGAAATCCATCGAGGATATACCCTTTTGTATACTCCGGTTTTGAGAGATATTCCTCGATAATCGGAACGGTTTTTTCATCAGAGATGAGATAGCCTGCGTTGAGCGTTTCTTTGACGTATCGACCCCAGGGAGTTACCTCCTTGGCAATATCGCGGAAAATATGACCGCTTGAAAGGTAGGGAATTCCAAGCTTCTCCGATAGCAAACTCCCCTGCGTTGACTTTCCCGAACCCTGAATCCCCATAAGAATAATTTTCATATATCTCCTTCCTACTGTCGTTCAAGGCTAAGCCTTAAAGTGCCCCAAGGCTTAGCCTTGATGGCTATCACTCCTTCAAAAATCCTTCATAATTTCTCATAACCAGTTGCGCTTCGAGAGATTTCACTGCTTCCAGTACGACCGAAACGACGATAAGGACGCTCGTTCCACCAACAAGAAGCGTGGTCACGCCCGTCGTTCCGCGGGCAATAGAAGGGAATATTGCAATCGTCCCCAAAAAGAGCGCACCGGCAAGGGTAATTCTCGTCAAAATGTAGTTGAGATACGACGCTGTTGGCGCTCCTGGCCGGATACCTGGAATAAATCCTCCGTGCTTTTGGATTTCTCCTGAAATTTTTGTAGGATTAAAGGTAATCGCGGTATAAAAGTAGGTAAATCCGATAACCAGCAGAAAATAGATCACGTTATATGAAATTCCGTTGGGGTTAAAAATGTTGGTAAGCAACCTTCCGATGTTTCCTGCAAGGGGATTATTGACCTGGGCTAAAAATCCTCCAACGAGCGACGGCAACAGCACGAGAGACACCGCAAATATAATGGGAATCACTCCGGCCTGATTAACACGTAAAGGCAGATACGAAGTATTGCCTCCATACATCTTGTTACCACGAATCCGGCGCGCGTAATGAACCGTAATCCTTCGAACCGCTTCATTGACAAAAACGGTCGCTGCTATAACAACCACTGCCAATCCGGCAAACAGTATGGTATTGGTGATTGATTCGGGAGTCACGACCGTTGCAGTTTTTGCAAGCGATACCGGCAGTCTTCCTACTATACCGGCAAAAATGAGGAGGGAAATTCCGTTGCCAATCCCGTATTCTGTGATGAGCTCCCCTAACCACATAACAAACACCGTTCCAGCAGTCATGGTTACGACGATGGATATAAGAGACAGCGGGTCGCTGGAGGCAACAATGCCTTGATTTCGCAGAAGCGCAAACATTCCTATGGACTGGAGCACCGCCAGGGGAACGGCGAGAAATCGCGTATACTGATTGATTTTCTCTCTGCCGTACTCTCCTTCTTTTTGAAGTTCTTCGAGCTTAGGAAATACGATGGTAAGGAGCTGCAGGATAATCGAGGCGTTGATATATGGGTTCAACCCAAGGGCCATAATAGAAAAATTGACGAGTGTCCCTCCGGAAAAAATGTCCAGAAGCCCTAAGAATTGATTCTGTGAAAAAAGGCTCGCGAGTTTCGTCCGGTCAACGCCGGGAATTGGAATGTGTGCAAAAATTCGGAACACCACAAATAGAGCCGCCGTAATCAAAATCTTCCGGCGCAGCTCCGGCGTCCGCCAGCTATTGATAAGTGGCGACAGCAATTTTTCCATACGCTTATTGTACAGTACCGCCCGCTTTTTCAATTGCGGCTTTTGCTGATTGCGAATATGCTACCTTCACCGTATATGCGTGGGAAATTTTTTCTGATCCCAGCAATTTAACCCGCATAACGTTATCACCAATTAATGTATGTTTTTTTAATAGAGCCAAGGTTATTTGGGAACCCTCGGGTACATCACCCAGCTTAGCAATAGACAGTGGAGCGACACGAACTTGATGGGATTTATTTTTTGCCTTCCCCCGCAAGAGCGGCAAACGCTTCATGAGGGAAAGCTGCCCGCCTTCAAATCCGACCGGTATCGTTCCGCGGGCTTTTTGACCTTTCTGTCCCCGACCCGACGTCTTCACTTTCCCAGACCCATGACCACGTCCAAGACGTTTTTTTGATTTTTTAATTATTTTTTCCAACTCCATAGTTATCGAGTTTTAAAATGTTTCAGCGCTTCCATGGTTGCATAGACATTGGACGCCTGATTCTTGCTTCCCAAAATTTTAGACACAATATCCCGGATTCCGGCTGCATCGACGACTGCCCGAACTGCTCCTCCGGCGATAATACCGGTTCCTGGTGGCGCGGGCTTGAGAAGCACTATTGCCGCTCCGCGCTTAATACGGACTTCATGAGGAATAGTCGTTTTTCTCATCGGAACGGTTATCATATGTTTTTTTGCATAGGTAACTCCCTTGCGGACCGCCGAGGATACATCGGGAGCTCCTCCGAGCCCCACACCGACTCGACCTTTTTTATCACCCACAACAACAAGCACTGAAAAACTGATTTTGTTGCCGCCCTTGGTCTTTTTTGATACGCGGTTGACCTGAACGATTTTCTCGTCAAATTCGCTCATTGTCCGATCTCCCCCTCGTTGTTGGTATCTCATATAGGTATTCCCCCTTCTCTGACTGCATCGGCCAATGCTTTAACTGCGCCATGATAACGGAACCCTCCCCGGTCAAACACCACGGCTGAAATCTTGTGCTTTCCTGCCATAGCTGCAATTTCTTTTCCAAGAGCAGTAGCTGCAGCAATATTTTTTCCCTCTGTCCGTTTGGCAATAATCGTTTTACCCGCCCCGTCATCGATAAGTTGGGCAATCATAGCCCGTCCAGATCGAAAAACGGCTAGTCGTGGACGCGCCGCGGTGCCGGTGATGACGGCCCTAATCCGCGCTTTGCGTTTTTTTCTCATTTCTATTCTCGTTTTCATTTTGCTCCTGGTGCTCCACCGACTGCTTTAGCTTTTCCTGCCTTTTTACGAACGTGTTCTCCTACATATTTTATGCCTTTTCCTTTATACGGCTCCGGCGGCTTGACACTGCGAATATCGGCGGCAATCTGTCCCACCGTATGTCGATCAATGCCGCTTGCGACTATTTTTCCTTCGTTCATGGTAAATGTTATACCCGCCGGCGGTTTAATGGTCACGGGATGGGAGAATCCAACCGTCAAAACGAGATCTGACCCCGAAAGGCTGGCGCGAAATCCGACACCGGAAAGTTCAAGCGTCTTGCTCCACCCATTGTTTACTCCCGTGATTGCGTTTTGCGCATGAGCACGGAATGCCCCGTGTGCTCCGCGAAGAAATCGATGATCACCTTTTCTTGCCACAACAAGAACCTCTCCCTTATGCGATACAGAAATACCATCGGGCACGTTGAGTGTAAGCTCCCCTCTTGGACCTTTGACCACAAGCGAACCAGGGGTCTGATGAACCGTGACACCCGATGGAACGCTGACTGGTTGATTTCCTATTCTAGACATATTTCGCTACCACACTTCACATAAAAGTTCTCCGCCAACTCCGCGTTTTTTTGCATCTTTGCCCGTCATGACGCCTTGCGGCGTTGACAGAATCGATATTCCCATGCCTCCTAATACCGTTGGAATTTTATCTTTTCCGATGTATACCCGCATACCCGGCTTACTTTTGCGCTTGAGATCGGTGACCACCGATTTTCCATTTTCATACCGAAGGCCAATGTGAAGCATCGCTTTGGGATCGGTACCGGATTTCTCGACCTGAGCGACGTATCCTTCACCGGCAAGGATGGAAGCCACAGCCAGTTTCATCGTCGAAAATGGCAATACAATCTCTTGCTTACCTGCTAAGCTTCCGTTTTTTATTTGGGCGAGCAAATCGCCTATTGGATCATTTACCATATGTATCTATCAAGGCTAAGCCTTAAAGCGCCCCAAGGCTTAGCCTTGACGGTTTTCACCACGATGCTTTAATAACACCAGGGAGCTCGCCTTTATGAGCTCTTTCTCTAAAACACAATCTGCATATCCCAAATTGCCGCATATACGCCCGCGATCTTCCGCACAATGAACAACGGAATTTCATGCGTACCGGATACTTTTGCTTTTTGTAAAACTTTACGACATCGCTTGTTTTGGCCATAATTATTTTCCTTGCCTGCCGGCAGGCTGGGCAAACGGCATACCCAAAAGCTCGAGAAGCTTCCTGGCATGATCGTCTGACTGTGCGGTAGTCACAAATGTTACCTCAAATCCCCGTGCCTTATCTATAAGCGCATACTCGAGCTCGGGAAATATCGACTGTTCAATGATGCCCATCGTAAAATTGCCGTGGCCATCAAATCCGCCCGTGGGTACTCCCCGAAAATCACGGACACGCGGAAGAGCAATAGTAACGAATTTCGTCAAAAAATCAACCATTCGTTTGCCCCGCAGGGTCACTTTGAGCCCAATGGAATCTCCCGCACGGAGTTTAAACGTTGAGATCGCACGCTTTGCCCGCGTCACCATAGGCTTTTGTCCCGTAATGACGGCAAGCTGTGCGCTCATAGCTTCCATTGCTTTCTTTTCTTTCAAAACCTCACCCATGCCGCAGTTAACGACTATTTTGACGAGTTTTGGTACGGCCATGGGATTGATTAACGGATCAGGTGTCATAGTTTTTTTCCACACTTTCGGCAAATCCGAACTTTTTCGTTCTTAGTGACTAAAAATCCCACGCGCGTTGGTTTTCCGCATGATGGGCATACCACGCTTACTTTAGAAACCGATATTGGCCTATTCTTATCAACGATACCTCCGGGATTTTTTTCATCCCGTTTTTTCATGTGTCGCTTATACGTATTGACGCCAGCGACCTGTACCGCTTCTTGTTTAGGGAAAACTTTTTCCACTTTTCCCTTCTTTCCACGGTCTTTTCCTAATGTGACAATAATAGTGTCTCCCTTTTTTATTTTCATATATTTTCATTTGTCATTCCGGGCTTGACCCGGAATCCAGTGTTTTTCTTGACTGGATCTCGGCTCGGAGGCCGGGATCACACAAAAAGACTAGTATAGCTCTGTTGCCATGCTGGCGATTTTGTCAAAACCCTTTTCTTTCAGTTCCCGGGCAACCGGACCAAATACGCGCGTCCCCCGTGGATTTTTGTCGTCGGCATTATCAATCACAACGCCCGCATTATCATCAAAACGAATGTAGGATCCATCGGACCGACCGTGCTCTTTTCTGGTCCGAATAATAACAACTTTAACGAGTTCGTCATCTTTAACCGTACCCGTTGGGTCTGCTTTGCGGACAACGCATTGAACAATATCCCCTAACCCCGCAAATGCCCGCTTGGAGGAACCATAAATATGAATAACGGACATTTCCTGCGCGCCCGAATTATCAGCAACAATTAATCTGGTTTTTCGTTGAATCATATTTTTTTCTTGTCATTCCGGGCTTGACCCGGAATCCAGTGTTTTTCTTGACTGGATCCCGGCTCGGAGGCCGGGATGACAAACCCTGGTCATAGCTTACTCACTACCTTAAAATGTATTGTTTTGCTCATCGGTTTTGTCTCAGCAATAACAACGCGGTCGCCGACGACAAGCTCAAGCGTGTCGTTGTGGGCGGCAAATCGCTTTGCCTTTCGAACCGCCTTTTTATACACCGGGTGTCTCCAGATTCGCACGACCGACACGACAACCATATGTGGCGTCTTTGTAGAAACGATCTCTCCGGTCATTGTACGTATCATACTGCCCCTCCTAACTCTTTTTGTCGTATCATCGAACCTATTACTGCCCTTTTGTTTCGTAAGGCTCCAATCGAGCGGGTGTTTTTGTTTTGTTCGGTGAATCGTTTCACACGCAGGACTTCGATCTCCCGGTTCAAATCCCCTTCCAGTTTTTGCAGTTGGGGGATAGATTTTTCCAATAATGATTTTTTCTCGTTTTTTTTCATATTATTCCTTCACCATAAAGACCGTTCGTATGGGAAGCTTCGCGCTTGCGAGCCGCATGGCTTCTTTTGCCTGATCAAGAGTCACCCCCGCCATTTCAAATAACATGCGCCCGGGGCGCACGACGGCCACATATTCATAGACGTCTCCCTTACCGCTTCCCATACGCGTTTCGGATGGTTTTTTCGTTATGGGTTTATCCGGAAATATCCGAATCCACACTCTTCCTCCCCGACGCGTCGAGTGAGTAAGCGCTCGACGAGCGGCTTCAATTTGACGACTGGTTACCCACCCGCGCGTAATCGCTTTCAAACCATACTCCCCAAAATTCACTTCACTGCCCCGAATTGAGTTGCCGCCGCGCTTACCCCGGAATGATTTTCTGTATTTTGCTCGTTTTGGTGCCAACATAGTTAACTCTTTCTACAAATCCACACTTTTACTCCGATATACCCCGATTTTGTAAGCGACGGAACTGAGGCAAAATCAATTTCTTCCCGAATCGTCGAAAGTGGTACGGTCCCTGCCTGATATTTTTCTCGCCTGGCGATCTCGGCTCCTCCGATGCGACCAGATAACAGCACTCGTACTCCCTTAGCTCCAGCACTCATAACACGCTCAATGGCTTGATTGCCCACTCGTTTATGCGGCAAGCGTTTGGCGAGTTGGTCAGAAATCGTTGTTGCAACAAGATAGGCCTGAAGATTTGGCTCCTTCACCGGCTCGACTGACAATTCGAGTTTTTGTTTCGCTTCCCCCTTGCCCAAACGGGGCTTGGCTACATCCGCAACAAAGGCTTCGAGATATTTCTTTATCTCCTCAAGTCCGCTTCCTCCGCGACCAATAACGACTCCGGGACGCGCGACATGAAGCGTAATTTTTACCTTGTTAATCGATCGCTCGATTTCTACTTCTGATAGTCCCGCCGATTTAAGCCTCCGGAACAATTCTTCCCGAATCTTCACGTCTTCATAAAGAAGTGCTCTGTAGAGCCGTTTATCCGCAAACCATCGCGACGACCAGGTAAACACCGTTCCGATTCGATACCCTTTTGGATGAATTTTTTGTCCCATATGTTTAATCAAGGCTAAGCCTTAAAGTTCCCCAAGGCTTAGCCTTGAGGGTTTTCATCAGTTAATACAACCCTGATATGTGTCATTCGTTTCTTGTATGAATGCGCGCTCCCTCTCGACACCGCGCGAAATCGCTTCATGACCGGCCCTCCCATAACTTCTATTGTTTTCATCGTGAGAACTTCGGGTTTGACTTGTTTCTCCTTCGCATTGGCAAGAGCTGAACGGAGGACTTTGCTCATGGGTTGGGCTGCTGCCTTGGGCATTGCGGAAAGATAGGAAAGCGCAGCATCCGGTTTCATACGGCGAATGCTATCGGCAACAAGCCGGACTTTCCGTGTACTCACCCGCACATATTTTGATGTGGCTTGGTAATCCATATTAAGTTTTATCCATTGTCCGTTTTGTCACCTGTCCATGACCGCGAAACATGCGTGTTGGCGAAAATTCTCCGAGTCTATGACCAACCATTGCCTCAGTAACAAAAAGTTCTATAAATGTTCGTCCGTTGTGAATAGCAAACCGGTGACCAACAAACTCCGGTGCTATCTGACAAGCTCGTGACCAAGTCTTAATCGGGCTCCGATCGCCACCAGCCTTCTGCTTGTTTACTTTGACAAGCACTCTTTTATCGATGTACGGTCCTTTTTTACTACTTCGTGCCATAGAGTTATTTCCTTCTTTGTACAATGTATCGATCGCTGTATTTTTTCCTTTTTCTCGTTCTTTTCCCTAACGTTTTTTTGCCCCATGGACTTTTGGGCGACGGGAGTCCGATACCGCTTCGTCCCTCACCACCGCCATGGGGGTGACTTCTGGGATTTTGTGCAACGCCACGAACGGTGGGACGTATTCCCATGTGGCGGCTTCGTCCGGCTTTGCCTATAACACGATTTCTCCACTCAACATTACCGATTTGCCCTACGGTCGCACGGCACTTTTCGTCAAACAGCCGAATTTCCCCTGACGGAAGTTTTACTTGCACCGTAGCTCCCTCTTTAGCGAGCACCATAGCACTGCTTCCGGCACTTCGAATCATCTGTGCGCCGTGCCCCGGCTTAATTTCCAGGTTATGTACAATCGTGCCCACAGGCAAAAATCCTAATGGCATACTATTGCCAGCATTGACGTCTGCTTTTTGTCCACTTTGTACGGTTTGTCCGATCACCAGTCCTACGGGAGCGATGATAAATCGCTTTTCCCCATCCGCGTACCCTAGGAGTGCAATATCAGCAGAACGATTGGGATCGTACTCAATTGATAAAACTCGTGCAGAGATGGCGTCTTTGTCCCGTTTCCAATCAATGGCCCGATAGAAACGTTTATGCCTGCCCCCCTGGTGCCTGACAGCAACATGACCATAGGCATCCCTCCCGGAATTTTTCGGGAGTATGCTCGTTAAACTTTTTATCCTTTGTGTTTGCATATGAATTAAAATGATTCAAATCATTTTAATCATTCATTTGTTTATTTCTTTTCAGCCTCTTGTGTTACTTCAAACGCTGCAATCGTTTGTCCTTTGACTAAATGCACAACTGCTTTCTTCCAGTCGCTCTTAGCTACCCGTTTCATTTTTTTACCTGCGCGGCGCTCTTTGCCGTGCATACTAGCGGTGCGCACATCTGTTACGTTTACGTTGTAGAGTTGTCCGATTTCTCGAGCAATATCTTGTTTCCTCGCCGCTTCGGTTACGGCGAACGTATACCACCCCTTTGCTGCTTGGGAGAGTGACTTTTCTGTAATCAATGGCCGACGAACGGTTTGATTCATAATTTTTTAACTGCTTCTTTCATAAAAACAAGTTTCTGGTGCGATACTACCGCATAGGCATATAACATATTGACGGGTATGACGTCGACGGCGGCAATATTTCTTGCTGCTCGATTATTACTTGCACTCGTCACCAAAAGGGTTTTGCCTGTCGCTCCCACGGCCACGAGTGTTCTGGCCATAATTTTTGTTTTTTCGATATCCCCGAGTCCATCAACAATGATGACATCGGTGAGCTTTGATGTTAAAGCGCTAGCCAAGGCGGCTCTCCTCATTTTTTGAGGCAGTTTTAGACTAAAATCGCGCGGTTTTGGACCGAATACTATGCCGCCCCCGACAAAAATCGGTGCCCGAATTGCACCGTGTCTTGCCCGTCCTGTCCCTTTTTGCCGATAAATTTTTCTGGTCGACCCCTCGACTTCACCGCGCGTTTTTGTAGCCGCATTGCCTGTTCGTTGATTAGCCAAGTAAACGCGAACTGCTTGCGCTAAAAGCGCTTTATTTACCTTGGCACCAAAGAGCTCTTTGGGAAGTTGAATTTTGCTCTTCGTTTTCCCATCAACTCCAACAACTGGTACGTTTAAACTTACGGTTTTCATAGCTCTTTTTGAATGATAAGGAGGCCCTTTCGGCCTCCTGGTACTACTCCTTTAATCGTCAACATATTATTGGTTGGGTCGACGCTAACGACTTTGAGTCCTCGCACCGTCACCGTATCGCCACCCATTCGACCAGCCATGCGTTTGCCCTTATAGACTCTTCCCGGGGTTGTGGTTTGACCGATCGATCCGGGTGCACGCTCGCGGTCGGATTGACCGTGCGTCCGGGGTCCTCCGGCGAAATGATGGCGCTTGACGACTCCGGCAAAACCTTTTCCTTTTGATGTGCCGGTTACCCGGATAGCGTCTCCCGGTACAAATACATCACCAACGGCGATGGTATCTCCTACCTTAGGAAGATCTGCTTCATTTGTCTTAATTTCCCGTAAAAAACGGGGCTTGTTGTCTAACCCCGCTTTCTTAATGTGTCCTATTTGTGCTTTGGTAAGGTGCTTTGTATTGCCAAACCCAAGCTGGACGCTTTGATTACTAATATGAGTGACCCAACACGGGCCAGCTTCGACCACCGTAATAGGAATTCGCTTCCCGTCTTCGGTAAATGTTTGTGACTGACTTTGTTTTATTCCTAGTAATCCTGGTATCATAGTTTTCCCCAAAAAAAAGCGACCTCGGTTGAGGTCGTTATACTCATCCGAGACTTTTGGTATTTCTCCTACGTTGATATGATGCGGTGTTCCGTCATATCTGAGACTCACAAGTATACCAAAGTATCCCTACATCTTCAACTCTACGTCTACACCAGCCGGCAGATCCAAATGCATCAATTGATCAATTGTCTTATCCGTCGGTTCAATAATATCAATAAGCCGCTTGTGCGTTTTGATCATAAAATCCTCTCGACTGTTTCGGTCGATAAAGGGTGATCTCGCAACATTAAAATGTGCCCGATCGGTCGGAAGCGGTACTGGTCCCACGACCCGAGCACCCGTCCGAACGGCGGTATCTAATATTTTCTGACAGCAGTCGTCAATGATCCTACTGTCATACGCTTTTAAACGTACGCGAATCCTTCCCTTTGGCATGACTAAATAAGATTATGCAATGATTTTTGTAATGACGCCGGCGCCGACGGTGTGGCCGCCTTCGCGGACAGCGAACCGCTGGCCTTCTTCAAGAGCGATTGGGACGATCAGCTTAACCGTCATTTTGGTCTTATCTCCCGGCATGACCATCTCAACACCGGTCGGCAAAGTCACCTCAGCCGTCACGTCGGTAGTCCCAATGTAAAACTGCGGCCGGTAGCCCGTAAAAAATGGCGTGTGTCGTCCACCTTCTTCTTTGGCTAAGATATATACTTCTGCCTCAAATTCCGTGTGCGGCTTGACCGACCCGGGAGCAGCAAGCACTTGACCGCGTTCCACCTGTTCTTTTTCAATGCCTCGCAGAAGGACACCGATATTGTCTCCGGCAAGCCCTTCGTCAAGAAGCTTTCGGAACATTTCGACCCCGGTAACCACGGTCGACTGTGTCGGTTTAATGCCGACAATTTCAATGGTTTCATTGACTTTCACTCTTCCCCGGTCAACCCTTCCGGTGACGACTGTTCCCCGACCTTTGATCGAGAATACATCCTCAATCTGCATGAGAAATGGCTTGTCGAGCTCCCGAACCGGCTCCGGAATATACTCATCGACGGTTTTCATGAGTTCTTCAATGGATTTTTCTGCTTCTGCATCTCCTTGAAGCGCCTTGAGCGCACTTCCCCGAATGACGGGAACCTTATCTCCCGGGAATCCGTATTTGGTAAGGAGCTCACGAACTTCCATTTCGACCAAATCAAGGAGCTCTTTGTCCTGCACCATGTCAACTTTATTCATAAACACGACAATTGCAGGCACATTTACTTGCTTGGCAAGCAAAATGTGTTCCCGGGTCTGCGGCATGGGACCATCCGGAGCAGATACTACTAAGATGGCGCCGTCCATTTGAGCTGCACCCGTAATCATGTTTTTGACGTAGTCAGCATGACCCGGTGCGTCGATATGGGCATAGTGTCGTTTTGCTGTTTCGTATTCTGAGTGATGAAGGTTTATGGTAACGCCTCGGGCTTTTTCTTCTGGCGCGTTATCAATTTCCTCGTATTTCAGAGCCTTTGCCAACCCTGCTTTTGCAAGCACGTGGGTAATTGCGGAAGTTAATGTGGTTTTCCCATGATCAACGTGTCCAATGGTTCCGATATTAAGATGCGGCTTATTTCTCTGAAATTTTTGCTGGTCTGCCATAGGTCCTCCTTCGTAGCGTTACTTCGCATTGTAACACAGGTCAATTCTTCTGCGCAATGATCTTTTCTTGGATGTTCTTTGGTACTTCTTCATAATGACTCGGTTCCATATAAAACGTAGCTCGCCCTTTGGACATGCTGCGAAGCGATGTCGCGTACCCGGAGAGCTCTGCTAAGGGAATAAGT
>MFJJ01000007.1 GCA_001780895.1 Candidatus Gottesmanbacteria bacterium RIFCSPHIGHO2_01_FULL_46_14
CATACCGCTCGGCAATGTTGCCAAGTCCAAGATGGGGAATAAGAGAAAAAATGAAAACGCTTATCCAAAACCACACACTTTTATCGAGCGCGAATTTTCGAATTCTCGAAAGAATGAGAATGAATGGAAAAACAAGTACGATACCAGCAATCGGATTTGCCTTCACGAGCTCGCGAAGATTCCAAAAAAATGTTGCTGCATTTGGTCCAAAAAGTGACATGGCGATATATCCCATACTATTGCCAATACTATTGAATGGAAGCGCCATCAGATTGATTCCGTAATTACCCGCTGGAGCAACTGCGTTTGCACTCGTTCGTACCCACCAATAGAAGACTATGAGGAGGATAAAAAATATCGACAGCCCCCACTCCCGTTTCTTACCAAAAAGCACTGCACTTGCCACGATGACCAGCGGCATCCCTAGCATCCCTTCATACCACAGAAGCGATACTGCCATAAAGAAAAAAGAGAAGCACAAGGTAAGATAACGCCATAAAGAATTGTGCTCAAGAAATCGTAAAAAAAGATATATAGAAACAAATGCCGACGTCGCCCCGGCTACACTGCTCATTCCGGAAATCCAAAGCACATTCTCGTGATGAATGGCCATGATCAGAAATAATAAAGAACTGAAAATAGCAATAACATTTTTTCCTACAGTCTTTCGAACCAAAAGATATACAAGCACGGTAGAGGCAACATGAAGAAGAACATTGACCAAATGGTACCCGCCTGGTTTAAACCAAAAAAGTGCGTATGCTGCCGCAAAATACACTTTCGATAGCGGTCTATAGAAAAATCCCGAGGAGTCAGTGAAAAACCGCGGAATATCAGATAAATACGTGGATGTTGCCCAACGCAACCACGTAAAATCATCTCCTAAGAATGTTATTTTTTGCGATGATCCAAAGAGTACTACCCCTAAAGCTGTTATGAGTCCAACCAAAAGAATCGGAGAAGTAACAATTTTGGCTATCTCGGTTCTATAGGGAAATGGTTTTTTGTAGGTAAGAAGGAGCCCGCCAATGGTAACTCCCATCATTATCCAAAGCGTGTAGGCCATTTTTGATGCCTCAAAAATATCGACAAAAAATGCTGCTACTAATAAGCTTACTATGCCGCCACCAACACCAAACGCAGTACTGGCCACAAGTGATGAAGCGTCAACTACTGCCTTTTTGACAAAAACAAAATAGGCGAAAAAAATAAAGAAAAACGTGAAGCTTCCCAGTATTCCCGTTTCACCCAGCGCACGCAAATAATCATTATCGCTTGCTAAATTGAG
Source organism: Candidatus Gottesmanbacteria bacterium RIFCSPHIGHO2_01_FULL_46_14 (assembly GCA_001780895.1). Taxonomy (GTDB): domain Bacteria; phylum Patescibacteriota; class Microgenomatia; order UBA10105; family UBA927; genus 2-01-FULL-46-14-A. Next base: position 1,289 of record MFJJ01000007.1, read on the forward strand.
TACTGAATACCCGCTTCCTGTAAAAATATTGCGAGAAAAAGCCTCCCAAGCCCGCGGCCAAGTTCCCTGAAATCGAGTGGTGATAGAAATGTCGTAGGCAATAGCGCGATCCAGATAAAATCGGTTTGGTACTACCTCAACTTCACCGCTGGTCGTGGCAACCGGGCCGACTGTTGAAAACCTCAGTTCGTTTCGTTCGAGAGCCATCTGTGCTTCCTCACCAACCGTTGGTATCCCTTCAGCCGGGTAATCTTCCCTGCTTCGCAGGGCAGTTACGGCATACGAGGCAATTATCGGTATCGGAGGCTCCAGAGGAATTCGAATAAAACCCGATCCGATAGGAAGACTATCGACACCGGGGGATGCCGATTCTTCAATCACAACTCTTCCGTCACTTTCCATCTGTGCCACTCCTACCGGATTTCCCGCGCGGGCGTCATACAAAACCCGTCGGTACTGGAGTGTTTTTGCGTATCGGTCCGAGGAGCGTAGTACAAACGGCAACGCAACTATCCCGATTGCAACGATCGGAATAAACAAAACTTTCTTCTTGTGCCACCAAATGACGCACAAAAGCGCACATCCCAGGGCCAAGAATGAACTTCTCGACTGGGTCCACAAGAGCACAATCCCAGAAGCGAGGTTTGCCAGAATAAGAGCCGCACGCACAAAAATATTGCGGAGACCAATAATGAGGCTCGCAAACAGCACGATGGCAAACACCAAATAGGCGGCCAAATCGTAGTGTCCGGCAAACGTCGAGGCGATACGGGAAGTCTCATGTAAAATAAGCGGTTCACCCTTTGCAAATTCTTCATTCATGGTAAGAAATGCGGGGTACTGCAAGTATTTCTGTGCATACCCATAGACATTTACCAGCATCGTCGTTACCGTAAGAGCACCAATATAAAATGCAACATCACGAGCTTTTGAAATCGTACTCGCTGCCACAAAAAAGACGATCATATACTCGATGCGGCGTAAAAAGTGGAGAATGACAAGATGGGGGAAATAATGCCAGATGGTTCTTCCTAAGATTGTTATAGAAATAAGAGAAGAAACAAATCCAACGACCCAGTAGATGATTATAGGCTTTGTTAAAGGATTATCTTTGGGGAGTCGGCGTCTCGTGATGTAGAACCCAACGACTATGGCGACCAATACATCCTCAAGCCGTATGTATACCCACGTAGAGGAAATATCCAAGAGTGGAATCTTTGGGTAAAGCGGGATAAAAAGAAGCAAAAACAGGCTAACAAATTTAATAATGTTATCCAATAGCGGCAAGTGCTTGTTCATACGTATTTCGATTTCCCAGAGCGATCGCGATTCTCGCTTTCAGTCGCAACAAAAACAAAAGTATGTTCTGTTCCATTATAGACCGGTGTTTGCGATAAAAGTAGACAAGGCCCGTATAGATATTGATTACCGGAGTTTTTCTGCTCCCGCTGCTCGCCGCCCCTGTGTGAATGAATTCCGCCTCTGGACAAAAAATAACTTCGCGCTTTGCTCTGTAAAATAAGTCTATTTCCTCCATATAGAGAAAAATTCCCTCGTCGAATAGCCCTGCGTCAACAAACGTCTGTTTTTGAGCTAAAATACACGCGCCTGATATCCAGTCAACCCGCCTAACCTCACTGGGGCTATAGCGACTGATGCCCAAGGCGTCTCCTTTCAAAAATAACATGGCAAACACAACAGGCAATGTATACATTGGTCCACAGGATGCTTGCGCAGATCCATCTTCATTCAGTAGTTTCCCACCCACAAAGGTATTCGGTTTTGCAAAAGCTAGGAGTTTCTCTATCGCATTATTTTCAACAACGATATCCGAGTTTAAAAGGAGCACATATTCTCCTGTGGCTTTTCGTATTCCCTGGTTATTAGCTCTCCCATAGCCTACATTCTCTTTATTGAGTATTTTTTTAACTCGAGGATATTTTTTTTTCAATAATTCTATTGAACCGTCATTCGACGCGTTATCTACAACAATTATTTCAAAATCCACTATCGCATCTTTCAGGCTCTCGTAAATTGATAGTAAACAACGATTGAGCAATGCTTTCGTATTGAAGCTGGGGATAATTATTGAAAGATTCATAATTTTTTTTGTCATTCCGGGCTTGACCCGGAATCCATTCTCTCAAAAAACTGGATCCCGGCTCGGTGGCCGGGATGACATACGGAGCATCATTGAAACAATCGTGCGAACTCAAGTGTATATCGGAGGTCTTTACTGCGATTTCGTATAAATACTGCGGGCACTCCGCCGACGACTGTATAGGGATCGATGTTTTTTGTTACGACAGCGCCGCTTGCGATTACCGCGCCTTTTCCTATGCGCACACCCGGTAGGACCGTCACACGGGTTCCGATGACGACGTAATCTTCAATAACGACGTCCCCTTCTACTTCTCGAAACTGTGGATCGTCGATATCATGCTGCATTGTATATATGCGCACTTCTCCTGCAATCGAAATATTATTGCCAATCCGAAGCGGCCGATGAGGAGGAGTTATAAAATTCTTTATATAAACAATTGGGTTTTTCGCTCCTTTGCGATAGAATCGCCCATCCAGAAACGCATCGTTTCCAACGATCGTATTGTTTCCTATTTCTACTCCAGAAGGGAGGTTAAAACGAGCTAACCAATGGATCGAGGTATGCTTTCCAATTTTTACACGAAACAGTGTTCGATAGAGAAATAATCGAATAGTATGACTGGGAATAAGACCCGTAAGCGTGCATAAAAATACCCAAAAATCAATGAATACTCTCATAGTTGTCCACTCCCCACTTTTTCGAGTACTTCAAGTGTCTGCCTGGCTGCCTTTTCCCACGTAAATTTCTTCACTTGTATTTTTGCCGCGCGCGCACGGGCGTCTCGTGACTTCCCTTCTAGTGCCTCTATCAATCCTTTTGCGATACTCTCGACATCTTCTGGATATACATAGATTCCTGCATCTGCGGCAATTTCCGGTAAACTGGAAACATTGCTCACGACGACCGGTGTTCCAAATGACATTGCCTCAAGTACCGGAAGCCCAAACCCTTCATAAAGACTCGGCAGCGCAAACACTTTTGCATTTTTATAAAGCGAGGGCAGTTGATCATCTTTGACAAAATCTAGAAATTTTACGCGATCTTCTACCCCATATTTTTTAGGGGCTTCCAGAATTTCTTCATAAAGCCAACCCCTTTTCCCCACGATAACAAGCGTGAGCGGTGGGTATTTCGAAGCGATCCGACTAAATGCTTCAATCAAGCGGGTAAAATTCTTACGCGGCTGAAGCGTGCCTACAGAGAGGATGTAATCACCAAGACTAGTAAATTTAGCTTGAATTTTGGGCATGGTTAAACCCGGATAGGTTACTATAACGCGCTCAGGAGACACATTATATGCTTTAATTATAGCACGTTTACTAAACTCGCTTATGGTCAGTATTGCACGCGATATGCGAGCACTGTATGCTGTCCAATTGACAAGTTGATGAAGATCGCGAGCTCGAAACATTTCGGGATATTGGAGATAAGAAACATCCATAATAGCCATAACCCGTGGTGTATTTACCCACCGGGGAACGTAGTGCGTCGGCGAAAAAATAACATCCGGCGAATCTAGGGCTAGAGCCACCGGCAAGCCAAAGAATGTCCATAAATTTTTAGGCTTAGCAACCCTATAAGTCCAGCAATCTGTTGCTTTGGGCATGTCGCTCTGGGGCTCCTCCGGAAGGTAAACACGGAAAGAGTCTTTGCCTGTTTTATTCAGAAAGCGGAGAATCTCATATGCGTATCGCCCGATACCAACGCGATTCTTCGCATTTGCTTCGTACCCATCAATTGCAATGTCCATAGATCAATTGCTGTTTGTATTAATGTATTAATACATTAATACAAAGAGAACTACAAATTAATTCCCGGATAAACGATGGTGCTCTTATCAATTCCCAATAATTCTTTTGCATCGTTTGCCGTTGCCTGTGAATCGCACAGAAAATGCTTGCACTCTTTTTTGGCCCAGGCAAATCTCCGTTTTTGCACATTGACGATATTTGTTCCCTCGAAGCTTTCCGGGTATCGGAGTACCGTAAAATCATGAATCGTCGTAATCCCTCGAGCGTTTTTGAGCGGCGGTTGTGTCCAGTCGCTGCTCCAGAATACATCAATGGCACCGGTAAATGTTTCTATCGGTACGATGTGCAAATGATTCCAAAGAATTTCAAGAAGCGAAATGGGAATCGGCAAAATCATAAGCCGTACATGTGTACTTAAATACTTAACAGTATTAAAGTATTGTTTCAACACGTGTTGTTTTTTTAGCGATGCGCCGAACAATACGTATTCATTTGTTTGGTCTATCGTCAATAGTGCCCGCACCATCTCCCGGACGTAGTTCCCCACACCCGTTCCCTCGTGCACGATCTGACTAATATCAATACCAATCCGCATACAGTAGATTTATTGTATCACCGTTATGATTAAAGGAGCTGGAGAAATTCCTCTAGAGTAATTTCAGCATCTTTAAGGATGGAACGTGTGATGCCGTGGCTTAGATCACGGCCCGCGTGAACCGGAACCGAAACGCTCAGTTGATCAGCCTTTCTGACAAAAATATGGTGACTTCCTGTCACTCGATGAAGCACAAACCCCTTTTTCTGAAGAACTTTTATAAACTTGCGCGCAGAAACAGTGGGGATACTAGGCATACGCCTGTCTCGTGAGGTTCGTGGAAATGGTAACTGTTTGAAGCGTCTCTATAAGGTCATCTTCAGGTACTGACCAACCAAGTTCCCGTCGGCTTTCAATCCATCCGGTAATCGCTTCTTTAAGGTTTTTCCTTGTCTCTTCGATTGTCTTCCCTTGGGTGTGGCATCCAGGAAGCGCAGGCACGTAGCCGTGATAGTATTTGCCGTCTTTTTGAATGATAGTGCGATAGGTGAGAATGGCTGCCTTCATACACGAATAGTATACCACATTCTTACGTGTGGATTTGGTGCCATTTGAGAGCAGAGGTTACGATGGTTTCGATATCAGAATATTTGGGCTCCCAGCCTAAAACCTTCTTGGCTTTAGTGTTATCGGCCCAGAGCTTTGCAGGGTCTCCGGGTCGCCGTGGTTTGACCTCAACGGATAATTTTTTACCTGTTACTTTTTCAACAACGGAGAGAACTTCTTCGTTACTATATCCTCTTCCCACTCCCAAATTAATAATCTGTGACCCTTTCTGTTCGAGTGCCCGAATATGAGCATCCGCTAAATCAACAACGTGGATGTAATCGCGAATGCACGTACCGTCCGGAGTATCGTAATCGTCTCCAAAAAGCTCAAATGTTTTTTGTTTTCCCAGGGCTACGGCAATTGCCACGGGAATAATATGCGTCTCCGGCTCGTGATCTTCTCCCAGAGTTCCGTCTAGCATAGCGCCGGCGGCGTTAAAATAACGAAGGATCACTGAGGTAACAGGATACCAACGGATCATCTCTTCAACCATGTTCTTCGAAGCTCCATACACGGAGACCGGCGCAATTGCCTCCTCCTCAGCGATCGGTACGTTTTTTGGATATCCATAGACCGCGCTCGTTGAAGAAAAAATGATTTTTTTGCAATTATGCTTTTTCATGGCTTCGAGAAGATTGAGGCCACCAAGAAGGTTGTTGTGAAAGTATTCATAGGGCTTCTCCATGGACTCGCCTGCGAGCGAGAGCGCTGCAAAATGAATAACAGCGTCAAAGGTGTGCTGTTCAAATACTTCGTTAATTTCCGATAAATTCGTAAGATCGCCTACCAGGAGCGGCGTTTTGCCAACTGCCTCCCGGTGGCCTCGGGAGAGATTGTCAAAAACGATCGTATCATGACCTGCCAAAGTGAGGAGCTTGTTGGTTATAGAACCAATATAACCGGCACCGCCGGTGATAAGAAGTTTCATTGCTTTAATTGTACCAAAAGCCAGAACAGGATGAACGCGCTTCCGTACCACGTCAACCGCTCGGCGGTAAAAAAAATCCACTGCGCAAATAACGGCATTGCCAAAACAAAACTACCAAGTCCCGCCCACAACAACCAGCCAGGCCTTTTGAGAAGCAACAGTAGTACTACAAAAAAAACAATATCTTGTGGTTTCATCGTATTTTCCAGACAGCAAGTTTGGTAAACGCCGGGTCACGCTGAAGGTTTGGCAGTGCGCTTACCGATGCAATATACTCTTGCCGAAGCGTATCGTCGTACTGCCTCTCTGTCAAAAAAATTTCTCCGCGACTGTCCCACGGAACAATAATATAACCTTCCGGTCCAATTTGTCCGGCAATCGCGGGGTGCTCTGTGGAAAAAAATGCATATCTCGATACGCTCGGTACCCAAAAGCTAGAAGACTTTTCCGAGGACAATATCAATTCTTTGAGTTTGATATATTCCGGATCAATCGGCTTCGGTTGAAACGTTCCGGTAAGCTCGTGGGTAAGTGCTTGCCGAATGAGTATAGCCCAAAGCAGAACTATGAGTATGGATGGAACTTTGGATTTAGGGATGATATAGGCATATGCGAGCGCTACGAGAAGGTAAAATTTGGTGGAGTCCCGAAAGAGCCAAAAACCCGGAACATAGGTAAACAACCATGTATATATTCCACCGAACGGCTCTTGTGTACCTTTGGCCAAAAACGCACCGACGAGTGCGAGCAGACCATACGGTATTGCTTTCCTTTTCTCACTCCCAAACAAAAACGCTGAAAAGGCAATAGTCGGAATGACAAGAAACTCCGGTTGCATAAAGTACACTTTGCCGAATATATTCTCGGGCCAGTTGGGATGGAGAAGAGAAATTGTTTGTGAAAACGATGCAAAGCTCAAAAACTTCAGCATTCCCGCAGACGCATCCGACAAACGCTCCCCTAAAACACTGGGCGAAAATATCATCGGAATAATCCAATATAAATGGATAACGAAAACACCAAATAAAACGAACAACAACTTTTTCACTTTCGGTCTCGTTACAAACAATGCTGCTACTATCGTTAATAATGCTATACGCGGATCAAACATGGCCTGAATCACGATCAGAAAAAACGAGAGTCGAGAAAAAACGAGAGGAGCAATCGCATAGGCCATCGCGACCCCCATCTGTCCCCCACCGACGATCATCAAAATATAGGTATTTGTTGTATATATTAAGACACTAATCCATGATCGAAACGCACGGTAACTTGAAAACGCCGATAGTATTATGAACGGCAAAAACCAGAGCAATTTCTCGGCTACTTCCCAACGGATTCCCACTACGGTGACAACAAATTTCGTAATGATCTGGTAGTACGGCGCAAGCCACAAAAATCGCGCCTCGGGAAACCATGAAAATGCGCGGATGTTCTCAGTGAAGAGGTAGGGCCAATCGCCGGCAGACAATGGGCGCAGTGTCAGCCATGGAAGATAAATGAATCCGATGATCGACAAAACAAGAATGGGAATAGCCATGATTACCGTCGGCCTTTGGTAAAACCTATCAGTCTATGGATGATGATAACCCAGAGGGAAGCGTAGATGAGGACGCCGATCGATTCGGCAAAAAAAGGTAGTCGCGCAAGTGTGAAAACAAATGCGATAATAAATAGCGCAAACGTTAAATACCAGAGCAGGATGACCCGAAACTTAATAATTGCCAGAATGACGAACATGAGAATGGCAAAGTAGATCAGCCAAAGTCTGCTGATAAACACCACATTTACATACGGCAGGTCACGAAAAAAAAGCGTAAGTAGAATAAGGATCAACAGTACAAAGAGCTGTCTACTACTAAGCATGTTGCCTCCTGCGACGAGCGAGCCAGTAACCGATATATCCAATGCTTCCAACGACTGTCAGCATACTTACAAGCTTTCCATAGAAAAAATAGTCCTCTCCTTTATAATGGACGACGAGCTCACTGGTGGTGGGGTTCCCTTCAATAATCCAGGCATTGGCATAGCCGTTAGCGCGCACGTGTTTCGCAGGCGCACCAGTAAGCTCCCACCAATCGTCATAGCGCTGGGAAAAAACTAAAACCTTCGGCATTGGGTTATCGGTAACACCGGTTACTCGATAGCTTGTGGAATCGATTTGTTGGAACGAAACAGGTGCGGTAACAGCTACTGGTACGTCTTGAGGGTAAAGCAGAAGCACCGGATAGAGGATTTCACTGATTTTAATTTGAAACTGTTTGTCGATAAGCTCTTGCGTTAGATTAGGTGCACACAGCGCAATGAGCACCTCTTTTGTTCCTTCCGACGCCTCAATGATCTGCTCGTTTTTTTCAGTCAGACCACTCACGAGAAGCCGAACGGCGTTTTTGAGTTTCCTTGCAGTTACTCCCTGGTCCCATATAAATAAAAGCAAATTATCAGAAAAATCATTGAGGTAGAACGCATCAAGTTTATAGAGTTTTTGACTACCGACGTTGGCACGGGTGCCAAAGCATGTATTATCTCCGGGTACACTAAACTCCGTCTCAACGAAGCTCATCTCATGAGTACTTCCTGGTTGTTGGGGAAACGAAAGCGTGAGTGTATGAAATCCATCAGGAAGTCGCAGCCTGCCAAAGGATAACCATCGACTCCTCAATATCATGTCAGTGACAATGAGCTCTCGCACGAGCTTGTTGTCAATACTTATAGCAAGTTGATTTCCCTCTCTGATAAAAGGCCTAAATTCGTCTGTGCGAACAAGTATCTCAAATTCGCCGTCGCCAAGGAGAGAAAATTGGTAGACACGATTGTTTGACTCTTCAAGGGATAGCTCTGGCAATTCGAATTGTTTTTCCAGTCGACTAATTTCTCCAAAAATATAACCTAAGAGAACGGTTTGTATTCCAGCAGGAACATTTTTATTGAGGTTTGGACGCAGGAAGTTTCGCTCGGCTCTGAGATAGTCACGAATGTCTTGGGCGACTTCTATTTTTTCCTGAAGTGATGGCAACTTCCGGAAGTTCTCCTCAATAGAGTGCAGAAGCATCGTATATCGATCAACAATATTCTGAGACAATGCTTTTTGACGAAAAAGCATTTCATTGATCTCACTGACCCGTTTGAGAGAAATTCCCAACATATGGTAAATTGCTGGCTTTGGTTCTTTGGGTATCGATCGGCGATTCTCTAAAAAGAGGACCATCTGATAGAAGGGATCATCAGGTAAAATACTGCGTTCAGGAAACGAGATCACCGGCCGATTCTTGTACGGACACGTCAGACACGTTGGAATAATGAAATTAGAAGCTTGCGGCGCCATCTCCAGTCGCTTCCCGTCACTTGTGTCTATAAAGGTATTTGTTTCTCCAATAAACTCGTAATAAGGATCAAGTTCTTTGATGTTTCCGTGGAGCGTCAAGAAACGATCGGTGGTATAAAACGTTGGTAATGGAGACGCTCGGAGTGAATATGCGTCCCACTGTCCGAAGGAACGCATAAAGGCAAATTGACTGTTGTTTTGCACCGCGCGGACAAACGCGTCCGTATCAATCGGTACGACCGATCGGGGATCACTGATGACGTCTTTCTGGACTAAAACGTAGGAGATGTCCAACATCGAGTCAAGTTTTTTGACAATTTCTCCGTTACTCTCCACAATGGCTTTATACAAACTTGCGAGCATTGTCCGTTCGCTGTTATTGATTTGGTCGTTATTGATAACGACTGGTTTGCCACTCATGAGTGTTGGCAATGACTGGAAACTGAGATATCCCCAATTGTACGCACTATAGAGAAGGTCAGGACTGTTCGGCGGGAGAAGCAACACCCTACCATCGCGAGATTTTTCATTATTGAGCCACTGCCCAAATTCATACACGTACGATGGAACAGTGAGTCTGGTTGAGAATATATCCCGCCAGGCAAAGAAATTACCGGTGAAATAGGGATAGTGATAGGCAAAAACAATCGCTGCTAGACCAATAAACACCAATGTTCGAGTACGTTTTGAAAAACTGTCGACTAGATACGCTGTGAGGAATGCCGTCGCCAAGAATATGGCCGGTGCAAATTTATAGTAAGGAGTCCGGAATATGACAAACCCCGGAATTCTTTCGACAAAGAATTGATAAATAAATCCCAGCGGTGGGTGCGTTCCCGCGGCAAAAAATAATCCCAAAAGGTACACAACAAAGAAATACGCCACGATGCGGTGGCTATCTGTTTTCTTTGCCACGAGAAGGGCGGCGAGCACCAAAAGTGGCCAGAAGTAGCTTACGGCAATCAGCAATGGTTGTTCGAGTACATATTTGGCATAGGGATGCTCTGGGTTGTCGTACCACTCCGGTATTCCCTCAAGACGCATGAGATTGAGAAAGCTCGTGTTGGCACTTATCTCGGCTGCCCAACTGATGATCCCAGAAACACCGCCAACCGTCTCAATGCCGGGAGCAGACCTTGAGCGTATTTTGGCGTATGCCGGAATGAGGAAATACGCGTTGGCAAGCAAGCTCAATAGTATTGTCGCCACAGTAAAGAGCACCAGACGGCGGATCGCGGCAAAGTTTTTTGCATACCAATATGCGAGCATTTTTAGAATAAGTAACATGCCAACCGCCACAATTGCTCCGCCGTACAATGGAACACCGTATAGTCCTCCCGCATTGAATACAAAGAGGATAAGAGAGATGAGCACTGCTCCCATAAAAACGGAAAGCTTCCCTCGCGTCACAGCGAAAAAAACGGAAAGAACCAGTGGCATTGCAATATAGGCGGAAAATTTACTCTTTTCGCCAATCCACCATCCTTGGAGAATAAAATAGTTAAACTGGTATAAAATGACCGCCGTGAACGGAAAGATACTGCTCTGGGGACGTAGTGTTCGTGCAAGTATATAGGCTGATACCCCTATGAGGAAAAACCAAAAAACGTAGATTATCTGTTGCCCTCTCTGAAGCGATATGCCAAAAAAACTGGGGATTGCATCAATAAAGTGGATAGGTATAGTACCCAAGATAAGCGATTGGTCATGACCAAAAAAATTTTGCGACCAAGTATGAAGTCTATTTTGGAGAAATGGTTTAGCTTCGAGGGGATAAGTGTTATCATGGCCCACAAAAATCGTACCCTCTCGATACCATAAAAGCGGCGTCAAGCTAAGAACGAAAATGACGAGTAGTTCAATAACGGTTCGTTTCCACGAGTGATGGTTCATGGCGATAAAACTTTAAACTCTTAAACAAGTAATAATAGTATAGTACAGGTGGATCACGCCAGATGGTTTGGAATAAAACGCTGTCGCTTATTTTACGCTGCGCCTGGACCGCCCGGCGTTTTTTGAGTATTTTGGGCAATCCCCAAAGAGTGCTCATGATAGCCCGAAAAACCGCCGCGGGATAGAGGGCAAACGAAATGACGTAGAACACACACAAAACGGGAAACAATCGGAGCATGCTTGAGCATGATAAATTTTTTATAAACGAGGCGATCCTATTTCTATACGATAAGTACATAATGAAGTCATTGGTCATTTGTTTATGCGTATCGACTGCCTCGTAATGGTAAATCACCGATTGTGGCTCATAGATGACTTTGTAACCAGAGAGCCACAGCCGGTGACACAAGTCTGTTTCTTCAAAATAAATAAAAAAATCTTCATCAAATATTCCAATCTGATCGAGTGCACTTTTTCGAAGTAACATGGCAGCACCTTTGGCTGAGTAAATGGTCAAACGCTGGTTGTACTGGAGCGTGTTTGCAAATTTACGATATCCATAATGATATAAAAAACCTGTACTTGTCAGATATGATCCGACTGCGTTGAGAAGGTTATGATCGTCCCCATAGACAAGTTTGGGTTGTACACAACCGACTGACCGATCCGCCTCCATTGCCGTAACAAGCGGTTCCAAAAAATGCTTCTCGACCTCTGTATCATTATTTAATATACATATATATTTCCCGCGGCTGGCAGCAATACCATCATTATTACCGCCGCTATAGCCACGATTGATCGCATTGACTATGATACGCACATGTGGAAATTTTTGCTTTATAAAGAAAACTGAGTCATCAGTTGAATTGTTATCGACGACGATTAATTCAAAGGGTTTATAGGTGGCTTTCCCGAGCGACACCAGGCACTTACCGAGATGCGCTCTTCCGTTCCAATTGAGAATGACAACGGAAACAAGCGGCTTCATTGTTTAGATTAATTGTTGTTTCCACGTCTCCGGGGCTTGAGGGCTATCCAATTCCAAACCGTTTTCTAAATATTTAAATTTCTGCGACCCCATGGACTTTGCCCATGCAATCATTTTAGCGACGCCAAGAGAGAGCGTTGTTGAAGTCTTATACCCCAAGAGCTTCTTGGCTTTATCATTGGTGCAATATGCCTCAACGACCTCCTGAGGACGCAGAGGTACGTGTTTAGGAACCAGATGAGCAGGGATGTTGCCATCGGAATAGAAATTTGAAAGAACGATCTTGGCAAGCTCATTAATTGTATGTTCTTCAGAGGGACCAAGATTGATAATTTCTCCTACCACATTATCGGCAAACCCGCATGCTACAAAATGAGGATTAAAATCATCGATATAGGTAAAAGCGCGGTTTTGATTACCGTCGCCATAAATATAAAAGTTCTTATCGTTGAGTAGGCAATTGATGAAAATGCCGATCACGTTTCGATACGGATCGCTCAAATTTTGACGCGGGCCATATACATTATGTGGACGAACGATCACGTATTCAAATCCATGAACTTTGGATAGTACCATCGTCGCCTCTTCCATTGCAGTTTTTGAAATTCCATAAATATCTTCGGGCGCAGGTTTCATATCCTCCGAAAACGGCACACTTCCAGCTCCATACACACTCATTGAGGAAGTCAAGATAACTCGTTTAAGGCCATGTTGTATAGCAGGAACGAGTGTATACATATATGCCAGAAAGTTTCTTTCCGTCGCGCTGACTGGAGTAAACTGACTTCTACCTTCCGATGCGTCAGCCGCCAAGTGATACAGCAATTCCGGTTTAACTTTTTCTATAAGCGCTCTTGTTTTTTCACGGTCTCGAAGATCAAGTTTTTCAAAATGTGACTCGGGATTTATATTTCTCTCAAAACCTCCAGAAAGATCATCTACAGCAAAAACCTCACAATCACCACGCGCTATCAAGCTATCCACAACATAGCTTCCCATAAACCCAGCTGCTCCGGTAACTAAAATTTTCATATTATTTATCCTTCACCACCACCAACTGGGATGCAATCTGTGGGATATAATATACGACAGGCGCAGAAAGAGCAGAAATAACACCCCATACTATCCAGGGTTTGTACAGTATATTTGCACCACCTTCTCCTCCACGGATAAATTTAAATCCCCTCATCCCACGAGTCCTATACCCCATTTTTTTAAAATCTGATACACCCCATCCGGATTTATGCTCCTGATAAGGATTATCATCGTAGGCGGATTGTTTTGTAAATCCGTGCGGCGTAGCAATAAGCACCTTTTTTTTTGCTATTCTTTCCATAGAAGCGATAAGTTTCAATGCATCGTTCCTTTTAAAATGCTCGATCACATCAAGCGCAATGACCGCATCAAAACTTTTAGGATTAAAAAATGTGTCTATTTTTAGTATATCACCAACCGTATACTCATCGTGTATCTTATTTTTTTTACTTTTTCGGATGCTCGGTTCAAAAACATCAATTCCAACAGATCGAAATTTTTTCTTAATTCTAGCAAGAGGTGAACTATCCCCGCAGCCTACATCTAAAACAGACTCCATCCCCGAGAGTTCCTCCTCAAGTCTTTTATAGTAAAACGAATCACCAAGGGTTACTAAAAAGGACCGTACATTCAGCATCGATAGAATTTTTTAACAAACTCGCCCCAACTTGTAACCTCGTGATGCCTTATAGAAGAAGACGAAAGATATGATACTTCTGCGCCTGACAGCTCTTTTTTTAACGCTTTATAATATGATAGATCCCCAATATAAACAAAAAGCTGACGGATGGTCACGCCTCGTATTGTATGGTATTTGAAATAACTTGTAAATGCTCCGTGTTACTTATACTTAGGTTTCTGAACTTTTATGGTAATAAAATGAGAATGGAATGGATCAAGCCAAGTAGCCAATCTACTCATACCCGAAACGAATGGATAGTATCCGCTACCAAGCCGCTGCTCAAACGAAAATCCATACGCTTCAAAGACGGCAATAAGACTTTTCAAAGTCAGTATTTTTATATGAGGGTAGGTTGAATCATCAAAACCACTATTGTCCTTCTTGCTCCAAGAGGCCGTTTTTTCGTTGTAATGAGGAGAGAGCGGATTGCCGACGTGCGCTCGCTTGATGAGGTGATGGGAAAAATCCTGGAATCCGAGAACGAGGGAGGCAATATTGTGCCAACTTGCTAAATTCTCTGTTGACACGACACAATAGCCACCAGGCACAAGTACTCTCCAGACCTCCATGATGAAATTGTCAAGATCAACAATGTGTTCTATAACTTGGTTTGTAATGACAACGTCCATGGTTGCACTCTTAAATGGCCATCGTTTTTCCAAGTCAGCATGAAGCGCCAGAACACCTCGTTTTTTTGCCGCATCAAGACGTCCTCGCACTCCGTCAATGCCTGTGATTTTTTCGCAGCCTATCGCCTGTTGAAACCGGAGCGTGTTTTTACCATCTCCGCAGCCAATATCTAAAACGCGTGCCTTTTGGCTTACCTGTAAAAGCGAGCATATAGCGGCGATATTTTGCATGTAGGCCTGGGTCCACATGTACTCATAAAGACGGGATAACATAATTGTTTAATGATATAATTTCAGGATCCATGAAAGCAAAATTCGATAGTCCACTGGTCACCGTAAGCATTCCGACAAAAAATAGTGCAAAAACTATTGGACTTAGTCTTGCCGCCGTCAAACGTCAAACCTATACAAATATCGAGATAAACATCGTTGATGCAGAATCTCACGACGAAACAGTCAAAATTGCAAAAGATGCGCTCGTAAAAGATGTACTATTTTGCACGGGCTCTTTGCTTAAATCCCGCTATATAGGAGTCCGTGAAGCTCGCGGCGATTATGTGCTTCTTCTTGATAGCGACCAGATACTTCAAAAGACTGCCGTGGAAGATGCAGTTCGAATTTTTACAAGCGACGATGTAGACATGCTTGCACTTGAAGAAACAGTATATGAAGAAAATTCGTTTCTTGAAACTCTATTTGCCCTTGACCGAAAACTCATCAACACGGTTAATAACCTTAGTGAGTTCACGGGGGTCATTATGCCAAGATTTTTTAAGACAAGTCTAATCCGTGCCGCATATAGAAATATCCCAAAGAGTTTATTTGTAAAAACCGGTGGACCGGATCACGCCATTGTCTATTATGAAGCCAAGCGGTTAAGCCATAACGTTGGCGTAATCAAAAATGCAGTCAAACACAAAGAGCCGACTACGTACAGTCAGTTTTGGAAAAAATATTATCACTGGGGTTACACGAGTCTTGACGCGCACTACGGAAAATATAAGCATCTTATGAGTCGCAAGGAAAGATTTAGAACAGGATTATTTACGAAAGGCTTAATTTTAGCAAGCTTCGGATCAATACTACTGCTCATACTTAAAGGAGTGCCGTTCAAAATAGGTTATTTTACTGCTGCTGTACAAAAGTCAATTAAAAAATTACATAACTAGAAATGTAGTATATGCTCCTCGATAAAGATCTTAAGTTTGATTTTACTTCTCGCCCAATTAGCGGTTTACTAGACTACGAGTTAAATAGCCTTATAAAAGGTAAGTTATATAACATCTTCCAATACCAGGTTTTCAATTAGTAGAAGCTGTTTGCGAAAAATAAAAGAATTGATTAATCAAAATCAGATTTGTCAAGCTGCATTGAAGAAATAGAACTTGTTGAAGAGGTATATTTAAACGCAAAAATATTTTTAAATGGAATACTGTGTTCTCTTAATGTTTTTTTTAGGTTTTCTTTTTTTCTAAAATAACCAAAACCGCGACCGCCACACTCTCTATATCCTTCGCTCACTTGGACATAAAGGTACTGATCCTCAAAGAAACAGGCGGGAAATTCTTCTCCATGCTCGTTATACCAAACTAATAGCGTTTGCCCAAACCCTGACTGAAAGGGAAGAATATAATCTTGGGGAGCCAAACCATAGTACGCCTTATCGCTTTCTATATAAAAGATTACTCGTTGGGGAAGTTTAGGATATAAACGAGTAATGTTATTTATGATAGATTTTCGTATTAAACCAATACTAACTTGTTGATCAATGTCGCCTCTAATTTTGCCTACATGAAAAAGAATAAGGGATATTACAATAATCGAAACAATAGATAAAGCTAACTTTTTTCTAGCAAGTCTCAGATAGACTGCATAGATCAGGACAGTAAGAAGAATTGAAGTAAAAATTTCTGCTATATACAGATGTCTACCATCAATTAAAGAATTATATCCTGCTTTTCCTGGAACGAAAATAAGCGGAAGAGAGCTTAATGAAATGAAGACAAGAGACAATAAAATAGTCTTTGAATAGAAAATTATACTTATTGCAATTACCAGGACAGAAAATAGATTTGAAACAATATCTGCTCCAACCGATTGTGCGATATGGGGATTTAGGTTTTCTAACAGCGGATATGAAAATTTCACAAGGTTACTCGCAATGTTTATAATAAATTCCTGTGGTAAAATTCCCTGACTAATAAATTTTAAAGGAAGAGTAAATAATCTAAAGATATAAACATCCAAACCCGGTTGAACAAAGGCAGCTTCCATGTTACTTCCTTTATTTATTAAGTAAACATTTATGATACGGACTGACATGTATAAAAATCCCAACGGGAAAAATACTATCAACAACATCTTTGCTTTTATAAAATCTTTTCTCTTGTAAATAAACCAAAAAGCCGGAAATAAAAGGAAACCAAATAGGGAGGTCTCCTTAAATAATAGTGAACTGAAAAAGAAAATCATTGAGAGAATTAGATGACGAATCTGTGAGGTAGTTTGATTAAGGTATTTGCTGAAGAAAATAAGGCTCATGAGAAAGAAAAGGGTTGAGACTGACGTGCCAATCGTGGTGGCAATCCAGGTAAATCCCTGATGAGAAATTGAGGTAGTGAGAAAAAGAAAACCGGCGATAAAAGCCAAGACTCTCTTTTTTAAAAGCAAGGAAGAAAGGTGATAAACCAGCACCGTGTTTATTAGATGAATGGTAATCGCCGTTAGTCCATACAGGTAGAAATTAGTACGAAAAAGCTCAAATTGAGTATACGAAACAAAGTGAGTAAAAGGAACCATGTGAGTCAATTGTTTGTAGATAAAAAATCTATGCAACCAGTCAAGACCAGCTTTATCAAGATATAAATACGTTCCTATTATTAACCATTCATCCTGCTGGAAGAAAGTAAAGGGAAGTTTCCAAAAAGTAAAAATAGCGGCAACGAGATAAAGAAATATCATATGGAAGCCCTCACCACAAAAACGTCTCCTGCTCCCAGCTTATTTAAAAGCCATTCCAACGGATAAAACAGAAGTACAGTTTGAATTTTCATGAGATCAATTTTTCTATTAAATACCATTCTTATCACATACTGAAGGCTTCCCGGTATTCCACCGGCAGAACAGAATTCTATCTTTTTAATAACAAAACTACTTTTATTTAACAATTTTCCTAGTGTTTGAGGAGAGAAAAGAAATAGATGCCTGGGTGAATCTAAATTATACCAATATGACCCGAATATACTGGCGAGAGGACTACGTATGTTTGGAGTTCCTATAAGGAGTTCTCCTTCTTTTTTTAATTTTTTGCGTATGAGTGATAAACATAATGAAGGATTATCTATATGCTCAAGCACATGATACAGTCGTATCGCATCAAAATAATTATCAGAGTATGCTGAAAGAGTTCTAAATGTTCCACATTTTGCGTTTAATCCCTTTTTATTTGCAACTTCAACTGCTCTCGAGTCTATATCCAAGCCATACGTTTCCCATCCCAATTTTTTTAATGAACCAAGGGTATCGCCATCCCCACAGCCAATATCTAGAATTTTTCCGTTCTTTACATACGATGGTATTGCAGGAATATTTTGAATAAAGGACGAAATAAATAATGTGAAGATATTTGGAGAATAATAATGTTCAATAAGATAGTCTCTTATATTTTTAAACAAGTTCCTTTCGTTACTTCTACTGTATGAATAATACTGTTGACTGGGATAATGTTTTTTTAATAGCCTTTTGCTTGGTTGAGGGTCTAAAAACACAAGAGAACAAGACTTGCATTTTCTAACAGTAAACGTACCAGGCAGATCAAACATTCTATCTTTTGAGAAAAACATGAATTCAAACTTTAAAGATCCGCATACTATGCAAGATTTTATCATTCTTGTATTAGCGATCGTTTTCATACTTTTCTAATTCTCCCTTTGATAGGAAGTAATAGTACTCAATTCCGGTACTTCTCATGAATTTTGGAATAAAACTTGAATCACTGACTCTCCGAATATTTTCTTGTACGTTTTTTCTTTCTCTAAGAATCTTTGTAATATTTTTCAGGTTCCAATAGATCGCTCTTTGGACCGCCAAAGTAAATTCGGGCTTTCCAAAAAAAAGATATAGGAGGGCGCCGACCTCGCTTACTAAAAAGTGGGGAATAAACATTGATAAAAGATAATGAGAATCTAAATTCTTTAAATAGCTATGTAGTTTATTTTTAAACGAATGGAATTGTACAAAAGCTGCAGGTAACCGTTTTGATGTCTGGGCGCCTTTATGAAATACATAAACTCGTGGCTCTAACATAACAGAATAACCTGCAAGCCATACGCGATGACATAAGTCGGTTTCCTCAAAATATAAAAAATAACCCGGATCAAATAATCCGACCTCTTCAATAACCTCTCGCTTTGCCAACAGACACGCACCATAGGCTGAAAAAATCTCACAAGGTTTGGAATATTTTTGTTTTACAAAACTTTTTCCATAGTCTTTATGATATAAAAATCCACTATTAAGAAAAAAACTCCCAACTGAATTTATTTTCCTATGCAAAGGAGTGTTAGGTCTATAAAAAAGTATTGTTGGCTGAACTATTCCAACACGTGGATTTCTTTGAAGATGTGAAACCAGACTTTCTAAAAAATTCTTGGTAACAATACAATCATTATTAAGTAGGAGTATGTAATCACCTTTACTTTTTTTGTATGCTAAATTATTCGCTTCGGCAAAACCAAGTTTTTTGTTTTCCTCTACAATTAATTTTACTCGTGGAAATTTTTCCTTCAATAAAACATCTGATCCATCAGTGGACCCATTGTCGACAACAATAACCTCAAAAGGCGAATACGTTACTCTATATAACGAATTCAAACACTCTTCGAGATTTGCTTTTCCGTTCAAATTGATAATTATTACTGATACCAATCGACTCATGAGTAATAGGATTATACCTTATGTTGCTCATACCATTTAATTGTCTGTTAAATTTCATTTGTTCCTCTCTGTATCCTGTTTAACTTTACTTCTGACTTTTTCAGTGATATCAGTAAATTTCCCTCTTTGTTTCTCCCATGAGTATGCAATAATCTCTTCGGGTTTAATGTCATTTGCGCCAACTGCGTCAACAAGCTTATCATAATCTCTAAAATAGCCAAATCCCCGTCCCTCACAAAAACGGTATCCTTCCTCAGTCAAATTAAGTAAAAATCGACCCTCGTATAAACAGGGAGGGAAACGTTCACTCTTTTGATACCATATTATGAGTATCCTCCCAAACCCAATCTGCACGGGTAACATTTTTTCATTGTCCGGCATGCCGTAATATGCGCTGTCACTTTGCGTATAAAAAACAATTCTTTCTGGAAGATCGGGATAAAACGTTTGGATTTTGGCAAGTATCATTTTTCGCTGAGCACTTATTTTCTCCAAATCACCTAGATTCATTTTTATTGTATACACGTGGCTTAATAGGTACATTCCGAACAAAAAATAAACAACACCTTTTAACATTTTTTGTCTTGATAATTTCATAAGGGCAGAGTAAACAATAATCCCAACAAGTATACTTACACCAATGTTTCCTATATAAAAAAACTTAGGTTCAATTATCGATGCAAATCCGGCTTTTCCCAAAACAAAAACGTAGGGAAA
>MFJJ01000008.1:0-12154 GCA_001780895.1 Candidatus Gottesmanbacteria bacterium RIFCSPHIGHO2_01_FULL_46_14
TTGGTACGAAAAGAACCAACCATGCCTCAGGTAGAAATGAAAGATCGGGATGAACGGCTCAAAAATATGGCAAATGTATTTGAAACAAACCTGCCTCGCCGGCCCGCTTCGCCGAATCGAGGCGAGCAGGCAGGCAAAACTCCACCAAGCCACGTCATTTTATTCGACGATGTTTTTACGACCGGTGCCACAATGCGTTCGGCGGCCAATGTTCTCAAACGTGCTGGCGCAACCTTTGTTTGGGCTGTTACAATGGCACGATGAAAATAACTATCGTTGCAAATGGCTATTTAGACCAAGACTTCTTGCGAGCTATTAGCGCCGTAGATTTGGTTATCGGCGTCGACAGAGGCGCGTACTGGCTGCTCGAGCACGGCATAACACCACAGATTGCCATCGGCGATTTTGACTCAACGTCAGTACATGAATTTTCTGTAATCAAGAAAAAAATCAGAACGATTAAAAAATTTCCATCAGAAAAAGATCATACTGACCTCGAACTTGCCATCGATCATGCAATTTCACTCCACCCAAAAGAAGTGGTGATCTACGGAGCATCTGGTGGGCGGCTGGATCATACTCTTGCTGCAGTAGAGCTTCTTACGAAGTTTTTAGCGCAACAGATACATGCGGTTATCCGTGACCAACAGAATGAAATTTTTCTTGTTTCAAAAAGGCATACTTTTCCGCGACTAAAAAAATATCAATATTTTTCCATATTGCCATTCGGCAAGCAAGTGATTGTTTCTCTGAGAGGGTTTAAATATGAAGCGTCAAAACGAACAATTATTCAAGGATCAACGCTTGGGATCAGTAACGAAATTGTTGATAAACTTGCAATAGTTGAAATTCATCAAGGTATTGCACTTGTAGTAAAAAGTAAAGATAAATGAGAGTAGGGTCTGGTGGACTATGTTGGAATGTACTTCAAAAATTTAATTAATAGAATTGATAAACAGACTTTGTTTCCCCACACTCAAAACAGAAAAATACATAGATCATACCGACATCGCCAAACATATATTCCTGTTCTGGCGATATAGCACTGATTGAATGAAGATTATGTTTAGATTCATGTTCAATTGAATCAATTTGTCCAACAAAACTCATTTTTTGCCTACAAGACGGGCACGCAGGAGCTTCGTCCGCTTGTATCCAATCTGGTTTACCACCTAATTTGGTTCTCAGGCCTAAGTTATCGGGATCTGATACTGTTGTAGAACTATTGGAATCAACTCTCTCTAGAGTAATTTTGTATTGTCTAAGAATTTTTGTCATATGAATTTTTTTAATCTATGAGCTTGGCGGAGGAGGTGGGATTCGAACCCACGTGAGCCTTGCGACTCAGCGGTTTAGCAAACCGCCCGAATTGACCAACTATCGGACTCCTCCAATATTTTTTAACAAACGTGGGTTGTGGGTAGTAACAACATGCAAATACTCGTTCACTTTATCTTGGTCGTATAACCACACACGCTTTGTTTGAGACCCCATATTAAGTCTTGGTTGCAATTTTAACATAGCAAGCGTGTCATAAACAAAGTTGACAAGAGGAATAGATCGATTAGAAAAGCATAGTTTTGTGTACGAGTATAATTTTTTATGTACCACATATTTATGAATAAATATGCCTCCATCCGTATCCATTAGCCCTCTCAGACATGCTTTCCTATACTGTGAATGGTGTAGAATCCAGTCGGGCACCCCAACCTGAAGTTTAATTTTATTACCAATATGTAGTCCTATTTTTTGAAAATATTCGATATTCTTTTTTCCGCCACCGTAAATCACAAAAACATTGATTTTTTTCCTATGAAGTATGCTTGGTGATAATAAAAAAAGGTCTTTAATCAAGTCCATAACATATGTACTGTATAGCTTGTCAGCAGTAGCATTAAGGGTGATAGACCATTGTTCCTTTCCTATGTGTCCATCTCCAAGAAGTATACCAATTAGCTCTGCGAGTTTAATTGAATAATGTTTTGGTGCGAAAAACAGTTTTTCTATAGGAATAATCCCTCGTTCTCTAAGTAATGCAAGTGCTCGCTTGCCACCTTTCTTTCTCCCTTCGAGAGTTCCAGGACCCCCGCGTTTTAAAAACAAAGCAATCCCGCCCTTACTGGAGACAATTCGTTTTGATTCTTGCCATTTTGATAATGCTTGTGCTTTTGAGTATGGAAAGTCGACATGAAATTTTTGTTCGATAATCTCAACTACTCTTGTTGGAATTGCAAACTTCCCTCGTTTCCAGTCTCGATATGTTCGACCAACAACACCAAAAAGGACTGCAAGCTGGTCTCCTTTGGGATTGGCTGTTCGTTCAAGATTGTTAAAATACCCGGTTTGGATATTTTTGGGTAATTTATATCTATTTTCCATAACGGCTCTGCAATACCTCCATGATATGATATACTAGGCTGTTTAGCAAATAGGAAGGGTCGCATAGAGGCCTAGTGCGGTAGTCCTGAAAACTACTAAGGGCGCAAGCTCTTCGTGGGTTCGAATCCCACCCCTTCCGCCGCATTTCCTCTTTGGTATATACTGACTTCATGGACCCTGAAATTTCTCCGAGAGTCGGAGAGGAAAAACGGGAAGAAGTGTATCTCGAGTGGAGGTCACCCTCTCGCCTCTTTAAGCGACGGGATAAAGAATATTTTACCAATATCGGCGCCATCGTGTTTCTTCTTACGATTATTCTCGTGTTTGCCCGTGAATTTGTGCTGATTGCCGCTGTGTTATCTATTGTTTTTTTGATCTACGTCCTCTCCACTGTTCCTCCCGAGGAGATAGATCATCGCATTACCAATCTGGGTATCGAAAGCGGTGGGCATTTTTACCGCTGGGAGGAGCTGGCTGATTTCTGGTACGAAGAGCAATGGGGTCAGACGATGCTCATCCTTCGCCCCTACTTTACCGCTCGGGTGATAATTCTTCTTGGCAATCAAGATCCGGGTAGAGTTCGAGAATTTGTTGCCAAGCACATTCCGTTTCGGCAGCAACCGGAAAAAGGTTTTGTCGATAACGCAGCTTCCTGGCTTTCAAAAAAAATCCCCCTCGAAAAGCCCGCTGCTTGACATACTACCATTCATATGGTGGTATGATTACCATATGAATCTTCAATTCGTTCGAACGACCGATATTCAGCGCAATTTCAAAAAAATTCTTGAAAAACTTCATACGACCAATGATCCGGTCGTAGTGCTCAGGGACAGCGTGCCAGTGTCGGTGATGTTGCCGTATGCGGAGTATCAACGGATTTCAGAAATAGAAAAACAACTTATCACGTTTCGTTTTGAAAAACTGTGGAAAGAAATGGGAAAACGCAACGCAAACGTTTCCGACGAAGAGCTCGATCGCGATATTGAAGCAGCCAAGCGGTATGCGAAGCGTCGTCGTTGATACGAATGTTTTGGTTAGAGCGTTCCTCAAGCGCGGAGGCAGTGACGGAATTCTTTTTCAAAAGGCTATAAAAAAAGAACGTCCAACTCTGGTATAGCAATGGGCTTTTGCATGAGCTGGTGAGAGTATTGTCTTATCCGCGATTGGTTCGATACGGTATTACCCAAGAGGCAATTGATTCATTCATCAAAACGCTCATTATTCATGGCAAGATGGTGATTCCAAAGTCAACGACGCTCTGTCGAGATCCAGATGACAATGAAGTTTTAGGAATTGCGCTTGCAGTTTCTGACAAATCAGAAGTCTATCTGATTAGCGCAGATAAAGATATTTTAGTTCTCAAAGGTGAGATTGAGAGCGTCCGTATTTTGACCCCGCAGGAGTTTCTGAAGTAGAATACTCGTGTGTTGCTCCCGTAGTTCAACGGATAGAATAGGACTTTGCGGAAGTTCTGATCACAGTTCGATTCTGTGCGGGAGCGCAATGGAAGGGTGCCGGAGCGGCTAAACGGCCAGGTCTCGAAAACCTTGGGAGCCCCAAAGGCTCGCGCGAGTTCAAATCTCGCCCCTTCCGCAGTTCAACCTGAAGTTTGCATTGCTATGGATATCCAGGTTTTAACTAAACGGATTAAGGAGATTTCTGATATATACGCCGAGAAATTTGATATTTCACGGGACGACAATTGGTATGTATTGAAACTACAAGAAGAAATGGGAGAGCTTATCCAAAGCTATCTTATGATGTCTGGACAAGCGAGAAAAAAAGACAAAAATAGCGATGAGATAAAAAATAATTTTGAACACGAAGTAGCTGACATTTTATGCCATATATTATTACTCGCGGATCATTATGGTATTGATCTTGATACTGTAGTACAGAAAAAATGGTTGGATTGGAAAAAATAAGTACGGCTCCCATAGCTTAACGGACAGAGCGCGGCCCTCCGGAGGCTGATATGGCAGTTCAAGTCTGCCTGGGAGCGCAACGTAATCCCGTTTTGGCGGGAAATGTTGCAGAAACGTTTAAATTTATAAATCCAAATTTATTACGTTTCGCTTTCTATGAAAAACTCAAAAAACATTACCAATCTGGTTTTTGAAGCGGCCGTGGTCAAACGGATGTTGCGGACTGGTTGGCAGATATTGGGTGATAATCAGGAAGGCGTGGGCGAGCACACGTTTATGACCTGTGTCATTGCGTATTTTCTCGCAAAGGAACAAAAGGTAAATATGGAAAAAGTGCTCATTATGGCGATTTTTCATGATTTCCACGAAGCGCGGACCGGCGACCTTGATAAAATCGCGACTTTTTACATGACGCGTGATCAAGAGAAAGCCAATCGGGATATCTTTGAAAAAGTCGATAGCGGGCTTCTGGTAACCCTCAATGAGTATGAAGAAAAAAAGAGTTTAGAGGCACGGATCGTGTACGAGGCAAACGTTATCGCCTTTGGCGTTGAGCTCAAACTCCTTATCGAAAAAGGCAACACCCATGCCCAAGAATGGTTGGATGCAAATATTAAACGCCTTCGTCTGCCCGAGGCGGTAGTGCTTGCCAATGATCTTGCACAAGCCAATTCCCAGGATTGGTGGAAGCACCTCCGAAAAACCCTCCATGAAGAATTCTCCAAATAAAGAGACCGCAGTATTGGCGCTAGTCGCCGCAGGAGTCATTGGCGGGCTCATGCCCATTTTCTCAAAGATAATCCTTCGGGAACTTCCGCCACTTACTGTATTATTTCTCAGTGTGACGCTCATGCTTGTGGTGTTGGTGCCGATTATGCGTCGCGATTTACCACAGGTCTATCTTTATAGAAAAAGTCTTTTAAAATTTGGATTTTTGTGGCTTGCTAATATTGCGCTTTTTATTATCGGTGTTAATTTTACGACGGCTATTGCGTCGCAGGTTTTGTATGCTGGGGTTCCCCTTCTTGTATTTGTTTTACATTACTTCGTTTCTCGGGAGAAGACCGAGGTAAGCCAAGCTGCCGGGGTGCTATTGGGTTTTATCGGAATGGTGCTATTTCTCGTTGGGTCGTTTCAGAGGACGGCTGATTTTGGATCGTTTACCGGTAATATCATCATTTTTGTCGCCTCCCTGTCGTGGGCGACGTATCTTGTATATTCTAAACGACTTGGCCAAAATGTACGGCCAATTATTCTCACTACTGGTTCGGCTATTATTGCCTGGGTAGGATCAGGGATTCTTATGGTGATGCTCGAAAGATTTACCGGTCTGGAAAAACTTCGAATTCTATCGCTCGGTGGATGGTTATCGCTTGCCTTTATTGTACTATTTGTTCGCGTTGCTATGATTTTTCTTTTTAACTGGGGAATTAAATACGGTTCACCGGTTGTCGCGGGCAGTATGGTCTATATAAGCTTGTTGACAACAGGAGCGTTAACAACGGTAATTTTGGGCGAACACATAACAACACGGTTTGTATTGGGAGCAATTCTTGTACTTACCGGAGTATTTTTTACCTCAACGCTTCCATTGCTTCAGAAAAGAAGAGTCCGTTAGGTGTTCCGGGCACAGGAGATCTTGGGCATGCGGAAGGTAAAGCCAAACATACGTAATGGCATATATTCGATTTTACAGGAGAAGAGAAGTCCAGGCAGGTGAACGGTGGGATTACCCGGTGGCATCGGTGTGGGGGTGAGTGTAGGAGTAAGGGTGGGGGTTGGTGATTCGGTTGGGGTCAGTGTTGGGGTTGGTGTTTCCGTGGGCGTTGGTGTCGGCGACTCAGTCGGAGTAACGGTGGGTGTTGGGGTTTCAGTTGGTGTTTCTGTTGGAGTGGATGTAGGAGTCGCAGTGGGAACGGGTAGTTGTTCAGTAGCTGAGGTAGCATTTTGCGGTTGCGGTGAAGATCTGGGAAGAAAGTCTTCGACATTATTATCTGTGTCTTGTCCGTTGCCATGTGTTTCTTCGGCGCCGCCCGCACCCATCGATGTTTCATCTGAACTGGCACTCGCTTTCCGTTCTACGCTTGTACCAGCATCTGGTGCGCTTAAAAAGGTTCCTTCTCCAAGTGGATTATCCGGAGTACCGAACGTAACCGCGTCTTCGATCGTTCCATCATCATGTGCCAACGCAACACTATTGTTATTTGCAACAGTATCACTCGTGTTTCTATCGCAGCTTAGTGTCGCATCGAGTCCATTATTACACCAGAGATAATACCCATGTGCAGCGATTGTTTCGCCTGTCCCAAAAACAACAATATCATCGTTTGCTGAACCCGTGCTACTGCGTTTGACAAATCTCATATTACTCAAATCCACATCCGAGGAAGTGGGATTGTAAAGTTCAATAAAGTCGTCGTTTGTACTAACTCCAGCAATTTGTACTTCAGAAATGACGACGTGGTCGGCAACTGCCTTAAGAGTTTCGAGGGGATGAATGAGGAGAGAGCTTACGGTGAAAAGAAGAAGTCCGAGAACAGTAATTGCTATAGGCAGGCGGGCAGACTTCATAGCAGGAATTTCGTTTACTATAAAGCGCATTTTCAACGTCGTCAACTAGGGTAAACAATATCACTATAGTAACTAAATAGGGCTAAAGTTGTAGATGCGGTATAATTACATACACTGGAGAGGTGTGATAATTGGTAGTCGCCCCGCTTGGAAAGCGGGTGTCCCGGAAACGGGATTAGGGGTTCGAGTCCCCTCCTCTCCGCAGCGTAAGAAATCGCGGAGCGATTTCAACGCTGCTGTCGCGTTTAAATTACGAAGTAATTTATTACGCGACGCCGGTATTCCGTTCAACGTGACTGATGTCTTTTATGTTTTATTATGTCTATATACTCCAAAGTCAAAAAGATAACAGTTTCTATATTGGGTATACGACTGATTTGATAAAACGATTCAAGCAACATAACAACGGAGAAAGCCAATCGACAAAACCATTTCGGCCATATAAATTACTATTTTATGAAGCATTTCTTAATCGCAGCAATGTATATGGTCCTTTTCTGGCCATTTGTCTTAGGAAGATTCGCATTTAATAAGTGAAACGAATTTATTTGTATTCTTTCATTGTCCTGGTTGCATTTAATACCATCCTCGCTTCGTGGTATGTACTTCATGGTGATATTTTCTTTACGTCAGATATCGCCCGGGACTTTCATTTATTGCGTGAACTAGATGAGAAAAAAATTATGCTCATCGGGCCGCGTTCAAGCGGCGACCTCTTCCACGGCCCGCTGTGGTCCTACCTCAATTACCCGGCGTTTGTTTTGGGAAAGGGGGATCCGATTATTGTCGGATGGTTCTGGGTACTACTTGCAAGCTTTTCTACGGTTCTTAGTTATTTTATAGGAAAAGCGTTATTTTCGAAAAATGTGGGATTTGGGTATGCACTCATGGTTTCTGTATATTTTACCTTTCTCACGCGAGCCATGAGTCATCCACATGGTGCGATGATTGTGATTCCCCTCTGGTTTTTTTGTTTCGTTCGGTACGTGACAAAGCATACGTTCATCTTCCTTCTTGCCCATGTCGCGCTATCGGGAATTCTTGTTCAATTTGAGCTTGCGCCTGGTCTGCCGTTGGCTATACTATCCGTGATTGCGATTCTTTATCTGGTTTGGAAACAGCATAGATATAGCCATGTGTTTGCTTTACTTATCTTGCCTCTCATCTTAGGTAATTTTATTGTTTTTGATTTCCGTCATGACCACATTTTTTTCCAAAAGGTGTTGGGATTTATTACACCCTACCAGGGCGGTGAACTATTTGACTATACGATGTTTATTAAAAACCGCTTGGTTCTTCTGTTTTCCAGTCCCGAAATTCTCCGGCGCGATCCCGGCGGACGCAACATGATTTTATTTTTTGTGATGCTGGCAGGAATCGCTATCCAACTGCACGATCGCAAACACATCGCATTCTATCTATCCTTTCTCTATTTTTATGTTGGGTTTTTTGTATTAAGTTTTATCGACAAGGGCCCGATTCTCTATTTTCATCAATACCCATTGTTTCTCTTAGTGTTTCTTATTTTTTCCTCGCTCCTGACGGGTCGATATAAAAAAGCATGTACCGTACTTTTTATCCTGATCTATGCTGCCAATACGTGGAGTTCATTGGGCGACGCGCGTGCCTCGTCGGGATTTATCGGTACACACAAATATTCCTGGAAGTTCCTATCCGGTATTGCCAAGCAGGTGTTTGATGGACCGGAAAATGAGTTTGGATATTTTGTCTATGCGCCTGATGTTCTTGCATATGAGCCAAAATATGCGATATTTTACGAAGCTACGCGTCATCCACAGAAAAAAGCCGCCTCATTTCAAAAAATGCCTGTCACGTATCTTATCGCCGCGCCGCATCCGCCCGCTGATCCCTATATGCTCGATAGTTGGTGGAGAATTAATCAAGTCAATATTGCTAGTTCTCCGGAGGAGGTTACAAAATTTGATAACGGGTATAAAATCGAGAAATATTATTTGACTGCCCAAGAGCAAGCAGTTACCTTTGACTCTGCAATCGACCCGGGACTGCACTTTCGCTAAGAATTTCTGTTGACGATCATATACATATAGTATATACTTTGTATATATGAACACAGCGGTTGTGAATGTTAAAGTTGATCCAAAGATTAAAAAACAAGCCCAGAAGGTGGCCGAGGCTCTCGGATTATCATTGAGTTCTGTCGTCAATGCCTACCTTCGACAACTTATTAAAACGCGCAGAGTGGAATTTTCCGATGTGCGTCTTGAACCAACGCCGTATACCAAGCGCATGCTTAGGCAATCAGAAAAAGATATAAAAGCAGGATACGTTTCTCCGGTGTTTGAAAATGTTGAAGATTCTATTGCATGGCTAGATGATCCAGATGCAAAATATCAAAATGGACATCCAGCTCGATAAGATATTCAGGAAACAATATAAAAAAGCCCACGAAAACATTCAAACTGCCTTCAAAGAAAGAGTCAGGCTTTTTAGTGAAAATCAACATCACGTTTTGCTTCATAATCATTTACTGACTGGCAAATATAGAGGTCATAGAAGCATTAATATCACTGGTGATTGGCGGGCAATCTACATTGAAAGAGAAACAACTGACAAGAAGATTCATATAAAATTTAAACTATTCGGTACACATAGCCAGCTATACCGATAAAATATATGATTACGTGTACTTTTGAAGATGGAGGGAAGGGAAGTTTTCGACATGTAGTCGTTCACGCGATCGTTGAAGAGAATGGAAAACTTCTTTTGGAAAAAAGAACCGGCGACATTTCCGAATCAGGAAAGTGGGCACTACCGGGCGGATTTGTTGACCGCGATGAAACAGTATCTCAGGCAGTTTTACGCGAGCTTCGTGAGGAAACCGGATGGGAAGGGGAAGTGATATCTCTTCTTCGCATAAATTCTAATCCCAAAAGGCCTCATGAGGATCGGCAAAATATTGCATTTGATTTTATCGTCAAACCACTTCATCAAATCGGAGATAAAGATCACGAATCATCAAAAGTCGAATGGATCGCATTTGAAGATTTATTGCCATTTGAGGAATTTGCCTTTGATCACGGAGAAAGCATTAAATTTTATCTTGAGTACCGCAAAAAGCCATTTCCCATTCCGCTATTCAAGTGAGAAGTTGAACGGAGTTTTTGCTGCCGTGCCAAGTTTATAAATTGCGGCAAACACCCCACGAAGCTCCATCAGTCCATATGGTTCGACTGCCTCTTTGGGCGTAGGAATTGGGAAAAACTGTACGACTGTCCCTTTTGGGATACGCTCTTTTGAGCGTTCCATGAGATAGGCAGTACGAACGAGGTGTGGTGGGTGTGAGACGACGAGGACTCGACGAGGCCGACTGCCTTCTGGAAACTCAAGACCTTCCATTTGTGTTGCGGTATTGATAAATTGTCGTTCTTTTCCATGGTCATCAAGGAATGTATACATAAATATTTTTGAAGAAGGCATGCCAAGCGCGGGTTGAGCCAACGCGTGTCGGATATGGTTGTTTTCCCACGAGGTGCTGGCATAGTGGAGCCACGGCCCATGATTGGCAATATCCTCCTCTGTTACCTCAGCTGCTGGTTTTTCCAAGCGCTTGGCGGTAACTTCACGAACGAGTGTTACGCCGGCCCGTACACGTGCGCGATCCATCTTTCTGGCCCATGGGAAGTTGCGATATCTGTCGAGCTTTTCTTCCTTGGGTTCAATGGTTTGACTATATTCGCCGGGACCGCTCACAATCATGACGACATCAGTATCGGCATGAATCGCTGGGTGCGGCCGGGCTGCGTGTTCGAACTTTTGGAGGAGATCAAGCAACGTATCAACAATAGCATCAATCTCTGTAGGGTGGACACTGGCAAGTTGCGGTGTATCTTCGCGTGCGCTTGCCAGGAGACTCATTCGAAATTCTTTGAGCCCTTCGGAAGTTCTTATTCTAGAAATGCTTTCGCCATGTTCCACCATAGATGAGACAGCCCGTATTATAGCGGTCCGTTAGACCCGTATCCAATTTCATGGTATTCTGCGGCTTAGTTATGAGTGATATTGATGAAGTCAAATCCCGATTAAATATCGTCGATATTATTGGTGCAAAAGTGCCACTTAAAAAAAATGGTCGGCATTTTAAAGCCCTGTGTCCGTTTCACAACGAAAAAACCCCTTCGTTTATCGTAAGCCCGGAACGGCAAATGTGGAAATGTTTTGGCTGCGGAAAAGGAGGGAGCGTTATCGACTTTGTCATGGAGTACGAGCACATGGATTTTGTTGAAGCCTTGGAAGAGCTTGCCCAAAAAGCAGGAGTGAAGCTTGAACGAAGAGTCGCCGAAACGCCGCAGGCGCAGCTCAAACAGCAGCTGTATGCAGTCAATCACTTAGCGAGTGAATACTTCCAGTATATTTTGACCAAACACGCCCTCGGAGAAAAAGCCCGTCAGTATTTGAAACATCGCGGTGTCACGGACAAAGCGATTAAGACCTTCGCCTTAGGATATAGCCCTAATAGTTGGGATGCCCTGGCCAGATTTTTGCGGAAGAAAGGGTATGAACCGAAGGTCCTGGAGCTTGCCGGTCTTTTGGTTCCGTCACCGCGGGGTGGATATGATCGATTTCGCGGTCGTGTGATCTTTACGCTCAGAGATCATCGGGGCAATGTTGTGGGATTTTCCGGACGACACATAAATTCGGATGATAAAGAAGCAAAGTATATTAATTCCTCCGAAACACCGGTCTATAACAAAAGTAATGTTTTGTATGGTCTCGATATTACAAAGGATGCCATTAGTAAAGCAAACGAAGCCATTCTTATGGAAGGAGAATTTGATGTCATTTCTTCATTTCAAGCAGGGATAAGCAACGTCGTTGCGATAAAAGGATCAGCGCTCACCGAGGGACACGTCAATCTCCTCAAGCGGTTTACCGAGCGGGTCATTTTTGCATTGGATAGTGATGTTGCCGGAGATGCTGCAAGTCGACGCGGAATAGAAATTGCCGATCGGGCAGGGCTTGATATGCGTGTCCTGGTGCTCCCAGACGGGAAAGACCCTGATGAAGCCGTTCGTACCAATCCCGGACTTGTCAAAAAGGCGATAGCTGAAGCGGTGCCGATTTATGACTATTTTATGAGCTCGGCGCTTAAACGTTTTGATATTCAAACCCCGTTTGGGAAGCGCAAATTAAGCGATGAGCTTCTTCCGGTACTTGCCGGAATAGAAAATATTATTGTGCAAAGTCATTACATCAAAAAGTTAGCGGGTGTTCTTGATACCAGCACAGAGGCAGTGAGC
>MFJJ01000008.1:12167-17959 GCA_001780895.1 Candidatus Gottesmanbacteria bacterium RIFCSPHIGHO2_01_FULL_46_14
AGGCCGGAAAAGCCAAACAACGAAAGTCGGTTTCGCTTCCGCAAGCCGATGAAATTGTGCAGAGCCGCAGCGAAAAGATTGCGCTTTATATCCTCGCCCTCATCCTGCAGGGAGAAGCTCGGCAGTGGTACGGTGAACTCATAGAACAAATTGCCATATCTGATATAGACCATCCTGCTATTCAAAAAGTACTTGAATTTTTGAAAACATATTTCAATGACACGAGGCAATTTTCTGTTACATCGTTGGCCTCTGTCCTTCCTGCTGAGCTCGTGCCGACTCTCGATAGCGCATTTCTTTTGGATATCGGGGCAAGCCTTGAGGATTTACCGAAGCGCACTCTCGAGTGGCAGCGGGCACTGCGGGAGCTCAAGAGGGATATTTTACATCGAAAAATCAAGAACCTGACGAGTCAGGTTGGTGAATCTCCGCAGGCTGAGCTTGTCAAGCTTACGGCAACACTCCAACAGCTGGAAAATCCAAGCTAAACCTGCTATACTTAGGTTTCAAGCGATGTTCCGGATTTTCGTCGGGAACACTCGGACACCTATGGCCAAAGTGCACATCATTTCTTCTGTTTCCGAACTTCTCAAAGAAGGCAAAGACAACGGTTTTGTCACGCAAGACGATATTCTTGGCCTTTTCCCTAAACCCGAAGATCGGATTGCTGACCTCGATGACTTGTATAACAAGCTTATTCGTGCCGGTATTGATGTTTTTGAAACAACAAGCCAGGATATAGAAAAAGAGGCGAGTAAAAGCATTGCTGATCTCGAAAAGGAGATTGAAGCGCTCGTCCGAGCGAGTGCTGAGTCGGTCTCCGATCCGGTGCGGATGTATCTTAAAGAAATCGGGCGAATCCCGCTTCTTAAGTTTGAAGACGAAATTTCCCTTGCCAAACGCTACGAAAAAGGCGATCGGAAAGCCAAAAAAAAGCTTATCGAAAGTAACCTCCGGCTCGTTGTTTCTATAGCCAAGAAATACATCGGTCGCGGCATGAGCCTCCTTGATCTTATCCAGGAAGGCAACCAGGGGCTAATCCGCGCCGTGGAAAAGTACGATTGGCGCAAAGGCTACAAGTTTTCTACCTACGCCACCTGGTGGATAAGGCAGGCCATTACCCGCGCGATTGCTGATCAAGCGCGCACGATCCGAATCCCCGTTCACATGGTCGAGACGATCAATCGATTTGTACGGGCAAGCCGCCGTCTCATGCAGGAGCTTGGGCGGGAACCAAGCCCAGAGGAAATTGCCAAAGTCATGGAGGTGGACGTCACCAAAGTCCGCGAGATCATGAAGGTTTCTCAGGAACCGACAAGCTTGGAGACACCGGTTGGTGATGAAGAAGATAGTCATTTGGGAGATTTTATTTCCGATCCCGGTCCCACGCCCTATGACCAAACGTCGCGGCAACTTCTCAAAGAGCACATGGAAGAAGTGTTGGCGACGCTTTCCGATCGCGAAAAAAGAGTATTAATTCTTCGTTTTGGTCTGGAAGATGGAAGACCGCGGACACTTGAAGAAGTTGGTGCACAGTTTGGCGTTACCCGTGAACGTATCCGGCAAATTGAGGCAAAGGCCCTTCGTAAACTCCGCCATCCTTCGAGAAGCAAGAAGCTAAAAGATTACCTGGAGTGATATTGACAACATACACCACTCATGCTATGGTGTATATATGAACAGATATCAAGTTTACCTCGATCCACAAGTAGTAGAAAGTACCGATGATCTGGCGCGGTCTCTCGATATATCCCGGTCGCAGATTATCCGAGATGTTGTGAGTCGCGTCATTCGGGAATACAAAAAGATCCTGTCTATGCGGAATTACGTTTCTTCTGCCCGTAATCCGATCCTCGAAATGATAGGCATGGGAAAAACATCCCAGAAGCACATCTCAGAAAATGTTGATGAGATATATTTACGGGATTAGCTGTGGGATCAAAAATATTCATCGATACATCTGCGTGGATTGCGGCGTATATTCCAACTGAAAAACAGCATCAACGAGTCGGTTCTCTCCTCAAACAGGCAGTCAGATCTGGAACTGCCCTTTATACTTCAAATTACATCGTCGACGAGACGATCACTCGATTTCTCTACGACACTGATTGGCCTCTTACAAAACGATTTCTCCAGTATTTTCAAAAGAGCGTATCGCAAAGAACGCTTGTTGAACTGTGGGTTGATGAGCAATGTGAAGCTGAAGCGTTCGTATATTTAGAAAAATATCATGAACATAGATTATCGCTAACAGATGCAACGAGTGTCGTATTGATGAAACAATATGCCATCGATGTGATTTTAACTCTGGATTCTGATTTTACAAAAATTGGGTTGCGTGTTCTTCCGTAAGTAAAAGAACGATTTTTGACTCCAAACCTTAAGGTGCGTGATAATTGAATGATGAAAAAGTGGCTATTTGGAATTTTCCTTCTTGCATTGGTTCTGCGCATTATAAACCTCGGCGATCTTCCTCATGGATTCTTTGAAGAAGAAGTGACGAATGCGTATGTGGGCAGATTTATTTTTCAAAATGGCAAAGATTTGTACGGCAATATATTCCCGCTTCTTTACTTTGATAAATTCCATGACTACCCGCCGGTTCTCCCGATGTACATTTCCGGTCTCGGAACGTTTTTGTTCGGCAACACCGAATTTGCCGCACGGTTTCCCATTGCCCTTATTGGAGCACTCACTGTTTTTCCTGTTTTTGGAATTGCGACTTTATTAAGTCTTTCTGGACTCTTTGCTGCTTTTCTTCTCGCAATTTTACCCTGGCATATCGTGTTGTCGCGGACAGGAGCAGAAGGCGTCATTGGCCTCTATGTATTTGTGCTTGGACTCCTTTGGGTATTTCAAAAGAGATTTAGATGGGCGATGGTTGCTTTTTTTCTTACGTATTTTTTGTATCCCTCATTTCGCATTCTCACTCCCTTGACTGTGTTGCCACTGGTTTTTTTTCTAAAACCCCGAAAGGCATTTTTATTTGCCGGGATTGCATTTATTTTGTTTACTGCGGCCATTTCGGCAACTCCCTGGGGGCGTGGGAGGTTTGAACAAACTTCAATTTTTAAAAGCCAGGAAATACAAGGTCGGGTTAATTATTTAAATACGTACTTTAGCAATGATGAAGGAACTGACCAGGTAAAAATGGCAAGAGCTTTTCATAATAAGATCATCGGGTATTCCCGGGAGATTGCAAAACAATATATGAGTTATTTTTCGCCGACCCATCTGTTTTACGAAGCCGAGGGACAGCCCAGATACTTTAACGTGCCCCAGCAGGGTCTTCTTTACATGACGATGGGCTTGCTCTTTTTTGCCTCGCTTATTTCCGTGGGCTCAAAAAAATTTATGGGATATATTGTCTATCTATTAATTATCGCGCCGATACCTGCGGTACTGACCATTGATTTTGTTCCGCACGCGCACAGGGCTATCTTGATGATTTTACTCTTGATATTGATTGCTGCGTATGGGTACAAATCTCTTGTACAAATCCGAGTTGTACTAATAATTTTATTAATCACCGAGCTCGTATTTTTTTGGCACCAGTATTCCCATCACTCCGCTTCCTATCAAAGCAGGCTCCGAAATGACGGAGATAAAGAATTAGCAAAATATATCATTGAACATGATAAGGAATATGAGAGATTTATTATCCCCATGTTTGAGCGGCTTCCGGTGTATTATGCATATTTTTCCGGAAACTACAACGCTGCGCTCGCGGGACAATTTCGTAATGAACTCAAGATCGATCGCATAGGAAAGGTTGAATTTTTTACTGATTGGTGTCCGACGAAATATTTGAAGTCTGAGGACTTATCACCGGGAGCGCTTGTTGTTGATAATGGTGA
The DNA here is from genome assembly GCA_001780895.1 of Candidatus Gottesmanbacteria bacterium RIFCSPHIGHO2_01_FULL_46_14. GTDB lineage: Bacteria > Patescibacteriota > Microgenomatia > UBA10105 > UBA927 > 2-01-FULL-46-14-A. Next base: position 16,025 of record MFJJ01000008.1, read on the forward strand.
TTGTCCAGGGGTTCCTGGATACCAGGAAATTGATACCTTCGTCCGCCGCGATGGGACGCGCGCGTATAAACTACTCATATGGAAATAGGAACACTGGCAGGAGGTCAGAGAATAAACTATCTTTGTTGTGCTCTTGAATCAGATTCTTCTGCAGATAATCCTATGCTATATACAATTACTCGATTGCCAACGCTTACGCCTGACCGAATGTTTCCTACAGTTTCAAACGTTGCGGGCCAGCCGAAAAAGTGGGGTATTTGAATTTCAAAGTTGCCTCGATATGTACCAATTCTTGGATATGGACCGCCGGCAGGAGATAAAGCAACTGATCTGATTAATCCCCAAACACCTAAAGGAACGAGGGCAGTGGGTAATACCTCACTCATCTTGAGTGTAATCTTACCGTAATTTAGGTATAAGTCAAGCTAAGGTCAACAGTGGGATTGGTTGCCTGGCCAAATTGCGGGAAGTAAATGAGGAAAAATAATCCGCAAAAAATCAAATCAAAAAAATAAATAATTAAATGCTATCAATGTAAAATGATTTGAATCATTTTATATTAATTTACTGTGGATTAATTTGAATTATGATTTGCGTTCTGCCCGGAGGCGGTCGATTTTGGTAAGGAATCGTTTCCGGAGACGCAAGGAAAGGGGAGTTATTTCCAAAAGTTCATCGTCTTCTATAAAGTCGAGGCACTGTTCAAGCGTAAGAACCACCGGAGGATCCAGTTGGATGGCGATATCAGCATTGGCAGAATGGATATTGGTCAGTTTTTTACTTTTACAAACGTTGATATCAATATCTTCCCCGCGGTTATTGATACCAATAATCATCCCTTCATAGACGGGGATACCCGGACCAATGAATGCGCGCCCACGATCCTGGACGGTCGTCAAAGCGTAGGCAGAGGATTTTCCTGCTTCAAAGGAAACGAGGACTCCGTTTCTGATTTTGGGGAGCGCAGGACTGACCGGAAAATATCCGAGAATACGTGTTGCAAAAATGCCGTTTCCCCGGGTTTTTGTGAGAATATCCCCCCGAAATCCCAGAAGGTTCCTGCTGGATACTTTATAGACCATCCGTGTAGTACCACGATCGTTGGTATGCGTGTCGGTAAGTTCTGCGCGTCGCTTGCCCAGTTCTTCAGTAAGAATGCCGATAAATGCTTTATCGATTTCAATCGTGAGTTCCTCATATGGTTCACTCGCGACTCCGTTAAGAGTTTTGATGATTACTTCGGGTTTTCCCACCTGCATCTCGTATCCTTCTCTCCTCATGGTTTCCAAAAGCACGGCTAAATGGAGTTCTCCGCGGCCTGCTATCACAAAACTGCTCCCTCCGGGATTTTCTTCAAAACGTAGGCCGATGTTGGTTTGTTTTTCGCGGATCAATCGCTCGTATATTTGGCGGGCGGTACAAAATTTTCCCTCTCTTCCGGCAAACGGCGAGGTGTTTGCAGACACGACGATCTTGAGTGTAGGCTCTTCCAGTTTGATCGTCGGATAGCCCGTCGGGTCACTGGAATCGGCGATCGTTTGGCCAATTGCAACATCATTGATTCCCGTGACCGCGACAATATCGCCGTTTTGTCCCTCGGCAACGGCGATACGGGTAAAGCCATCGCTCGTAAATACTTCTTCTATGGAACGTTTCCCAACAACAATATTTTCATTGAGAAGTACTACCTGTTGTTTTGCTTTGAGCGAGCCTTGTGTTACTTTGCCTATTGCAAACATTCCTTTATGGGAATCAAAATCAAGCGTAGAGATGAGCATCTTAAATGGTCTATCAGCAAATGCTTGTGGCGGAGGAATACTCTCGAGTATCGTTTCGAAGAGAGGCGCGAGCGTTGCTTGTTCGTTCGTATCTTTTGGATACGTGATCCATGATTTCCCCTCTCTTCCGATAGCGTAAATTACAGGAAACGAGAGA
>MFJJ01000009.1 GCA_001780895.1 Candidatus Gottesmanbacteria bacterium RIFCSPHIGHO2_01_FULL_46_14
AGACAAAATATTCTCAACAGTATGAGGAGATAATTTCAGTTGATTGGCTAACTTTTCAACAGATAGACCATCGGTGAAGAGGGGCAAACATCTTGTCTCGCCTCCATCTAACAATTCATTAGCCAGTTGCCAATTCACTCCTACTCCTTTCTTCTCTGAAAAACCTTCAACGACTGCCCTTGTGTATCTTGCTCCTCTTGGTCTGCCGTTCTCATCAGGACGAGCTTGAGCATAGGCCACAATTTTAACAGGGGAAGATACCAATTCAAATTTATTATCCATATACGTTAAAAAATTGAGGTTCGCCCGTTTTTTCCTATAATAGGCCGATCTGCTTGCTCCCAAACGAATTCAAACATCTGTCGTTGTTGACTTGCTAATTCCTTACTGTAAATTTCCAGGCAGAACCCATCAATTTTCGGTTCGTACATAGCAACAGTGTCATTATATATCAAGGTTTCAATTCTGATTATCAATTTTTTTGGGTTTATATATCGAATATTCATTATCTTTTGGTGGAAGTCTTTCACCTTCGTATATGGTTCGTGGTAGGCGTGATTGGTTAGTTGTCTGACCCGTATTGCCCTTTTGACAAACTGACTTCTAATCTCTTCAGCCTGATCTAGCGTAAACATATCATTGAGCGAGGCATAGCTCGTTTCAAAAATCAGGAGTTCTCCCTTTGCATTTAAGGAATTGAGAGTTGCCTTCAGCAGTCCTTCGGTTCCTGTATACGAAACGATTTGATTTTTATACATACATTAGATTTGAGTTGCTATCCCAATTATACCCGAGAAAACCAATAATATTCCTAAAACTTGCCTCCACGAAATTTTTTCGTCAAGAAAGAGAAACGAAAAAATAATAACCAAGACCCCGCTTGTTGCGGTAATGGGAGAAGCGATTGATGCCAGTGTTTTTGAATAGGAAATCCATAAGAGTCCGGTGCCGATGATATTAAATAGTGAACCAGTGACAGCATTTTTATAGTCATGAATGTTCGTTTTAATGGTTTGAATTTCTTCTACAATATGTTGTTTCTCCAGTTTCAAATAGATAAGCGCAACAGGAATTTGCGCGATGGCTAATACAAACAGAAAGGTAAAATCGCCAGTTTTATTTATGATTTTTTTAGAAAGAGTATCGGATAGGCCAATAGCAATTGCTGCAATGACAGGCCAGATGAGCACTCCGCTTTTTCTCAATTCCTTCCTGTTTAGTTTGGACGGCAGATAAGAAATTAACGTGCCAAAAATTGTTATTCCAATAAACACTCCCTGCGAAAATGTCACTATCTCGTGGTTTATAAGAAATGAAAAGAGAATCGTATATATTGGATAACTGCCAATGAGTATCGCTGTTATAGTGAGTTGCCCTTTCGATAAGGCGTAAAAATATAATGCCTCCGAAAGAACGGCAGAAAGTACAGCATAGAGAAACACGTCGCCAAATGAAGATGTGGTGATGCCAAAAAATAGCGCAAGAGGTATCCAGAGGACTAATCCAAAAAGAGCATCAAAGAAGAAGCCAACAGAGGGCGCTATTTCCCGGTAGCTTTTCTTGAGCGATGCTACGGAAAGTGCAAGAAAAAAAGAGGAATATATTGCCGCAATTACTCCGGACATGTGTGTATTATAACAGTATTCGTTTTACGAATGATCCCTATGGTTGAGGGTAAATTTTGTATTAATGTATTAATACATTAATACATTATTTTGTCAGGCAGGTGGCGGCGGCGATGGTGTCACTTTTATCCGTAAAGCGCATCAAAATGACGCCAGAGGTGGCGCGGCCGAGGCGGGGGACGGAGGCAATCGGCAGTTTGACGACCTGGCCTTTGATGGATGTGAGAATGACGCTATCGCAGTCAGCTGGGACGAGCTGGGAGACAACGACGTTGCCGGTTTTAGCATTGACCTGGGCGACCTTCAGTCCCTGACCGCCCCGCCGTTGGCGGGGGAAACCGGAAATCGCAGTTTTTTTACCCTTCCCCTTCTCCATGAGCGTCAAAAAATCCGCTTTTTTTGTTTCGGTATTAATGACTTCCATGCTGACCACATAGTCGCTGGGTTTTAATAAGATTCCGCGAACACCCATGGTATCTCTGGCGGTCGGGCGTACTTCTCCTTCGCTAAATCTGATGGATTTTCCGTCGTGGGAAACTAAAAGAATGTCGTCGCGACCCGACGTAATGCGTGCCCACGCGAGTTCATCGCCCTGATCGAGTTTAATTGCTACTAAGCCATTTTTTCGAATATTTTCATAGTCGGTGAGTTTGGATTTTTTGACCGTTCCCTTTTTGGTCGCCATGACGATGTACTCAACGCCTTGTTCTTTTTGTTCTGCGCGCTTCAAGCTGTAGGCGAGGAGCGATGTAACCCGTTCTCCCCCTTCGATGTTAATGAGGTTGACGACTGCCTGGCCCTTCGATTGCCGGCTTGCTTCCGGAATATCCCACACACGCACCTGATAGACGCGGCCGCGGTCGGTGATAAAGAGCATGTTGTCATGCGTTTGAGCGGCTACCATCTGGTCGATCGTGTCTTCTTCCTTGGTCGCCATGCCGATGACACCCTTGCCCCCGCGCTCCTGCATCTTAAACGTCGTACGTGGCAGGCGCTTGATATAGCCGGTTTGACTCATCGTGATGATCACGTCTTCGTTGGCGATCAACTGCTCCTCACTAAACTCGCCGACTTTGCTCTTGTAGACTTTTGTCCGGCGCTCGTCACCGTATCGTTCTTTGAGTTTGGTGAGTTCGTCGCGGATGACTTTAAAAATTTTGTCGGGGTGCGCCAGAAGATCTTCCAAATATTCGATCGTTTCCCGGATCATGGCAAGTTCATCTTCGATTTTTTGTCGTTCGAGAGCGGCGAGTCTCCGAAGCTGCATATCGAGGATTGCCGTGGCCTGAAGGTCACTTAGGGAAAATTTCGTCATTAATTTACCCTTGGCTTCATCGGCATCGCGGCTTTTTTTGATAATTGAGATGACTTCATCAATATGGTCAACGGCGATTTTGAGGCCTTCCAATATATGTTCACGCGCCCGTGCTTCTTTGAGTTCAAATTCACTTCGCTTGCGGATCACGTCGTGGCGGTGTTTGAGATATTCTTCTAAAATGAGCTTCAAAGAACAGGTTTGCGGTGTATTATCAACGAGTGCAACCACGTTGACGGGGAAGGTCGTTTGGAGGTTGGTGTGCTTCCAGAGATTGTTCAAAACCTGTTTGGGTTTGGCATCTCGCTTTAGCTCGATGTAAACTCTTATTCCGCGGCGGTCAGATTCATCGCGAAGGTCAGAAATTCCTTCGAGTTTTTTTTCTTTGACGAGGTCCGCAATCTTGGCGACTAAGAGCGCCTTATTTACCTGGTAGGGCAGTTCTGAAATGATAATGGCACTTTTGCCCTGCCCGATGTCTTCTATTTCTGCTTTGCCGCGGCACACAATTTTCCCCCGTCCGGTGGCATAGGCATTTTTGATTTCTGCGATATCATAAATGGCTCCGGCTGTCGGAAAATCCGGACCCTGGATATGTTCCATGAGGTCGTCGACGGTTACATCGAATGTAAACGAAGAATTTTGTTCTTTTTTTTCTATCTTCGTTTTTCCGATCATCATGAAAAGTGCGTCGATAACCTCGGTAAGGTTGTGCGGAGGGATCTTTGTTGCCATGCCGACGGCGATCCCCTCTGAACCCATGAGGAGGAGGTTAGGGAGCTTTGCCGGAAGGTAGGTGGGTTCATCAATCGTGCCGTCAAAATTGGGAATAAAGCCAACGGTTTCTTTTTCGATATCCAGAAGCATCTCAGAAGAAATCCCTGCAAGTCGACACTCGGTGTACCGCATTGCTGCCGGAGGATCGCCGTCGATCGAGCCAAAATTCCCTTGCCCGTCAATTAAGGGATAGCGCATAGAGAATGTTTGTGCTAAACGCACCATCGCCTCGTAGACCGGCGCATCGCCATGCGGGTGATATTTCCCTAAGACTTCTCCCACAACTTTTGCACTTTTGGTATATCGAGACGTATGATGGAGCCCCATTTGATGCATCGCGTACAGAATTCGGCGATGGACGGGCTTTAGGCCATCGCGGACGTCCGGCAGGGCGCGTGCCACGATGACACTCATGGCATAGTCCATATAGGATTTCTGCATTTCGTCAACGATTTCTGAGGGTTGAATCTTACCTATGTTCATAAACAAAAAAGAATCTACAAATACGTACATCTACAAATCTGCAAATGAATGTACCAATGCAGAAATATTAAAATGATTCAAATCATTTTAATTGTAGATTTATCATTTGTAGATTTGCAGATTACTTGAGTCCCTTTTTAATATCTTCAAGGGCGGCAGCCTTATTTTTCCAATCCTTGATCTTTACCCATTTTCCCGGTTCCAATTCTTTGTAGTGCTCAAAGAAGTGTTTCATTTTGTCTTTCAACGCCTGTGGGACATCGCTGATATCCTTCCAGACTCCGTAGAGCGGGTCGACTTTGACGGTAGGGACAGCAATAATTTTGGTGTCAATCCCCTCTTCGTCCTCCATTTCGAGCATGCCAATGGGGACTGCCGGGATGACCGTACCGGGGGCGACCGTTCTGTCACAGATGACTAAGACGTCGACCGGGTCGCCATCCTCAGCTTTCGTGCCCGGTACGAACCCGTAGTTAAATGGATAGGAAAATGCCGTGTAGAGAAATCGGTCCACGAATATAACCCCGCTGTCTTTATCGAGTTCATATTTAATCGCGCTTCCCTGCGGAATTTCAACGAATACATTGACTTGGTCCGGTGGATTTTTTCCTGGTGATAGATTCATATTTCCTCCCTTTCTTCTATTATATATCTAACGTCGCGCTCTTTGCATGGGTCTGGATAAATCGCTTCCGTGGCGGGACTTCGTCGCCCATGAGCATGGTAAACACATGATCAGCTGCTCCCGCATCGGCTATGTTGACTTGTCGCATGACGCGGTTGACGGGATTCATGGTCGTTTCCCAAAGCTGATCAGGATTCATTTCCCCTAAGCCTTTATAGCGCTGGATATTTGGATTTTTACCTTCGGCAGCATGATCTTTGACGAGTTTGTCCCGTTGTTCGTCTGAATAGGAGTAGTAGACATTTTTACCGATCGTTATTTTAAACAGCGGCGGTTGGGCAACATAGAGATGGCCCTTTTCTATAATATATGGGAGGTGTCTGAAAAAAAATGTGAGAAGCAAGGTCATGATATGTTCACCATCCACATCAGCATCGGTCATGATAATAATGCGGTGGTAGCGGAGTTTTTCGGGATGCAGGCTATCTGCTATTCCCATGCCCAGGGCAATAACCAAGGCTTTGAGTTCTTCAAATTCGATGATTTTATCCAAACGCGCTCGCTCGGTATTGAGAATTTTTCCTCGTAGTGGCAAAATCGCTTGAAACTTCCGGTCTCTGCCTTGTTTTGCGCTTCCCCCGGCGCTATCTCCCTCGACAATAAAGAGTTCAGAGATCGATGGATCTTTTTCCTGGCAATCGGCCAGTTTACCCGGGAGCGTCGCGCCTTCCAACGCGCCTTTTCGTATAATCGCGTCTTTGGCTGCCTTGGCAGCAAGCCGTGCTTTTGCCGCGAGAAACACTTTTTCGAGGATGGATCTGCCGTCACCGGGATTTTCTTCAAAATACGTTTCCAAACCTTCCTTCACTGCGGCTTGGACAAATGGTTGAACTTCGGCATTACCGAGTTTTCCCTTTGTTTGCCCCTCAAATTGAAGCGTTTGGGAAGGCATTTTCATATAGACGATTGCGGTGAGCCCCTCACGCGTGTCATCGCCGATAATGCCATCCGAGCCGTTTTTGATGATACCCATTTTCTTGGCGTAATCGTTGATAGCGCGGGTTAACGCCATACGAAATCCGGTCAGATGTGATCCTCCTTCAACCGTATGAATGACGTTGACATAGCTTTCAACCGATTCGGAAAATCCGTCGTTATATTGGATGGCTACTTCCATATCCATGGTGCCGTCATCGGATATTTTATGGATCACGATGGGGTCGTGGAGCTTGACTTTATCCCGGTTGAGCGCCTTGACCAGAGAGGTGATACCGCCTTCAAAATAGTAATGCGCTTCGCTGTCGCTTCTCTGGTCAAACAGATGAAAGGCAAGACCTGCGATAAGGTACGCCCGGTCACGAACCTGTTTTTTGACGATATCAAAATTAAGACTGATGCCTTCCTTGAAAATCTCTCTATCGGGAAGAAACGTGACGATTGTCCCCGTACTGGTGGATTTGCTCGCCTCGCTTCCGCTCCGGCGAAGCGGGCCAGAAGCCTTCACCGGTCCAGTGGGTTTTCCTCGTTTATATTCCTGCATGTAAGCCTTTCCGTCCCGATGCACTTCAACTTTGGTGTAGATAGAGAGTGCATTGACGACCGAAGCGCCAACGCCATGGAGTCCACCGGAAACCTTGTAGGCTTGCCCTTCAAATTTGCCGCCCGCATGGAGTTTGGTCATGACGAGTTCTAGCGCAGATACTTTGTACTTGGGGACGTTGTCGACCGGGATGCCCCGACCATCGTCGCGAACCGTCACGCTGTCGTCCTTGTGGATAGTTACCCATGCGTTTTTGGCAAAACCTGCTAAACCTTCATCTATGGAGTTGTCGATTATTTCGTTCAAGCAGTGGTGGACGCCAGCTAGTGAGGTCGTGCCAATATACATCGCGGGGCGTTTGCGCACTGGTTCCAAGCCTTCGAGGACGACTATCTGTTCACCGGTGTAGGAAGAGGATTTTGGCATTGGTTTCCAAGAAAAAAACGAGCTTTTAGAAAAGCTCATTATGTCCCATTATACAGTATTTTACCCTAAAATACATAGGTCTATGACCAGTTTGTGTGTAACATTTGCGGCCAGTTGCGTTTTTGCGCGAAGGAGCCTGCGGATTACTTCTGGTGATGCGTTGATGATGATGTCTTGATGCAGCGTTTCGATGCCACAGAGCACCCAGTGCTGGGCATCGACACGCGTCGTGACGATAGTATTGATTGATTGCAGCTGCTTCCCTATCGAACAGGATGCGAGTTTTTTCCATTCCTTGAGCCAGTTTTGTTGTTGGTCAAGAGAGCTTGTCGTCGAGGTTCCGAGATTGATAACGGTGCATCGTGATATGATTGTTGGCAAAAGCACGTCTACTGACTCAGTTTCCAAAATAATTCTTGTGTGATGGGGGGGTTCCTCAAGCGTTTTTAGCAGCGCGTTTTGCGCTTGGGGCGTGAGAAGTTCTGTCTGCCAGATGATGGCGGCAGAGGGTCCTGTTATGAGCGATCGCTGAAATTGCCGGACGTGATCAATTCCGATACTCGATTCACTGGGGGTGAGTTCTCGTTTGTCAAATTGGTTTATCTTCCATTCATCGAGTTTGTGGGTAATCCATTCTCGTCGTTTTTGGCTCGTTTGCCCGGTGAGTAAAAACGCATGCATTGCTCTTGCATTATACGCAGGGAGTACACGATAATGAAAGAGTATGGCTGCTTCTGCCCAACAAATTCTTGATGTACTCGTTGCCAGTAAAAAACTCTCCGAAGAGGCGGCAAAGTCGCTCTTGGTTGACTCCATTAACACCAATACAGACGTTGGCGATCTGCTCGTTAAGAGAAAACTCGTCGCTCAGGGTGATGTTTTGGAGGCTCGGGCACACGCATTAGGCGTACCGTTTGTGAAACTTGCCGGTAAAGCGATTTCCCCCGACGTTATTTCTTATGTGCCCGAACCCGTTGCCCGTCGTTATACCCTGGTGCCCTTTCAATACGATGAAGGCACCGCTACGTTGTCTGTTGCCATGGCGGACCCTCTGGATTTTCAGGTCATAGAATTTTTGGAAAAAAAGTCAGGGAAACATGTTGCCTCATTTATGGCAACGCCCGACGAAATCAGAGAAATTGTGGAAGACATCTATACACAAAATTTGGGTGCCGACGTTTCAGCTGCACTTGAGGAATCCACTCCTTCTGCCATCAAAACCTACGAGGCCGGACAGCTTGGCCAAGTGATACGGGAGGCGCCGATTGCCCAAATTGTTTCGGCAATTTTAGAGCAAGCCATCCGTTTGCGTGCAAGCGATGTCCACATCGAACCCCAGATTGGAGACACGCGGGTGCGGTACCGCGTAGACGGTATTTTGATGGAAAAACTTGCCCTTCCAGCTCGCCTCCACGAGGCGGTCATATCCCGGATAAAAATTTTGGGGGACATGAAGATCGACGAAAAGCGGGTTCCCCAGGATGGCCGGTTTAATTTTAAAATGGGAGAGAACGAAGTGGATCTTCGTGTATCCTCGCTTCCGACGGTTCACGGGGAGAAAATTGTCATGCGGCTTCTCAAGAAGTCCGGCGGTATTCCGACGCTCAATGAATTAGGTTTGAGAGGTTTGGCGCTTAAAAATCTCGAAGTGAGCATCCTGCGTCCTCATGGCATTAATTTGGTTACGGGTCCGACGGGGTCAGGGAAAACGACGACACTCTATGCAGTACTTGCCAAGCTCAATAATACCAGAGTCAACATCATGACCCTTGAAGATCCGGTCGAGTATGAAATAGCCGGCGTCAATCAAGTGCAAATTAACCCGACTGCCGGATTAACATTTGCCACGGGATTGCGGTCGTTTCTCCGGCAGGATCCCAATATTATTCTGGTTGGAGAAATCCGGGATACCGAAACGACTGATCTGGCTATCCAGGCAGCACTTACCGGTCATTTAGTCTTTTCCACGCTCCATACCAACAATGCTGCGGGCGCTATTCCCCGACTCCTCGATTTAGGGGCAGAGCCGTTTCTCGTCGCTTCGGCGTTAAATGCGGTTGTGGGCCAGCGTATTTGCCGCAGGATTTGTCCCACCTGTAAAGAGGAGTATGAGCCCGAGGCGGCAGTCAAAGATGATATTCGAAAGGTATTGGGATCATTTCTTCCGGCCGATACCCCAATCAAGCTGTATAAAGGAAAAGGGACGGTGAACGGTGAACAATGTGGTACGTGTGGGGGGCTATCCTATCTGGGCAGAATGGGTATATTTGAAGTATTCCCCGTGAGCGAGGCAGTGAGTAAGCTGATATTAACGCGTGCTCCTATGGGGGAGATTGAAAAAATTGCCATAGCTGAGGGAATGATTACCATGAAACAAGACGGGTTTCTTAAAGCCGTGGAGGGTGCGACAACGCTCGAAGAGGTTTTGCGCGTCGCGCAGGATTAAGAATTTGGCTAATTAGTCTAATTTGTCCAATTTGACCAATGAATATACAAGAAATATTTTCTGAAGCAGCCCGGCTCGAGGCTTCCGATATTCATTTGAATGTCGGATTTCCTCCGATCCTGCGTATTGGGGGAGCTTTACGTTATATCGACGGCACCACTCCGTTGACTCCCCAGCTTTCAAGTGAGCTTGCTCTTGCGACGATGACCCAGGAGCAAAGAGATTTATTCCAAACCAATAGAGAAATTGACTATTCGGTGCAGTCAGCGGTTGGAAGGCTCCGGGCAAATGTTTTTTATCAAAAGAATACCGTAGCAGCTGCATTTCGACTTATTTCAACCAAAATCAGATCGATCGACGAACTGGGCCTACCGACAATCTGCCACGAGTTCGTCAAACTCCGTCAGGGATTGGTGCTCGTTACGGGTCCCACCGGTCACGGGAAATCTACTACGCTTGCTGCCATGATAAACAATATTAATACGTCGCGAGCCATGCACATCATCACGGTTGAGGATCCCGTCGAATATATTTTCCCCATATCACTGTCCATTGTATCCCAGCGGGAGATGCATCAAGATACCCATTCATGGAATGTCGCCCTCCGGAGTATCCTCCGCGAAGATCCAAATGTTGTTCTTGTCGGAGAAATGCGCGATCTTGAAACCATTTCAGCAGCGCTCACCATAGCTGAAACCGGACACCTTGTGTTTGCGACCCTCCACACCAACTCGGCAGCGCAGACGATGGATCGTATTATTGATGTATTCCCCGAAACCCAACAAGCACAAATTCGCTTGCAACTGGCTAGCGTCTTGGAAGGTGTGCTTTCTCAACGTCTGGTTCCCGCTGTGGGTGGTGGACGGGTAGCGGTTGCGGAAGTTCTCACGGGTACGCCCGCGGTACGATCTACGATACGCGATGGCAAGACCCATCTCCTCGATAACATTATTCAAACATCGCTTGAGTTGGGCATGATGACATTGGAGGGCGCACTTTCCAGAGCAGTGAAAGAAGGAAGAATCAGCGTAGAGACAGCAAGCTCCTATGCAATTCGGCCGGAAGAGTTAGGACGGTTAATGCGCATATGAGTATTTTGTCATCCCGGCCACCGAGCCGGGATCCAGTTCTTGCTAAAGATGGATTCCGGGTCAAGCCCGGAATGACAACAGAATATCATGGCGGTTTTTAAGTATAAAGCGAGAAATGGAGACGGAACAGTGGTTGCGGGGCTTGTAGAAGCACCCGAATCGGCAACGGCGACACGACTTCTTCATGATAAGAAGCTCTTTATCATCGGGGTAAGTGAAGTAAAGGAAGGGCTTAATCTGGGGTCGATCCTTGCGAAATTTAAGCGCGTTGGGTTTGGGGACGTGGTTACCTTTACCAGACAGCTGGCCACTATGGTGACGGCCGGGCTTTCCCTACCCGAGGCCCTGACGATCCTCCGGGCTCAAACAACCAACCAGGCGTTTGTTCGCGTGCTTCTGGATATGGAGCATCATATTGTGGGAGGCGGTAATCTCGCCGACGCTTTGTCTAAACATAGCGATCAGTTTTCTGCTATTTATATATCCTTGGTTCGTGCAGGAGAAAGCTCGGGAACGCTCGATACGGTCCTTGATAGACTTGCTGATAGTCTGGAGTCACAACGGGAATTTCACAGTAAGGTGAGCGGAGCGCTCGTGTATCCGATTATTATTCTCGTTGGCATGGTAGCGGTGGTTGCGGTCATGATGGTTGTGGTTATCCCCAAGTTGAGCGACCTCTACCGCGATTTTGATATAAAACTCCCGTGGTCGACGCAACTATTGATTGGCATCTCCACTATGGCTGTCAAATTGTGGCCGATTGTCATTATTGGCGTTGTTGGGCTCTCCATCGGGTTTTCCAAATGGAAAAAAACGCCCTTGGGAGAACTTCTCATGGACTCCCTCGTATTGAAGTTGCCTCTTTTTGGGGATCTTCTCAAAAAAATTATTCTGGTAGAGTTTACCCGCACGATGGCCATGCTTATTACGAGCGGCATTCATATCCTGGAGGCATTACGCATACTCAAAGACTCTTTGGGCAACGTGTTATACAGAAACGCTATTGATGAACTGTCCAAAAAGGTGGAAAAAGGTTTTCCGTTGGGAGAGACATTTGCCCAATATCCGATTTTTCCGCCCATAGTATCTCAAATGATAAAAGTCGGAGAAGAAACAGGAAAGCTCGATGACGCACTTCTCAAGCTTTCTAAATACTTTCAGTCGGATTCTGAACACCTGGTTAAGGGTCTGACGACCGCTATCGAGCCAATCATTATGGTGGTCTTGGGGTTGGGAGTAGGATTTATCGTCATATCCATCATTACGCCAATCTACAGTCTTACAAGCGCGATAAAATAATATTTTTCTTATGGTTTGATCATCGGCGCAGCAAGGCGTTTGGCCTCATCCAAGAAAAATACTTTGAGTTCCTTGAGGGTAAGTTTTTTCTTCATGACAGGAAGCTCAGTAAGTTCGGTAACTTTCGCAAAGAGCGATGAAAGATACAAAGGTTCCAAATCTAATTTAAATTTGTGTTCGACCCCGTGTCGCAAGTCCCATACCGTCCATTTCTTCAAGATAAAATATAGATCAACATAATCTTTTGATGCGGTTCGCTGGGAAATGGAGAGGAGCTTGTTGACTGCAATATCGGCGAGGGTGTCGACAGCAAGACTCCCAAGTTTGTTTGGCGCTTCAAGCGGGATAAAATCGTACCAGGAAAAATCAATTTTGAGTTTATCGTGTGAAAGTGTGAGATCGTAACGGTAAAGATCTTCTATGCGTGTGAGTTCTGATTTTGCCTTGAGCTTTGTACATATTTTAGCCATGACCGCAATCACTTTTTCGCCGATAAATGCTTTTTGTGAAAAGAGATCGATGTCTTCGGAGAGGCGGTGGTTCAGGTAGCAGGCAGAGAGTGCGGTACCGCCGGTGAGATAAAAGGTTTCTACGATATAGGGTTCCTGCGCTATAAGATCAAGAAATCTTTTTTGGTGTTTGGTAAAGTGTGCGTTTAGATTTTGCCCCATATGAGGAATTTAAATAATCGGCGGCGCAAGGGATCGATTTTCAATTTATGCCACTGTTTTTTGACCTGTTTGAGAGATATTTTTCGACGCCCCGGGCCCATGTTGATCATATTTTCCAATATATACGTTCTACCCCATTTTGTTTTTTTGAGGTCAGCTTCGCGGTAGTCCCAGATGTGCATACCTCTATTGTACGGATTGATTGACCCCTTGACAAGGGATTTTATAGTGTGCAACACTGGACGAAGATTATGAAATTATTTCGTCTGCTCCGAAATAAAAAGGGATTCACCCTCATTGAACTCCTCATCGTTATTGCGCTCCTTGGTGCCCTTGCCGTCGGTTTGATCGGCGCCCTTGATCCATTTGAGCAATTGAAAAAAGGAACGGATACCGGTACGCGCGATCTCGTCAATCAAGTGCAGACGGCAGTTATTCGCTACTATTCCATAAAAAACAGGATGCCCTGGTGTGCTGATACAGGTGTGTGTGGAGCTGATCCGGCCGTAGCGGAAATTCTCAGTGGACCCGTGATGAATGTTGCTATCGCAAACATGAGGGCTGCGGGAGAGTTAAAAGATGACTTTGAGACAATTCAAGCAGCAAAATTGGACAAAATATTCGTATATGGAGTAGCGGCTGATAACAAAATTGAAGTCTGCTATGAACCAACAGCAAAATCGTTTCAGGCAGATCCCAACACAAAGTTTGATCCGGCGGACGGATTGGTGATGGGCGCCGAGGGAGACACGTGTAAAGGGCATACAGGCGATGCCGGAGTTGGAACAGAAGTATGCTATTGGTGTATTCAATAAACTTCCTCTTTCGTTAATTTTTCCAAGTGAGTAAGCTAGAAGTATGGAACTATTGGTGTTTGTGCTGGGGCTGTGTGTTGGGTCGTTTGCCAATGTTTTGATTGACCGACTACCCAAGGGAGAATCAGTTTGGTTTGGGAGATCGCACTGCGACCATTGTAAAAAAACGCTGCGCTGGTTTGAGCTCATTCCCCTGCTCTCGTATTTTTTACAGGGTGGCCGCTGTCGAAGATGCAACAAAACACTTTCTCTTCAATACCCGATAATAGAATTAGTAACTGGGATAGGATTCCTTTATCTGCCGTGGACGGAATGGATTATTTTTTCTTCACTGCTCGTTATAT
>MFJJ01000010.1 GCA_001780895.1 Candidatus Gottesmanbacteria bacterium RIFCSPHIGHO2_01_FULL_46_14
CCGGGTATGCCCGGTGGGAGGGGTATGCAAGCCAGCGCGCCTGCGGGACCATTACCCTTGTTCGTTCGCTGAAGAATTGCATTGTGGACCTTGGCATTCCCACTGATAAGGCGTTGATCCTCAAGCAGTTGAAGGCCCAACGTCTGTACCCAAAAGACATCGACTTCGTCATCCTGACGCACTCCGATGTGGATCACATCGGTAACATGAATCTCTTTCCCGACGCCACGTTCATCGGCGGCAACGACGTGATGCAGGGCGATCATTTTCTGGAGTTTTTTAAGGAAAAGTACGTCGTGGATGAAAACATTTCCGTCATTCACACGCCGGGACATGACAACCGGAGCATATCCGTCCTTGTCAAAACTGCCAAAGGATTGGTAGCCATCACCGGGGATCTTTTTGAGTACAATAAAGATTGGTTGACCGTCGATACGTCCGAAGCCTGGGAGCCATGGAGCCAGGATAAAGATCTGCAAAATAAAAGTCGCGCCAAAATTTGGAAACTCGCCGATTACATCGTTCCCGGTCACGGGGATATGTTTAAGGTGGATAAGTCTGTGGTGCTTTAACTTATGGCAGAAGAAATAGCAGTTCAGATAACAAACAAAAAAGGATTACATCTTGCCGGAGTGATTCATGTTCCATTAGGGAAAGGTAAGTGTCCGACGGTTATCAACCTTCATGGATTTACCGGTTACAAAGAAGAAGAGAACAATGTTTCACTTGCGAACAATTTGGCAGCGCATGGATTTGTGGTTATCCGGTTTGACGCATCCGGCGACGGGGAAAGCGGTGGGACTCTTGCAGATGATTACCGGATGACCAATTATCTTTCTGACATTGATGCCGTCTATGAATTTATTCGCCACCATCCGCGGGTGGACGCCAATAACATCGGCGTTTGGGGCCATAGTATGGGCGCGATGCTTGCTATTATCTGGGGAAGCAAACATCCGGAGCTTAAAGCGATTTGTTCCGTATCTCCTCCGGTTCAGACGGGAACTACGGATTGGCTTAGGCCACTCCTTAACGAATGGAAAAAAACCGGATGGTTTACGAAAGTTAGCACGAGCGGACGTGGGGAGAGTCGGGTGCCGTGGGCCTTTATGGAAGATGCGGGGAAGTATAATACGTTGGACTATGTGGAAGATGTGCGAAGTCCGCTCATGATTGTCCTTGGGCTCGCCGAAGATACCGTGCCGCCCGAACATACGAGAGAAATATTTCGGAAAGCTCACGAGCCGAAGGCACTCGTGGAAATAGAAGGCATGAGTCACGATTACAAAAAAGTTCCGAAGCACCTTCGGTTAGTGAATAGCAAGGTAATTCCATTTTTTGAGAAGTATCTGAAGTAACTCACGAGAAATCCGATTTATGAAACCGATGATTCACCAGGGGACTATCAACGACATATCTACATATATTGCACTTCAGCGTCGAGATGGATTTTCTCATCAATACTATCTAACACCAGAAAGATTAAAACGTTTAATTGATCGCGGTGAGCTATTCTTTCTGGCAATTCCAGAAGGAGCGCCAGTAGGTTTTGCGTCTGTCGACTGTGAGATTCGTTCACAAGCACATTTTTTGTCTGTTGATAAAAAATACGCGAGGAGAGGAATTGGAAGCATGCTTATGAAAGCGCTTATGAATGAAGCAAAAAAACAAGGGCATACTCGGTTATGTTCGCATGTAGAAGCAAGCTCAACGAAAGAAGTTTTTCTACAGAAACAAGGTTTTATTCAGGTGGGATACTACAAAAATAGATACGGAAATGGTGTAGACGCATCGATCTGGGAAATCGCGTTATGATTGTTTTAATTTCGTCATCATCAACGTCCCGCGCATGATGCGGGATGACTTTTTAGAGTTGGTGGCGGAGTGGTTTCAAAAAATTCCATGAGCCTATTTTTGCAACGGCTTATTTGATTATGGTAGACTTATAGTGGAGAAGCCAATTATGAACTATCAAAAACGTATCACAATCAATCCTAAAGTCATGGTTGGTAAGCCGGTGGTCGCCGGAACGCGCATCACAGTTGAGCAGGTACTCACACTTCTTTCTCAAGGGGTGACCGCGGAAGAGCTTGCTTCGGAAAAATACTATCCGCAGCTTACCAAAGCAGACGTATATGCTGCCGTTGCGTACGCCAAAGATCGCGTAGAAGATGAACGCGTCTATCCTCTGGGATGAAATTCCTAACGGACGAAAATATAGGACTTGAGGTTGTTGCATTTCTTCGAAAGAAGGGTCATGACGTTGGTTCTATTACAGAAATTTCTACCGGTGTATCCGACGTGATGGTCTTGGCGAAAGCCGTCGACGAAAAGCGGATTCTCATAACAGCGGATACAGATTTCGGCGAACTTGTCTACCACGCCGGAAAGCGACACGCGGGCATTGTTTTACTTCGGCTTGATGATGAACGCAACGCAAATAAAATTCGTGTACTCGGAGAACTTCTTGAGAAATATGCCGATGAACTCGTTGGTACCTTTGTTATAGTCACAGAAACCAGCGTGCGCATTCGCCGAATGTCGTAGGCTATGAAACGATTTCCGATCGTCCGAGCACACGGGTCGCATTATGAGGTGGGTGTTGCCATTGGGAAAATGATGCGCCAACCTATCATAAATTTACTTACTCGGGAAAAAGCGAGTCTTGGAGAAAAATTTGTTTACTATGTGGACATGCTCCCGTCGTTTATCGAAATTACGAAGCGTTACTTCCCGCAATATATGGATGAAGTGAGAGGTATCGCGGATGGCGCGGGAGTGGATTTTCAAACATTGTTTTCTACAAACTGTCGTGAGGTTGTAGACTATTCGGGTTCTACAAGTACAGCAGACCATTGCACAATAGTTACTATTCCTCAGAGCAATCAATATATCGTGGGTCACAATGAGGATTGGGATGCCGAGTCGATTGAGATTCTATACATTTTTGACGCGGTTATAGACGGCGTACATATTTTCGGACTTAATTATGGAGATAGCGTCATGGGAGATTCTATCTCCGTGACGAGCCATGGCCTCATACAGGCAGTCAACGATCTACAGCATCAAGACGCTCAACTCGGTGTTCCTAAAAAGTTTATCGCCCGGGCAATACTTGATTGTAAAACGCTTGAGGAGGCGGAGGACATCATGAAAAAAGTTCCGCGCGCGGCAGGATTTAATCACGTGCTTGCTCAGGGACAACGATTATGGAATATAGAGTCTTCTGCCAAAGAATACGTCATTGAGAAAGTCGAATTGCAAAAGTACGTCCATACCAATCATTACGTGACAGAGTTGAAGCGGATAGACAAAGGAAATCAGGAGTCGGAGAAGCGGTATGCGAAGGTTAAAGAACGACTTAGTGACGTCAATTCCATAAAAGATATGAAAGAACTTTTAAGTGATCAAACAGATCCCCGCATTTGTCGAGAGGGGACCATCGGATCAGTAATCTTTGACATGCCCAACAAAGTCGCCCACATCGCCTACGGCCAACCGACGCCGCAGGCGTATGTGGAGTATTCACTTGAGCACGTGTTGGAATGAGAGGATGATATGAAGTCGGAAGGGAGAGTCGCCATCGTCACCGGTTCTTTGTGAGGGATTGGGTATAGCCGGATGGTAGTTTTATTGACAAAGTGTATAGATTATAGTACTATTAACATATATGTTAATTGATACGAACCAGATTATCAGTCTTTCCGATCTCCGATTCCGGCTCGGCAGGATGCTTGCCGAAGTGGAAGAAGGGAACGTTCTTCTCGTAGCAAATAAGGGAGATATTAAAGCCGCTTTTGTTCCCATGACTTTTTTGGAACAGAACGCCGGCAATTCCGAGGAAATGCGTATGAAAGCAAAGGCACTCCAACATGGTTTCGCCGCGGATATGGCAGGAAAAAAAACTGTTTGGAATAGCACCGTCTTGATCCGAACCCAACGAAACAAACGCGTTGCAAAAATGAACGAACTGATAAAATAGCTATGGAGCACATCGTGCTTGATGCATCGGTCGTGGTGAAGTGGTTTAAGAAGAAAAATGAGCAACGTACCAGCCAGGCAGACGTATTACTTCAGAATCTTCTTGACGGGACCGTACGCGTTTCGATTCCTACGCTTCTTTTTACGGAACTTGTCAGCATTGCGGCCATTGATCGAAGCGTTTCGGAAGAACACTGGCAGGAGGCACTTGTATTTCTTTTTTCCCTTTCCTGGCATGTGTATCCACCGGACCAATTTTTCGTCAAAGATACGTATCGGTTAGCCAAAGGATTAGGACTGAGCGCGTATGATGCTACGTACCTTGCTGTTGCCAAGCGCTGTAGCGCGGTGGTGGTGACGGAGGATAAAGAGCTTCTTGCCAAAGGCGGAAATTTGGTCCGAGCATTGTAGAAAAAGTCTATGGAACTTAAAGATAAAGTTGTTCTCATTACAGGTTCTTCAAGTGGCATAGGCAAAGCCGCCGCCCTCAAATTTGCGCAAGAAAAAGCAAAAGTAGTTGTTCATTACAAAACTAATAAGACTGGGGCCCAACTTACAGTAGACGAAATGAAAAATTGGGGCGCTGAGGTTATCGCAGTTCAGGCCGATGTAGTGAAGCCTCACGAGGTCAAAAGACTATTTTCCGAGGTACTTAAAGCGTTTGGAACCTTAGACGTTCTCATTAATAATGCAGGATTAGCCAAGCCAAAGCCCTTTTTGGAAATCACCAGAGATGACCTGGCGGAGGAGTTTGATAAGAATTTCTTTAGCATGGTTTACTCCTGTCAGGAAGCTGCAAGAATCATGCAAAAAAAAGATTCCGGAAAAATTATCAATGTCTCTTCGATTTGTGGATTAACAGGCTGTACAAGCATACTCACTTTTACATCTGCGCGGTCAGCAGTAACGGGTTTTACAAAGGCACTCGCCAAAATTCTAGCACCAAACATAATGGTTAATGCAGTAGCGCCAGGATTTACCCTTACCCGCTTTTGGGATAAAATGACAGACAAAGAGGTTAAAGAATTGCTTGACTCAACACTGTCTAAAAAGTGGGTTACCGCAGAAGAAATCGCAGATACATTTATTTATTTGACTAAAAACGATTCTGTGACTGGTCAAGTAATCGTTGTAGATGGAGGCTACACTACAAATATATGAATACAAAAAACAAAAACATCATTAAGGATATTCTTCAAGCAACCCCCTTGCTGTCTATGGCTTCTATTACAAAAGACGGGAAGAGTTGGATTTGCACTGCCTTTTATGCATATGATGATAAACTGAAATTGTATTTTCTAACTCCGCCGACGACACAACACAGTAAAAATTTAGAGAAAAATGCTTCAGTAGCTATTTCAGTTTTTGATACTCATCAAAACCCTGATGACAAGAAGCGGGGGCTACAGATATTTGGTGCATGTCATAAAGCAGCAGGTAATGAAATAGAGAAGGGGCTACGCATATATGGCAAACGATTTGTGGATTTCGGAAAGAAAATCCTTTCGCCAGAAGATATTGAGAAATCAAAAATGCATTCGCGCTTCTATGTTGTAGTCCCGCAAAAGATAAAAATATTTGATGAATTAGTTTTCGGTGAAGAGATATGGGTAACCGTGGTTATTTGATCTCCGGCAAGACTTCGAGGGGGTTGACGGGGGTGCCGTCCTGGTAGATTTCGAGGTGAAGGTGGTTGCCGGTGGACCAGCCGGTGGAGCCTACCTCGCCGAGCTTCGTTTTCTTATCTACAGTTTGACCAGGACTCACATCGATTTTGGACATATGGCCATAAAGCGACTTCATGCCGTCGTCGTGTTCGACAAG
This sequence comes from Candidatus Gottesmanbacteria bacterium RIFCSPHIGHO2_01_FULL_46_14, assembly GCA_001780895.1. GTDB lineage: Bacteria > Patescibacteriota > Microgenomatia > UBA10105 > UBA927 > 2-01-FULL-46-14-A. The sequence continues at coordinate 5,806 of MFJJ01000010.1, forward strand.
CACATGGTTGCCGTAGCCCCAGTTTGAGAAAATAGTCCATTCCACCCAGCCGTCAGCGATTGGGTACACAGGAGTGCCTTTGGGATTGGTGAGATCAACACCCGGGTGGCCGGTTGAAAATATTGTGGTTAGGCCAAATCGGGTGAATGGCCACTGAAACTTGGTGTCTGTCGGGATGATCTCAATAATCGTCTCTTCTGTGGCCTTGCTCACTTCGAGATTGGCGACGAAATCTGTTGCAGTGGGCACTAAAACCGCGGAAAAGACAGCCACTCCAGACAAATACACTCCTATGATCTGGGGGAGCTTGGTTGCCTCAATCTTTTTGCGTAAAATGAGGCTAATTCGATTGCTGCCTCGATAGGGGACCAGCAGCCAGTAAATAATCTTTTTCGTAGAAGCCGATAGTATATAATTTTGCTTCTTTCTTGTCAAATTGAGGTGCAGGCGCTATGATGAGGAGATCTATGCGCAGAAAGATAGTATTTCTGGTCGTTATTCTTCTTCTGATCGGTGGTGTTATAGGACTAATCCGATTTTTTTCAGGCCGAAGCGGAGCGACCGGTGAGCTTCGTGTGGATAGTCAGCCTACAGTGAGTATATTTTTGGATAATAGACATATTGGTCGAAGCCCCTATAAAGACAAAGTTGCCTCCGGTGAATATACCATCAAGCTTACTCCGGAATCTGCGGTCGATTCTCCGGCAAGTTGGCAGGGACAAATCACTATTGGACCCAATTTATTAACGTATGTAAATGCAACACTTTCCGACTCCGAGCTTACCAGTGCAGTCGATGTTCTTTGGCTCACTAAAACGTCAGGCAGAGCCTCCGAAGTTTCCGTTACCACCAACCCCGATGGCGCAACACTTCTTATTGATAACGAAACGAAAGGAGTAACACCCCTTGCTATCTCCGATCTTTCCGCCGGAGACCATACGCTCACGGTTACGTCTCCGGGATTTGCTCCCCGAACGCTCAAAATAAAAGCAACGGCCGGGTATCGCCTCATCGTGACGGTCAAACTTGCCCTTTCTGGCGAGCCGATGCCAACGCCGACTGAGGAAGCGACACCTTCGCCAACACTTAAAACAACACCTAAAGCGACCCCAACCAAGATAGCAACAAGTTCAGCCACCATGCCTGATCCGACTAAACCCTTCGTGACGATCAAAGACACACCCACCGGATTTTTGCGCGTCCGGATGGAGCCATCGACGGCCGCTACTGAAGCTGCACAAGTCAAGCCTGGTGAAAAATATCACATCGAGGATGAGCAGAGCGGGTGGTATCAGATAAAATACAGCGGAACCAATGAGGGTTGGATCTCCGGCCAGTACGCCACAAAGACTGAGTAATATATATGGGTTATGAAAATGTGTTGCGCGTGGAGGGTTTTCTGAAGGATCGTATTGGCTGGTGTAGCGGAAGTGGTTATTCGAGTTTCGGGAGGATGGTTATAGCGTATCGCGACGAAGTACCTCGTGATGACGTTTTAACAGGGGAGGAGCTTGAAAAAGCTTGCGCATCTTGTCCAGTGGGGAAAGAGAGAATACCTGGTTTGATTTGCGGTGGGATGAAATATGTCAATCGGATGCAAAGTCAAATGGTGGCTGAGGTGGATGTTTCAGATAAAGCTCAGTTACCGGAAGGCGCTGAAATATTTTGTGGCTTGGATAACGCGAGGTTACAATCGATGAAGGAAGCACCGACCATAGCAGAAGTAGCAGCTCAATATACCGGCGATATGCCTCTCGTGCCGTATAATTGATGGAGCGCAAATTGCTACCCTCCTATCCCATACACGACCACCAGCACGCTTCCCACCCAAAGTTCCTTCAGTTCATCCGACGAAATACGATTTCAAACTCTTTACGAAATCCTTCAAACGTTATGGTGGCTTTTTGGAAAAGATCCGCTTGTCCGAGGATACAATGGTAGGGCGATATTCCTTCCACGATATTCAATGCGAGGGAAAACGTACTCCCATTTATTTCTGCCTCCGCGCGATCAAACCGGTGAGAACGAAATTGTCCGCTTAACGTAAAGCCGATAGATGCCGGAATACTCTCCCATGGTATGCTGAGCGATTCTGCGATAGTCGTTGAAATCACTGCTCCTGCTGCGCCAGAGTCAACCAATGCAAATGTCGGAAATTCTGTTTGTTGGTGGCGAAATGTCACGGGAACTATCGGTGCCAGCACGACTCTGTTCTTGATGCTCGGAAGCGGACTGTACCTGTATTGTATGAAGCCTATCCGATGAAGTTGCCGTACGTTTTTCCTGCCGGAAAAAAGTATACCTTTTCTTTTTGTTTCTGTACCTTCTCTTTGAGTGTTTTTAGGTTTCTTCCGGCAAACACGACGGAGCGAAAGTCAGACGAAATTGCTACCCATCCGGACGTATGGCCCCGCAGTAGTTTGACAAAATTGATCGACTTCTTTTTCATACAACAGTAGTATACTACTTTATGCTTCATCCTCCAATGCCGTAGACCACCACCAGCACACTCCCCACCCAGAGGATGATTGTGGCTAGAAGGGGAAGATCGCTGGTTAAAATTTTCTCCGGTGATTCACCTTTCCCTTCGTAAATAAGCTGCATATACCGCATGATGCCATAGAGAACAAATGGGATTGTCAACATCATCCATTTTCGCCCGGGAATATCCGGTGCAAAATCTCCGTAGTTGCGAAAAATAATACCTTCTCCTTGAGGTTGGGCTAAAAACGTAAAAAATGCGTAGGTAATAAACGTCGAGTTTGCAAACATTGCCGTATAGGTATCAAGGAGTTTTTCTGAGTAATGGGAAAGCGCCATACGCGTATCGCGGGGAACAACGCCTTCGTAGCTATCGATAAGGGTAAGCTCTGCTCTGCGTTTTCCGATAGCAAGAAACAAGGCAAGCGACAAAGCCGCCAGAGCGAGCCAAATGGAAATGTGAAATCCCGTGGCGGCTTCACCGGCATAGACCCGGAGGATATATGCGGTCGTAATGGTAAGAATATCAATAATACTGTACTGTTTTAAGATAAGCGTATAGGCATACTCAAGAAACAAAAATGCGACTGCAAAAAGAAAAAACGTCGGATTGGTGAGACTTGCAATATAGAGCCCTGTGAAGGCAAAAAGAATCGAAACGAGGACTGCCACAGGGATAGGGAGTTTGCCGCTTGCGACCGGACGAAATTTTTTGAAGGGATGTTTTCGGTCTCGGGGAGCATCGAGGACGTCGTTAAAGAGATAGTTTGATGAGGAGAGTAAACAAAATGCAATAAACGCCCAGAGATTTTGTATAAATGGGGCGGTTTGAAACAGTTGCCCAGTAAAGAGAATCGGCGTGAAGATCGCGATATTTTTTAACCACTGTCGGGGTCGTGCGGTTTTGAAAATTGCCAAAAGTACTTGAGCCATAGCAGGAAGCCGCCAATGACCACACCGACAAGAAGTAAGGTAAACACCTTCTGTCGACTCGTGACAGCCAAGGCGATTGCACCAAGTATAGCCGACACACCCCAGTAAAACAAGGCAACACGGCGTCGGCCCCATCCCAGATCCAAGAGTCGGTGGTGGAGGTGACCACGGTCGGCCCAAACTGGAGACTTTCCGTGGCCTATTCGTCGTATGAGCGTATAGAGGGCGTCAATTGTTGGAATGCCGAGAACCAGGAGTGCGGTGCCCAGTTTCCCGTAGGAAAGAATACCCAACAGTCCGAGCATCAGCCCGGCGATCGTTTTGCCGCCGTGTCCCGGCATGATTTTTTGCGGATAGACGTTCCATGGTAAAAAACCCAGGAACGCTCCGGCGACGATAAAGGCTAAAATCGTGACCGGAAGTTGAGACGGGTCGACGGCACTATAGCGCAGGGACAAGAGTCCCAAAACAATGCCAGAGACCACGACAAATCCCGGCATCTGTCCGTCGACTCCGGCTGACCAGCCGACGATGTGCATCGTCCACATAAGCCAGACGAATGCAAATAGGTCTGCCCAGACCAAAATGGAATGTTTTCCAAAAAAATCAAACGAGAGGCGCCAGGTTTGAAGATCGATTACTCCTCCGGTTATTGGATTGGTAACAAACGGAATACCGGCGCCCACTCCTATCACAACAATAACGGCAAGTATCCCAATACCAAGGCGAATATAGGGGTTTATATCACGTTTGTCGTCTATTATTCCCGTGATCGTCAGGAGTGCAAGTGCTACGATTATTCCGACCGTGAGTTTTGTAACGGGTAGATAAAGAAGCATTGCGATGGCGATTGCCGCAAATAAGGCAAGCCCTCCCGCGCGGGGGACTGTTCCGTGATGGGTATGGGCGGGATGATAGCGATTTTTTGGGTTATCGAGGAGTTTCCAGTTGCGGGCAAGATCAATAACCCATGGCGTTACCCCAAAACTAATGAGACCTGCAACAATTCCGGCAAGAGCGAAATTCATGAGAGCGTTACGTAACCAGAGAGAGAATTTGTACGATTGAAACAAACGATAGTATACTCACAAAAAATGATGCAATGATGACAAGTTTTGAAAACACCGTTTGCCCACCGATATTACTTGCCAAAGTAAGACTCAGTCCTTGCCAAAAGAGACTCGCCCCCGGGAGAAGAAAGAGCCAGAGGGGGTTTGCCAGTTGGTCTTGTCCCCACGCCCGAGAATACCACAGCGGTATGAATGGCGGGAGCATTCGCCACCACCAGGCGATGATGGCGATAGAGAGCAGGGTGAAACTGATCGATGCGATCGAGAGCCAACGAATCAAGGGTAATACCAACAGTTGACTCCATTGTGCCCGAATGCGCTCTATAGGTGCGAGATTCATAGGGGAGGAGTCGTGCTGTAAGCAACGCTATAGGATCCATCAATGTTAACTAAGAATGCTTGCATTGGATAGGGCGGAAGATCATAGGCCTGTTTTTTTGGATCAAATATCGCATCCCCAACATACCAGGGAAACGCTGATCCGTTGGGATTATAGAGATACACGCGTGAAGGATCGGCACTATAGTATATGCTTTCAAACAAGATGAGTGGAGATTGAGCAAGTATCACATCGCGGGTTCCCGCAAGAGCGTTTATTTCTGTGAATGTACGGGCAATATCAACTTTTGGGTGTTTATTGGGGTACCACAGGTTGAATGCCAGAGAAAAAAGAATGAATGATACCCCCAACACTTTTTGCAATCGGCGGTTCCTCATGGCGTCAAGCGCATACACTAAAAGAAATACCTCGGCGATAGTAACGGGAATGAGGTATCGATTCACAAACAGCGGCTTGATAAACGATACAGAGATAACGAGAATTATCGGAGCAAATACGGCAAGGAAGAAATAGAGGGCTATCTGTTTGTGTTCTTTATTTCTGAGAGCCGTCACGAATAAAAGAATAAGCCCGACGGACAGAGCTGCGGTATAGTCCCATAAATACCACGGCGTCCCTTCATATCCCAAAAATATATTCCCAACGACCGAGGCAATCAGGTGAAAGTCGACAGGGAAATACCACGAATTTTTGAGTTTGGCCGATACTTGCGCAATGCGGATAAGCCAGGGAAGAATAAACAGTCCATTAATAAGAGAGGCGCGAACGAAAGGATCGCGCAGTCGCCTCGGTGACAGTTTTTTTGTGAGGAGCCAATGGATAACTTGGACGAATGGAACAATGAGAAAGTAGCTGTGTGTGTAAAATCCCAGGATCGTTGCCAGAATATAAAGCCGCCATCGACGTTCAATATACGTGTACATGGATAGTGTCGCAAAAAAGATATACCATCCATATGTTCGGACCTCAAACGCATAATAGATAAGCATGGGATTTAAAAAGAACAGGAGAGGGAGTACGATGGAAAGCCAGGACTTTTTAAATAACGTTTCTGACCAGTGTATGACGACTCCAGTTGCAAGGGCAAATCCTAATAGAGATAAACTGCGAACGGCAATTTCACTTGTGCCAAAAAGTTTTATCCAATAATGGAGCATGGTGTAATAAACGGGCGGTTCAAAGGTGACCGATTGAGCAATCCATGAGACTGGACGTTGCGCAACCAGTACCGAGAACGCCTCATCGCGCCAAAGGCTTTGGGTGAGGTAGAGGAGCGGGGTATGCGTCAAGAGCCAATTGAACATATCGTTACCTGCTATTATACCTTTTCAGTCACTCGATACTCCAGGCGTTTGCCGAGCATGAGTCTTGTGTGAGCATCAAGTCCGGGAAGAGCGGAAAGGAAAAACGAGACGACGGGTAACGTAATCCATTGAAGGTATAAAAACGGTATTTTCCATCGTGCATATTCTTTCGGACGAGGGGGTTTTATACGTAAATCGATGACAATAACAACAATAAGAAATATTGCCGATAGCGTAAGGATACCTGATGATATTTGCGAGAGATTATGCCCGAGTACGGTGCGGGCAAACGCAGGGTTAATAAGGGGAGGAAGGGTGCTTCCAATTGTAAGAATAAACCAATTTGCCGGCCAGAACACGTGATGTTCAAGGAGCATAATAAGGCGGCGTAGTCTGTCAGATAGCGGAATGGTGTGACTGAGGAAGACGCCACGGATGACAAAGGGAAGATCCGATACGCCCCATGCCCAGCGTTTGGACTGTTCATATTGATTGACCATCGTCCGGAAAAATGAATGACTCTCCGCAGCATCAGCAAGAACCGGAAGAAATATGCCGCGGGTGGTAACTTTTTCTCCGAGGGCAAAATACACTTTAAAGAAGAGGTGATAATCTTCTGGGATTACGTCTATGCCCCAAAACCCTGCTTTTTGGGCTGTTGAAAGGGCTAGGGAATACGTGGAAAAATTGATGAATCGACTGCTTTGCGAGAGAAGCGAAAGATTCCAAATGCTGTTCATGGTATTAAATACCCGGCTGGGGAGGGGGATTCGCCAAATGTTGGAATAAAATAAAATCGCTCCCTGATAGAAATGATACGCCCGGTCTGGATCGGTGAGGAATTGACAGGAAAGAGCCGAGAAATATTTTGGGTGGAGGAGTGCATCTGCGTCACACGAGGTGACGGTCGTGGTATTGATATCAATATGCCAACCCGGGAGAGCAGCGACAACTTTTTTTGCCGCCCATGCCATGTTTGATGATTTCCCCGCGACTTCGCCGGTATGAAGAACGTGTCGCGTGACCATGAATTTGCCAAAAAGACTCCCAAATTTCTTCCGTAGAGTTTTTTCTGTTTCTCGCGCGTGGGGATCTTTATCTTCGGTTGCGAGAACTACAATGATGCGCTCTTTAGGAAAGTCCTGTTGGGCTAGGTTTGTAAGTGTGCGTTCAAGGACGTGGATGGGTTCCTGATACTCGGGAACAATCACAACATGGTAGAGCTTATTAAAATCTGGGAGATTCTTTGTGAGTGCGACCCAGTCTACTTTCGTATGCGCAGAGATCATCAGAAACGATCGGATCGCATGAATAGCCAGGCGAAATGATTTATAAAACCAATAGACATCAAAAGTAATGATGAGATAGGCAACGATAGCCGGATGCCAAAATGACAGCCAAAACGGCATCGTTATAAGTATCCACGAAGTGAAGGGAATGAGAATTTCAAAAAATCGTCTTGTCCGGTTTGGATACCGGAGAAATAATGATCTCATACAAGGTTATCTCTATACTGTTTTGAATAGCGCGTATTTGGTTAGTCTCCCGAGCAGATAATACGTTCGACTGACGATGTCTTTGAAAAGCGAACGCTCGTCTGCGCGAAGTTGAGTAAGAACGGTAAGCGCAGGGTCAAACAGGACTTTAAGGTGTTTTTGATGAAGCCGAATGGCGAGCGTGAGGTCATCCATTTGCGTGACGTCGTGAATTTTTCCGTCAAATCCCCCAGCTTTGGCGAGAGCATCCCGACGTATAGCAAGATTCCCACCGATAATCAGCTGAACTCCAAAGACAGCATGAAGAAGGGCAAACATATATATATAATCTTTTCCTTGAGGAAAAATCCACGTATAGAATTTTCCGACGTCTGTAAAACTATATGGACCACCGACAGCCGCAATAGAGGGATGTTCCCGAAAGGTGACTTGGATTTTTTTGAGGTAATCAGAAGGAACGACGCAATCTGCATCTACAAAAACGAGGAGCTCACTTTTTGCCCGCCGTACTCCGGTGTTTCGGGCGTTGCTTGCTCCCGGTTTCTGCTCGAGAAAGACAAGTTGTATATATTTTTTTGCAACGTCGCTCGTTGCATCCTTGGAGTTATTGTCGACGACAATAATTTCATACGGCTCGCGGAGACTTTGTTTTTTAAGGGAAGCGAGGCAAGCTCCAATATGGTGTGCTTCGTTGTATGCGGGAATAATGATCGACAAAACCGGTTTTTGCATTGTAGGAATTATACAAAACCTGTGGTATAAATGCATGTTATAGTGGATTGCCCACGAATTGTTATCATCGGTGCCGGACCATGCGGTTTAGGTGCAGCATGGAGACTGCAAGAATTTGGCTACAGAGATTTTGTCCTCTTAGAAAAAGAAAATCACGTTGGCGGTCTGGCGTCCTCGTATGTTGATGCCAACGGATTTACCTGGGACGTTGGTGGTCACGTCATTCACTCGCACTACCCCTATTTTGACCGTGTTTTTCAAGAGGTCACCGCTGGAGAATATTTAACCCACGAGCGTGAATCCTGGATATGGATATACGATCGTTTCGTTCCCTATCCGTTTCAGAATAATATCCGTTATCTGCCTCCTTCGGTGATACAGGAGTGCCTTGACGGCTTAAAGGAGGCTTCTGCAAAGAAACACGACCCGGAAACGTTTGCCGAATGGATAGTTGATTCTTTTGGAAGTGGCATCGCCAAACATTTTCTTTTTCCATACAACCGCAAAGTATGGGCATATCCGCTTGAAAAAATGAGCTACCAATGGGTGGGCGATAGAGTTGCTTCTGTCGACATAACAAGAATTGAACTCAACATTGCAGAAAAGAAAGACGACGTTTCATGGGGTCCCAATGCCGTATTTGAGTTTCCAACATTTGGGGGAACCGGTTCTATTTGGGAGGGTGTTGCAAATCGGTTCCGGTCGCACATCCGACTCAACGCCGGTGTTACTTCTATTGATGCCCTCAAGCGGCAGGTAATCTGTACTGATGGTTCGGTTCATCCTTACGACGTGCTTTTGACGACGATGCCGATAGACCGATTGACTGGATTGACGACGGGACTCACTGGCACGTCAGGATCTGAGGACCTTCATTTCTCTTCAGTTTTTATCGTGGGGATCGGGGTTAAAGGAGATACTCCAGCTCACCTTCGCGGGAAGTGTTGGATGTATTTTCCCGAAGATCACGCCCCGTTTTTTCGCGCGACGGTTTTTTCCCATTACTCACCACATAACGCCCCCAAAGGAACATGGTCTCTCATGACGGAAACGTCAGTTTCGCGCTATCAACCGCTAGCTAACCAAGACATTGTCGCTTCCGTTATCGACGGGGCAAAAAAAACGGGTTTAATCGGAGAGCAATCAACCGTTGTCGACACGTGGAAATTTACGACAAACTATGGCTATCCAACACCGACGCTTGGGCGTGATCAAATTCTTGATCGGTTATTCCCGATATTTGAAAAGCACAATATTTTTTCCCGGGGAAGATTTGGAGCATGGCGGTATGAAGTTTCCAATCAGGATCACACATTTATGCAAGGAGTTGAGTGGGTCAATAAGATTCTCAATGGAGAAGAAGAGGTAACGGTCTTCCATCCGGAGTTGGTTAATGCAAAGAAGTGAAGAGCGTTTGTGCATTAGTTGTCGTTGTGTCTGCCAGAACTTTTGTTGTAATTCCTTTTAGTTGGGCGATCTGTTTAGCGATAAGCGGAATATATTTGGGTTCATTGCGTTCTCCTCGATGAGGCACCGGTGTTAGATAGGGTGCATCAGTTTCTAGCAGAAGCATGGAAAGCGGAATTGATGGAACGGTTAGTGACAATTGTTTGGAATAGGTTACATTGCCATCAATACCGACAAAAATTTTTCGCGCCTGGGCTTGGCGAAGTTCTTGAAGACCTCCGGAAAAACAGTGGATGGTGCCTTTTGGTAAAGATGGGAGTGCGTCGAGGACAGTAAAAAAATCTTCGTATGCGTCCCGACAGTGCATGATAACCGGAAGATTATGGCGAAGTGCGAGACGAAGCTGTTCATCAAAGAGCCGTTTTTGTTTGTCTTTTTTTCCGAGCGCCTGCTCACCCTTGTACTGAAAATAATCCAAACCGCATTCTCCGATAGCTATGACTTGATCATTCATAAGGGAGTCGAGTTTTTGCACATCCGGGTCATGCTGTGCTTCGTGGGGGTGGATGCCCAGAGCAGGGAAGATAACGCCCGGATAAAGCTTAGCCAGCTCCAACACTTCTTGTGAAGAGTGTAAATCAACGCCGGGATTGATACATTGTTTCACTCCCGCCTTTTTGGCATTCCCTACGACCATCGCCCGATCAGAATCGTATTGAGAGAAATTAAGATGGCAATGTGTATCGATGTACATGCGTTACAGGCGGGGAAATAACGATGGTTGAGATAGTATCGTCGGCCCCCTAAATTGCTCAAGAATTTTTTGGGCGGTTTGTGGCAGAAACGGTTGGAGGAGGGTGGCGATTTCGATAATTTGGCTGATTGCTCGGTCAAGTACTTTGATTAAATCATTGCCAGATAACTTCCACGGTTGGTTCTCGTTGATAAACTTATCTACTGTTTTTACTCTCTCCCAGACATACGCAAGCGCATCATTGAATCTGTACTCTTCAAGCGCTTTTTTGTATTCTCCGGTATTGACGTCTTGAAAATTTACATTTTTCATTTTACACTTTTGACTTTCTGCCAGTTTCGCGATTCTAGCCACTAAATTTCCAAGTCCGTTGGCAAGATCTGCATTGTAAAGTTCTTTAAATCTTCTCTCTGAATAATCGCCGTCACTATAACTAGGTATTTCGCGGGTGAGATAGTACCGGACTGCGTCAGTTCCATATTGATTAAGAACTTTTATGGGATCCACAACATTGCCAACCGTTTTACTCATTTTTTGCCCATCAACAGTCAAGTAGCCATGAACGAAGAGTTGCTTGGGTAATGGCAGACCCGCGGATTTGAGAACTGCCGGCCAGTAGATTGCATGAAACCGCAAGATTCCTTTGCCGATAATCATAAGGTCAGCTGGTGCCCATTTGGTAAATAGTTCGTCATTCCAGCCTAAGCCAATCCCACTGTAATAAATGTTGTTCGCATCAAACCATACATACATAATTTGATCGGGATCTCCAGGGACAGGTACGCCCCATCCTTTGGCGCGTTCTTTAGTTCGGGAAATAGAAAAATCTTCTAAGCCTTTTTTTATAAAAGCTACCGTTTCATTTTTTTTGCTCTGAGGGATAATAGAGAGAGCATCAGAGATGATTAACTCCTCGAAAAATTTTTGGTATTTTGACAAACGGAAAAAATAATTTTTTTCTGCGATAAGATCAAGCTTCTTGCCGGGATGTTCAAAACATTCACCGTTTTCATTGAGTTCATCGGATGTATAAAAAGCTTCACAACCAACGCAGTAGAGCCCCTCGTATGATTTTTTATAAATATCCCCACTTTTTGTACAGAGTTCCCAGAGTTTTTGAGAGGATAAAAAGTGATTTTCGTTTGTCCCACGTTGCCATATATCAAAATGAACATTGAGCTTTTTGGCCAGATCAAGAAATTCTTGTTGGTGAATGTCGCAGAATTTATGTGGTTCTACTCCAGCCTTTTGGGCGGCCTGAATAATTTTTAGTCCATTTTCATCGGCTCCACACAGATACAGTACATCCTCATGGAGAAGCTTGTGATATCGTCGAATAACGTCTGAGTAGATAAATTCCTGTGCATGGCCGATGTGAGGCGCAGCGTTGACGTAAGGAATTGCGCTATGGAGGTAGAATTTATTTGTCATAATCGTCATTGTACCATCAAAAAACCTCCTTGCGGAGGTTATTAAAATTCCAGATTATAACCTCCGCTACAAGACGGCTTGCATTGCCATCAACGTGGAGGTTTGGGTTTTCATATTATTTACTGTGTTTTCGCACAAACAGGGCGCCGAGCAAAGCGACAAAGGCCAGAGCGAAGAGATATAAAATGAGATTATTTTCTATCTGATTCATAAGTCAATAATATAGCTTGCAAGGTAAAAAAGCAACACAATGACAACTCCCCCGATAAATATCTGCAACGAGAATGGTCTGTCGTCTAAGAATTGACCAAACACAAGCGCTATTGCGACCAAATTTCCCAACTCCATGAGTTTTTCTGATAATCGGGATCGAAAGGGTTTACGGAAAACAATTCTCTTCATGTTTCAAGAATACCACGTCACCGTTTTGATAGCAGGAGCTCAAGGGAGGTGAGGCAAGCAAGAAGCAAAATGAGATAGAGCGGTTCGCGAAGGTTGAGGATTTGAAGGACGAGGTAAGTCGTAAGCCCTAGGGATAAAAGAACAGAACGTCGTACATTATTTAAGAGGTAGAGGAGTATCCAGAAACAAGAGACAAATAGTAATACAAAAAAAATACCAAACAAATGCCATGCATTGGGTTCGTAGCTATTAATAAACCACGCAAAGCCACTAAAACTTGTCAGTCCCAAAACCAACCACCAGATAGACCGCGGATGTTTCTCGTGACGCATATCGTGAGTCAATTGTAGCGGGGTAGATCCCATGCTACAATATCAAAACTTCTATGACACAAGATCTTCTCCTTATAATTTTTTCTATTCTTTTGGGATTTGGGGCACTTATTTGGATTATCAGGCGCGAACTAGGCAAGCTTAGCGAGTCGAAGGATGATTCGACCTTAACAGAATGGCTCAAGTCGATGCAGATTTCGATTGAGCATACCAATAAAACATTAAACGAAGCGATGCGCGGATCGACCAGTGACGTCGCAAAATTATTACAAGCAAATACGAAACAGCTCAACGAACGTTTGGATACGGCAGCCAACGTGATCGGCGATCTCAAAAAAAATTTGGGAGAAATGAGCGAAGTTGGCCGCGGTATCAAAAGCTTGCAGGAATTTCTTCAATCACCAAAACTTCGCGGCAACATCGGCGAACAGGTCTTGCAGGATATGATCGGACAGACGTTTCCGAAAAACTCGTTTCACCTCCAGTATTCTTTTAAGTCCGGCGTCAAAGTCGATGCCGTCCTCAAAACTGACGCAGGACTTCTCTGTATCGACTCGAAGTTTCCCATGGAAAACTTCAACGTGATGCATAAAGGAGAAACCGAAGCAGATCGGGCACGTGCAAAGCGGGAATTTATGGCAGATGTCAAAAAGCACGTGAGCGATATTGCCAAGAAATATATATTGCCCGAAGAAGGCACGATGGATTTTGCGCTCATGTATATTCCCTCGGAAGGCGTCTACTACGAAATTGCCAACATGAATGAGCTCATGGAATTTGCTCGAAAGCAGCGGGTCTACCCCGTCTCCCCCAATACGCTCTACGCGCACCTTCAAGTTCTTCTTCTCAGTTTTCAGGGAAAAGATTTAGAACAAAAATCAAAACAGGTGTTTCAGCTGCTTCGCGCGATACAAAAAGATTACGGGAAGGTAGAAGAAAATCTCGGTGTTCTCGGCCGCCACGTCAATAACGCATATAACAGCATGAGTACGGTGACTTCAACATTCGGACTTCTCGGCCAAAAACTCTCGCAAACCAACACGCTCGGAGACGGCAATGAAGAAGAAAGTCAGCTAAAAATAGAGGGATAACGATTCCGTTGGATATGTTACTATGTTTCGAAACAAGATAACATGAATCATCGGAAGTATTCGTGTATCCACGATTCAATCGACAATGATCCATCATAGGAAATGACATGCTCATCAGGTGTTGGAGGTTGAAAGTTATCTGCAACCTCGGTAAAATCTTCGTCTCGAACATCATATCGTTCTTTGGTTTGTCTATTGCTTTGCCAACGTTGTCTTGCGACTGACTCGGGAATGTTTACATAAATAACTATTGAATCAGTTCCGACTTTTTCAGCTATAGCACGGAGTTTGTCTCTTTGTTCTCGCGTAAAATTAGCCGTATCGTTGATAACTGTTCTACCCTCACGTAAACGTAGTTCTGTTCGTTCATAAGAAATTCGGTATGTTTCTTTCCAATCCTCATTGGAAATTTCATCATTGCTGAGTTCTCTTAAACCTCGTTCACTATTGATTTCATCCAAATCTACGCGAACCCACCCGAAGTGCTTAACGAGTTCGTTGGCAAGAGTTGTCTTTCCTGCAAATGGTAAGCCGCAAAATATAAGAAGCACAGTCTCGTTCATGAGATTATGTTACTATGTTTCGAAACATAGTAACATAAGGCTGTAGGATTGTATGACGCAAATATCAAAATATCCTCTACGAAAAGAAATTGAGAATCGGATGCTTGAGGTTTTTCTTGATAGCATAGGGATGGTAAAAACCCGAGAACACGTCCAGAAACTCATTGATGATCTCTTCTCTCCTACCGAGCGCGTAATGCTCGCAAAACGCCTGTCTATAGCACTGTTGCTTCTTAAGAAATATGATCAGAGGACGGTAGCAAGAATACTCAACGTAAGCTTAGGAACGGTAAATAAAGTGAGCTTAGCGCTTCAGAAAGGAAATGGAGGGTATGAATTGGTCGTTAATTCTATAGTTCGACAGGAGAAATTTCACGCGTTTTTAGAGAAAATCGATGAAACACTCGTAGATATCGTTACCACGGGTCATTCTCTTCCTAATTGGCGTCGCGTGCGGTGGGAAACGAAAATCCGCAATCGAAAGCCTTACTAACACATGTTACTATGTTTCGAAACATAGTAACATAAAAATGTAAAGCATAGGAAGATAAGTTTTTTTTGATGAATGCTATACTTAAGATATGGCAGATATTACCCAGATGTGTACGAAATGCGGGAAGAAATTTTTGATAATTAGTCAGGAACAGGAATTTCTTAAAAAGAAAAATTTGCCTCTTCCGACGCTATGCCCTTCAGATCGACAGGCAAGGCGTCTTGATGACCGCGGAGAACGAACGCTATATAAAACAACTTGTCAGGAATGTGGCGCGAACATGATTGCCTCGTATGATCCCGCAAAAGAGAAGAGTAAAATTTTTTGTAAAAATTGTTACCGGAAGTATTTCGAAACACACGAGTTGGTATCATGACAGCTGAAGAATTTTACTCTCAGTATCTCGTTCTCAAACATTCTCTTCCCCAGTCTGCTACGCATAGTCATAGCAACGAAAACTCAGAGTATGTAAGTTACAGTTACCGATGCAAGAATTGTTACTATTGCTTTGATTGTGTCGATTGTAGAAACTGTTTGTATTGTTTCGATTGCGTACGCAGTAACGATTGTCTAGATGGTGATTATTGCGTTGAGTGCGAGCAACTCTACGAGTCTGTTGATGCATATCGCTGCTACAACAGTGCGTTTCTCAACTACTGTGCACGGGTTTATGACAGCTATTTTTGTCGCAATTGTTTTGACAGTCACAATCTTTTCGGATGTGCCGATCTCAAGCAAAAACAATATTGCATTTTTAACAAGCAATATACAAAAGAAGAATACGAAAAACAGGTTATAGAGTTATTGAAAATCGTACCCAAAGAGCATCTGAAAAAATTGAATGAACTCGCGAGTCAACATCCTATTGGTCCGACGTACGTCTCGAACTCCGAAAACAGTGACTATGGCAATCAAGTGCACTACTGCACGAGCTGTTATCTTTGTTTCGACACTGCTCGAAGTAATGACTTAGCATATTCATACGATACGGCATACTGTACAAATTCAATGGATTTGACATACTGCTACAAAGCAGAACTCTGTTACGAGTGTACCGATAGTTCAAAGATTTATAACTGTGATTTTATCGAGTGGTCGAGCGAGTGCTTTGATAGCGCGTATTTAACCAATTGCAAAGATTGCCATAATTGTTTTGGCTGTGTAGAAGTTGCGCATAAACGGTTTTGTATTCTCAATAAGCAATATTCGCAAGAAGACTATAAAAAGGTAGTTAGCGAAATTGTGGTTTCTAGACAAGCGGTTCACTAAATGCTTGTGCTTTTGCCTCAGCGACCGATGGTATGCCAGATTCTTCAAGCAGCCCAATCTCTTTTTCCACTTCAGATCTCGGACGTGCGAATCGCTCGCGGGACGTTCGCACGATATCGTTTGCAAGATCCTCGTCGGGTTTGGGGAAATTAAGCGTGCGGCCGGAAAACGGTGGAGCGGTTTGCCCATCGATCGTCATTTTTACGTAGAAATTTCGCATATCTAAATTGAGAAAATCTTTTGGCGAAAAGGTTGGCGTATATTCTTTTTCAAGAACTGCTGCGTCTTCGCCGCCGACGCGAAATGAAACAATACTTCCGATATTACCAAATATGGTGGAGCGGACTTCTTCCGGCAGTTGCATCATATACTGGTGCGCAACTGTGAGATTCAAGCGATATTTTCTGGCTTCCGAAAGAATATTCGAGAAAGCGCTTGTGGCGAAATTTTGAAACTCGTCGATATACAAGTAAGTATCTTTTCTGTCCTCTTCTGCTAAACTTGCCCGAGCAACCGCTGCTTGCCAAAGCTTGGTAATAAACATTGCACCCAGTAGCGCGCTATTTTCCTCGCCCAACTTTCCGATTGCAAAATTGGCAATAAGAATTTTTTCGCCGTTTATGATTTCGTCGAGTTTAACAGAACTTTTTGTTTGACCAACAATATTTCTGATAATCGGGTTGGCGACAAATTGACCGACTTTATTGATAATCGGCGTAATTGCTTCGCCGGCAAATTGCTCGTTCCACGACGAAAACTCCGTCGTCCAGAATTTTTTTACCAAGGGATCCTGAATTTTGGCGATAATTTCCTGTCGATAGCGGATATCAGAAAGCATATTGGTAATGCCCAATACCGTTGCACCGGGAACATCAAGAAGTGCGAGCGTTGTGTAGCGAAGCACGTGTTCTAATCGTTGATTCCAGGTGAATGAAAATAACTTCTTAAATATTGCGATAAATCCAGCAACGACAGTTTGCTTAAACTCATACGTCCCTACTCCTTCGAGCGGATTGAAACTCATGGGGTAGTCAATATCAGAAGGATTAAAATACACAACGTCGTAGAGTCTCTCTCTGGGAATATAGCGAAGCATTTCTTCGGAAAGATCGCCGTGCGGGTCCATGATGACGCAGCCTTTTCCCTGTCGAATATCAGCAAGAGCGAGAAGTTGGATGAGTTTACTTTTTCCGACCCCAGTTTTTCCGATGATGTAGAGATGTTTTCTTCGATCTTCTCGCTTAATACCAAACTCCGTCGAAACTCCCCGAAAATTGGTGGTGGCAAAAGGAATAATTGCGGGTTTGGTGGGCAAATTTATCGGCGGCTCGGCGGTTTTCGATTTGGCTACTGATACTTGCGCGATACCGGAGGAGGCTAGGGGCAAGTGATACATCGTTGCCAGTTCATCTCCTCCCAAAAGAAATGGTTTTGGCGAGGCGGTACGCTGCCGGAACGCATCGACTGCGCGGGGATTACTGCCACGCTTCCAGATTTTGAGTGAGTTGAGATTTGGGTTATCGAGGATTTTAAAGAGTGCAGAAACTGATGAGGCGAGCAGTTCCGATTTTGTATCCGCGCTTGCCGCAATGCGAATTGTTGTCGAAAACAGCGATTTGTGCAATTTTTCTGTCTCCTTTTCCTGAAGTAGTTCCCGCATGGAAGAATTTTTCCTCATGCTTTGTCTCCATGAAGTGCGAAGCATTTCGCGAAATTTGAATGAAAGTGACTCATTGTTTACCGGGCTTACGATGACTTGAATGCCAATGAGGTCATTGCCGGAAATACTTGATGCCATTCCGGATAAAGCGGACAGAAAATCAGTTTCGAGTTCCTTATACGTTTTGATGGGATAGGCATCCGGCCGTTCTAATTTTAGGATTATCACGTGTGACGAAAGAGAGAGCGAGCCGGTGTAGTCGGTAACCTCAACGATTTCGAGCGTTGGATACTGGGAAAATAACTGTCCGCGGACGATATCGACGTTGCTTCGTTCGGTGACGACAAAAAAATACAAGAATCCGCCGCGCACCACAATCTCAAATGAGAGTGTGGCGGGGTGATGGCGAAAAAGTTCGGAAAGCCCTGTAAATATGGCCTCCGCTGCCACCGGCCCCCGGTCATTTTCCCTGGGGACTTTAAGATGCAGGACAACAGGCGCGTTCATGAGCGTATTGTATCAGAACGCACTCACACGATGCTATAATTGCGCTATGAAAAATATGCTTATTCTTCATGGTATTGGGGGAAGCTTTGGACTCAATTGGTATCAATATATCGCCAGAGAAGCTGAAGCTAATGGCTATAAGGTGTACGTCCCGCAATTACCATCCACAGATAGGCCGAATCTTAACGTCACGTACGAATTCTTACAAAAGACATCTTCTTTTGACAAGGAGACAATTCTTATTGGTCACTCATCTGGTGCTAGTTTGTCACTGGGGATTTTACAGTTGCTCCCCAAGGATATTGTAATTAAGCGTACGATTTTGGTAGCTGGATTTATTGACCCCAATCTTACACCCGAGCTTCACAAATATATTCCCCGGTCCGACTATGCTCATTTGTTTCCTAAAATGTGGGATTGGGACAAAATTCGAAAATCTTCAAAAGATTTTATTATTTTTTATTCCCCTCAAGATCCGTTTATTCAGTCACGACATGCCGAGACTCTTGAAAAGAATCTTAATGGCAAACTAATCCTAGTTTCAGACGCGCTTCATTTTAGTGTTGCATCGGGTGGAGAACGATTTAGAGAGTTTCCAGAACTTCTGAAGTACATCTAATTTTTCCGGTAAATTTTTCCCGAAGACACTTCGTTAACTTCTTTGTAATTATTGTTGATGTAGGTTTGTATTTGAATGAGGTTTCGGAAATTTGAGGGGATGGGTTGGGGAATCACAATAATTTCTATATGTTCAGATTCCAGGCGATTGATGATTTGTTGTTCATAATCCGGAAAAAATTGCTGGAAGATTTGAAAGTGAATAGGAAAATAGGTCGGCGGGAGTTGGTCGCGAATCATATAGAGTTCGTAAAATTCACCGAAGACATAGAATTTTTTGTCAAGATAATATGCGACATTTGCGAGTGTTGCAACTCTTTTCGATTGATCCCGTTCTTTAGCAAGAACGCTATAGCGATAATTTATTTGTCTCGTGAGTGCGATAGATAATAGCAGGAGTCCTAAACCTACGAATAGTTTGTATCTGCGTGATGCTGATGTAAATACCAATCCGATGAAGAGAACAAAAAAAGTCGCCATTGGTACGAGGTGTTCTTTACCATAGGTAAGACGCAGGAATACCAAAGAGACCAGCATAAACGTAAACGGCAAGATGCTTTTTGTGGCACGAGATCGAATTGCCGTATAGAGACTCAACAAAAGTACTCCTGACGCAGTCACGAGTATACGCTTATCCCCTATCGGAAGGCCTTCGTAGTATTTAAAAAGAAACTGATTAAACATAAATAAATCTGATATAAGAGGCGATAGTCCTCCGATTATCCAATACGTTATACATACAACAACCCACATGAAGCCGGTGACCAGAACCGGAACGAGACTTTTTTTGTATATACCAATGGGCAGCAGAATGAGTACGGCAGTTGGTTTGATGAACGACGCTAGCCCTACAAGGAATCCAATCAAAACTGGGGATGATTTTTGTGTGAGCGCTCTATAGGTTAGTAGGTAAAATACGGTGATAACGCCTTCGTACCAAAAGTAATTTTCTGATACAAAGACAGATACGAGTACGAAAAAGACTGTCATGAGGTGGTTACGCAAAATTTTGTATACGAGAATGGTACTCAGAAGCTGGGTAAGTATGTAGAACGTATTTCCAGCAATGATGGTAAGCGCATAGGAGAGAAGAAACCCATGATTATCAAAAAAATCCCGATACGGTACCAACCCTTTGGAGACAAGCCAGGGCAGAAACGAGAGTTCAGGCCAGATGTGAATAGGCAGAGATAATAAAAAAGTGAGATGAACTAAAATAATTATCAGAAGAACCATTTTTCTGTTGGGAGTATAATGACCGAACCGTGAAAAAGACTTCCGAAGAGCGTATATTAAACCAGGAGCAAAGACAAGCCGTTGAACATGGCGATGGACCGTTGTTGATTGTCGCAGGTGCCGGAACAGGAAAGACAACAGTTGTAACTGAACGCATCAAGCATCTTATTACATCTGGAAAAGCTAATCCTCAAGAGATTTTAGGTCTCACGTTTACGGAAAAGGCTGCCCGCGAAATGGAAGAGCGGGTAGACATTGCTCTTCCGTATGGCACAACGCAAATGTGGATCTCCACGTTTCACTCATTTTGCGATCGGATTCTTAAAAATGAATCGATTAATATTGGCCTTGATCCGGGATTTACGCTCATGACCGAAGCCGAGACGATTATTTTTTTCCGTAAGAATCTCTTCAAATTTGACCTCAAATACTTCCGTCCGCTGGGAAATCCTACCAAGTTTATTGCAGGGATGATACAGCATTTTTCAAGACTCAAGGATGAAGATATTAATCCCAAGCAGTATCTAGAATGGGCTAAGACCCAAGTTGGAGAAGAAGGAGAAAGATATCAGGAATTGGCCGATGCTTATCGATCCTATGAAGAAGTCAAAGTAAAAGAAGGGGTTGCTGATTACTCAGATCTTATTAGTAATACGTTAAAAATATTCAGACTTCGGAAAAATATTCTCAAACGGTATCAAGAGCAATTTAAATACATTCTGATCGACGAGTTTCAGGATACGAATTTTGCGCAAAATGAACTCGCTATTCTTCTTGCGGGTCAGCGGAAAAACATTACCGTCGTCGGAGATGATGATCAGGCAATTTATCGTTGGCGTGGGGCGGCGATAAGTAACATTATTCAGTTCAGGAGTCATTTTCATAAAACGGCAATCGTCGTGCTTACGAAAAATTACCGTTCCACAAAAGAAATACTTGACCGATCGTATGCCCTCATTCAATTGAACAATCCTGATCGATTGGAAGTGGTTGAAAAGATAGATAAAAAATTGGAAAGCATGAGGAGAACAAACGGGCAACCCATAGAGGTTTTATATGAACAACGGGTCGAGAACGAAGCCGATGAAGTGGCAAAATCTATTCAGAATTTGAAACTCGAAATGAAAAACGAGTGGAAAAATTATGCGATTTTAGTCAGAGCCAATGTCCATGCAGAGCCATTTGTCAGAGCGCTTTCGCGACTGGGAATTCCGTATCAATTTTTAGGTCCGGGTCAACTGTTTCGACAGCCGGAAGTAAAAGATCTCATTGCCTATCTTAACGTCCTTGCTAACTATGAAGACAATGTTGCTATGTATCGGGTGTTGACGATGGATGATATCGGAATTAGTGATCGTGACGTCGCGGTACTTATTAATTACGCAAAGAAATTCGGAACATCACTTTTTGAAGCGTGTGAGCAGCTCTCAAGGTCCAGCCACTCTCAAGGCTCGGCCTTAAAGTACCCCAAGGCCGAGCCTTTTATGGGGCTTGCAAATCTGGTAGCAATGATTACTCGGCACCTGGGACGTATCAAAAAAGAGACGGCCGGACAAATTCTGTATTATTTCCTCCAAGATACCGGACTGTTACAAAAACTTGGAACGTATAAAACGCCAAGAGACGAGAGGATTGCGACCAATATTGCCAAGTTTTTCAATAAACTTAAAACCTATGAAGCGGAACACGACGACGCAAGTGTGTATGCGGTTGTTGACTGGATCGATATGGCCATGAAGTTAGGTGAGTCGCCGCTAGCGACCGATACGGATTGGTCCGGCAATAATGCAGTCAACATTCTCACGATTCACTCATCCAAGGGACTTGAATTTTCCGTTGTGTATCTGGTTAATCTCGTGTCTCAGAGATTTCCGACGACCCAGCGACGGGAGCAAATTCCGATCCCAGATGCACTTGTCAAAGAGATTTTGCCAAGTGGAGATTTTCATACAGAAGAAGAACGGCGACTTTTTTATGTAGGGATGACGCGCGCTCGTGATCATTTATTTTTCACTGCGGCTAAATACTATGGCGAAGGCAAGCGGGAGAAAAAGATTTCACCCTTCGTCATTGACGCATTAGGAGAATTACCAAGCGTAAAGATACCAAGTGAACAAAAACAACTCACGCTCCTGGATTGGGAGAAGAAAGAAGAGTCAGCAGTTTCAATAGTCAGGCAACCAATTGATTATGTCTCCTATTCGCAGCTTGATACTTTTAAAACCTGTCCGCTCCAGTATAAGTATCGCTATATTCTTAAAATTCCGGTGCCACCGTCAGCCGCTCTTACGTTTGGCGACAGCATGCATCGGACGATGCGCGCATTTTATGAGCTTGTGCAACAGGGAAATGTCCCTACAAAGGATACACTCCTTCGACTTCTCGACGATCATTGGATTTCATTGGGATATGGGCAGCGTTCGTACGAAGAAAAAATGAAAGTGCACGGGAGGGAATTACTTGCAGAATTTTTTGAGAAAGGATATGAACCGGGGAAAATTCCAAAGAGTCTAGAGGAGCCATTCAGGATAAAAATTACACCGTTTCTTAAGCTCGGCGGGAAAATCGATCGCGTTGATGAACTGCCCGACGGAACTATTGAGATTATTGATTACAAAACCGGCCAAGCACCGAAAAACCGCGATGTGAGGGCAGATTCGCAATTAACTGCATACGCACTCGCTGCGACAGACGAGGGAATATACAATAAATCTCCCGAACACGTTATTGTTTCGTTTTACTTTTTTGAAGGACAGGAAAAAATTTTTGCTTCGCGAACCCGTGCGCAATTGGCAGAGGCGATACAACATATTACCAAAACTGCTGACGAAATCTCGCGAAGTGACTTTAAGCCGACTCCCGGAAAGCATTGTGATTTTTGTGAGTTTCGCCTCATCTGTGAGGCGTGGCAGTAATTGGATGTATAATATACCCATGAGTGATAATAATCGGCCATATTTTTTGTGGGATTATGATTTGACCGAAGAGGATATTCGGAGGATTTTGCGTGGGGAAAACCGTACGGATAGAATTTGGATTCTATCGCGGATTCTGGAAAGCGCACGGTTTGAAGATGTATGGCGATATACGACGCTTTCCGAAGTACGAGAAATGTTTCCCGTATTAAAACTCAAGCAACCCATCCGACAGGCTTGGGAACACGCGTTACACGTATGGCAATAAATTATCATTTACAAGATCAATTTTTAGACAAGTTTTTCATGAGCCAGTTCGGGCCGGATTTTTATTTGACCGGCGGGACAGCGCTTGCGCGATTTTACTTTCACCATCGAGAAAGCATTGACCTGGATTTGTTTACCCAGAATAAAAACACAGACTTTGCTGTATTGAATTTGTTCGTGGAAAAAATCGGTTTAGCGATAGGACTCAAGACGGTCAAACAGGTGGTTACAAATGCGTTTTTGCAGTATATCTTTGAAGATATTTCCGGTGAAGGCCTGAAGGTAGATATTGTCAAAGACATTCCGGTGCATTTCGGAGAGTTTAAGCAGGAAGGTATGATAAGGGTAGACTCTCTAGAAAATATCGGAACTAATAAAGTATTAGCTATTTTTGGAAGGACAGATCACAAAGATTTCATTGATTTGTACTATATCCTTCACCAAACACAATTAACTTTTGATTACCTCGTTTCACTTGCTAAACAAAAAGACGTGGGGCTTACGGAGTTTTATCTTGCCAACTCCATCGATCAGCTTCAAACCGCTACCCAGATGCCAGCACTCCTCAGGCCATTAGATGTTGACGTATACAAAGCATTTTATAAGCAGATATCAGAAAAGATGCTCTCGAAGCTTAAACCGGAGGACACGTGATTTTTCTGGTAGGATAGATTTATGGATCAATCGTCACCTCTTCAACCACAGAATGCAGCTCAAGTTCGACCGGTGAATCCAAAAAGGTCGTTGAGACAATTATGGTGGATGGTTGGAGGATTTGTGGTGTTGTGTGTTGGATTTGTTTCCGGATTCGTGGCCGGAAAAACATTGTACGCACCAAAGTCGACTCTATCTCCAGCGCCCATTGCGTATTCCTCTCCTTTTCCTACCCCCGATCCGACGACGGGGTGGAAGACATTTTTGAACGGAAATTACAAATATGAATTTAAGTATCCCCAAGATTGGCCAGATATCCCTCTCATTGCTTCCAACCAAAAGGATGGTTTTCAATTTGCTGGGCAGACCGTATATGCATCTCGAAATTTTCCTAAAGTGCAGCCTCCGCAATTACAGATTGAGGTTTTTAAGAGTGAAAGAGAATTATCTTCTGATGAGCTTGAGGAGAAAGAGAGTTGTGGATCTCCAGTCTTTACTATCTCCAAAAGGACAGTTGGGGGAGTACCTGCGATAATTGGAAAGAGATTGGCTTCTCGGGATCCAGGAGCGCCATACTATACTGGACTCCATTACTGCGTACGTGCATATCAAAGCGGGTTTATTTATAGCTTATTGTGGGAAGAAGGCTCTGATAAAGATAGTGGCGTATTTGATAAAATATTGGGGACGTTTCGGTTTCTCGATACAGTTGTCCCGAGTTCTGTTCCGAATGTAAAAAATATAAAAGTTTTGAAATATAATCTCCAGTCGGATTGGAAAACAGTACAAGATAAAACTGGGGCGCTTGAAGTAGGATATGATCCGTCGATATCAAAAGTCAGCGAGCCGGCCGTCGAGAATTCTATAAGTATTTATAAAACGAATAGAATTCTCGGAAGTTTTATGACCGTGAGACTCTTGCCATACGACGGAGGTTCTCGACATGAGTTTTTATATGTGCAGATTGGTGAAAAACCGGTGAAAGAGGATTTACTCCCCTCATATCATGAACAGGAGTATACATATACTGGTAGATCGTGTTTATTTCTTATCGGTATAACCATTTCACAATTTCCCACCACGTGGGGGATGTGCGATGCGGGAGGAGGCAAGGCCTTTTTGATTACTTCATACGATGATGGCGATTTTGAAAAGACGGCTCAGACAATACGGTTGTTGTAGCAAGAAAACGAAGACTGTTTGCCTTACTTGACCACTGTTTGTTTCAGAAGTTTTCTTTAAACTTCGTAACCCCCTCCGTTCATGAAATTGAGCATGCGACCATTCCGTCTCAGTATACATGGTGGCTTAGTGGGGAAGCTATTTGGGGATTGACAGAAGTATTTTTATGTGTGTTTAATAAAGTAAATACAGATAGTATGCCGCAATATCTCATCCACCCCAAACACCCTTTGCGTATCTTTGTCTACATTGTTCTTGTTCTCGGATTTGTTGTAGGCGGATTTTTTACATTTAAAGCCTCTCAAATGTCTACAGAGAGTCGTTCCAAGGCAGCATTGGAATATAAGACCTATGTAAATTGGGAATTTAATGGAACGGACCCAGAGGGTTGGGTTGGTGAGAATCTCACGAATATAAAAGTTGGCGGCGGGGTTCTAAAGGGTATTGTGGGAGGAGCAAAGACTTATCCCAAGTTGACACATAAAAAGGTAGCACTCGACCAGGGGAATAAAATGTTTGAGATTTCCATAGCGGTAGCTCCTGCAGTAAAGCCGGAAAGAGGCCCTACTCCCGCAGTAGAACCATATAAACTTAATGTGATATATGCGGTATCAACTGACGGATTAAAAAGGAAACAATTAGTGATGAAGGGTAGGCCCAATGGTAAACTTAATAATTTAAAAGCTAAATTTCCTGAAATTGGAAAGTTGAACATTGACAATCTTCAGTTGGAATTTGTGAATGTAAAAAGTGATTCTATTATCACAATAGAATCAATAAAGGTAACAGACATAGTAGGAACGAAACCAAGTCCAACACCCACCCCACTGCCTGGTTTAGTAAATTGTGAATCGCTTTACAAAGAGAAATCATCTTATTTCAAAGGTTGTTCAGATAATGGGTATGCACAGGTCTGTTTTAATCAGTTCACGACAGAATATCAAGGATGTAATAAGGCAGGCGAAAATACTTGTACACAAAATAATGTTAATGCCGCCAGTAATATTCTTTGTGACTCGTCTCCAATGTAGCCTGGAGTGAATAATTGAATCAGTGGATACAGTAATGCCTGTTCAGCCGCCGCCGATGGTACCGCCTCAAAAATCTTCTTCCCACCCTGCTCTTTTTATCGCTGGTACTACCTTGCTCGCTATAGCCATCAGTTACTTGGGCTACCAAAATTGGCAACTCAAACAGCAAGTCAATCGGTTAGACAAACTTGTCCAAGTCGACAACACCCCTCTGTCTTCACCTACCGATTCATCCGACCCCACCGCGAGCCAGGCTCCGAATGGTGACCTGGCCAACTGGAAAACATATACAAATAATGATCTGAGAGTAAACTTCAAACATCCCAGCGGTTGGGTGATAACTGAAACTAGCATCGGAGTTGTTTTATTGAAAGATCCTGACATACGCATGGTAATTGGAGCTTGTCCGGGATACTCATTTTCCGTTTCAAAATATGATCCGTATTTAAACTATTCACGATTCGATAAGGTGGTTAAATCAGAACTCGATGGCAAATCTACCGAAACTTGGACAAGTAACGACTCAAAGTGTAAAGAAAAGGTTATCTTTATTAACGCTTTACCCTCCAATGACCTAAAACCCAAATATATAATTTCATTTATATCTAAAAATTCTGACGGCGATAAAATTCTTGACCACATCCTCTCCACCTTCAAGTTTACGGCAAATGAGTAGGGTAATCGAGTTCTTCTTCATGGTATACTACCCCCGTATGGGTATAACAACAATTTCAGCAACTATTACAAGCCTCGAGAATCCGAAAAATAAAGTCAGCGGAAAGTTTATGGTGGATACTGGTGCAGCATATACAGTGCTTCCACAGGCGCTTGTTGACAAACTACACCTGAAGCCGGTCAAAACGCAAGAATTTACCTTGGCAGACGGCACAACCGTTGCCCGAAGACTTGGTCATGCAATGGTTGAGATTGATGGCGACAGAGCTCCGTCTATAGTCGTACTTGGAGAAAGAGATGATTCACCTCTTATCGGAGTAGTGACGCTTGAAAATATGGGACTTATGGTTGATCCCTTTAAAAGGAAACTTCGCCCCATGAGACTCATGTTGGCCTAAATGGTACGTTACCCAGCAACAGGGTAATACCGTGGTGTTCCTCCAAATCCTTCTTTAAATTTCGTAAACCCTTTCCATTCATGGAACTGTTTAGGGTTTCGTTCATCCCAGACGCCGACAAAGTCAAACTGTTTCATTCCCCGTTTTTTTGATAGTTTCAATGCCTCCCAAACGAGAAGAGTCGGAGTGAATAATTTTTTTCCTTGGTGGGTGGCTCCTGCGATCCAATAATAGGAGGTATCCTCCCAAAAAATGAGAAGTACACCACCATGTTGTGCAAGAAGAATACTTGCATGTTTCTGGGAAAATATTGACCAGAGATCTATTATTCCATAGGTAGTAATACTGCCAAAAAGCCCGGCTGATTTAGATTTAATTGCAATAAGTTCGTTGATGTTTGCAGATTCTCTTACAATCACCCCATGTTTTTCTGCCCGACGAACAGCCCGTCGTTTTGCTTCGGAAAATCTGTTAAATATTTCATCTTCGGTAGCTGTTAGATCAACAAGAATAGTTTTTGTCGGCAAAAATGGATTTCCGCCAACGGACGGAATTTTTTTCCTCCACTCGTCAAACGCCGTCTGGGAAACAACCGCGTCCGGTTCAACGGTAATCCGGCGGATTCGTTTTTCGCGCAATAGTTTATTGAGAGTATCGGGAGATGGAAGTCTGGTTGGCCGCTGTAGTTTTGCCAATGCCCCATATATGGGAAAGTAGCGGAAGATAATTGTCGATCCGTCTATCTCACTCGTGTGCCAGCCGAGTTTTTCGATATATGAAATATACAGTGATGATTGTTGCAGCTCCATTTATCGCAGCATTTTCAAATATTTCCATCGAATCGTATCGGCGACCGTATAGATTTTGTAGAGAGCGGGTTTAAGGATGAGGTCATAGGATCCGACAAATTCAATCAAATTTGGATTGAAACCTTGTTTAAATCGATGAAATCCATACCAAGGATCATTGGGATCGGGGTCGGGACCGAGTGCACCCCATAGATCAAATTTTTTATATCCTTCCGATTTTCCCCATCGGGCTATTTCCCAAAGCATAAGGTTTGGCGCCATGACTTCCCGATGATCTCTTGATGAGGCACCATAGGGGTAATACATCGTATCCTTCCAGCAAAAAATAATCCACGAGGCAAGAATTTGATTTCTATACGTGGCCGTAAACAGTCGGGCGATATCGGGATGAAAATGTTGCCACATTTGCCGGTAATACAAATCGTTGTGCGCATAAAAGTGCTGGCGTTTAAGCGTTTCATTATTTAAACGCAGAAATGGTCCAAGATTTTCTTCTTCGTTGATCGTTACTTTGTGTTTTTGGGCGACGCGAATGTTGTAGCGCGTTTTGGGGTGCATGGCTTTTAGTAGTTCTTCTTCAGACTTTGTGAGATCTAAGACAAATGTGTATCTGGAAAACAACGGATGGTGGGAGTGTGGTAGCAGCTGATCGCCAGAAGTGACATTGGGTTCGATTTGAATACAGAGTGCATTTTTTTCGTTCCCCAATGCTTTTAGTTTTTCTATCATCTCTTTTGTTACGCTTGGTCCTTTGGGAAAATAGCCGATGGTCCATGGAGTGAGAGGAATTTTGTGGAATGTCAGTTGCCAGTTGCCAATGCGGGCCACGTCGATGCCCATGGAGCGACGAAATGCTCCCCATGCCGGTGATTGAAGTGGGTGTTGCATATCCCCTATTATCGTTGGAACTGCCTTGTGTTACAATGGCGCTGTGAGTAGGCGTCGTTCTGATACTCCCATCCCTTGGCTTCCTATTGATAGTCGGTTATTCACTCCTTTCTTGTCGTTTGGCCACGTAAAAGGATGGGCAAGGATTTTTCTCCAAATAGAAATTTTTCTTTCCGTTGTCACTGTCCTGGGGACAGTACTCTATGGAGTGCTCCTCGTCGTACGCTCTAAATGAGCATATCATCGGTATTAAATCCGCGATCACTATCGAGGGAAACCTGAAAGTTAAGCGCGTGTTGGGGAATATCAGAGATAAACCGTGATATCATATTTTGTGTCCTTGTCCCAAAGAAAAGTCGTCTGTTTGCATAGGTGAAGTAGAGCTTTTCTTTTGCTCTGGTGATCCCGACGTAGCACAAACGTCGTTCCTCTTCCAATTCGTCACGTTCCAAAAGCACGCGGCTGTGTGGAAACAATCCTTCTTCCATTCCAACCATAAAGACGATCGGGAACTCTAATCCTTTTGCTGCATGTAAGGTCATGAGGGTTACGGCATTTCTATCGTTGTTACGATGTTGTCGGGGTTGATACTCCCGCTCAACCAGTGCTACGGTTTCTAAGAATTCCTGGAGTTTTGAAAATTCCGTTGCCACAGATCGAAGTTCTTTAATGTTTTCAAGTCGTGATTGCTCTTCTTCAATGTTGGCGTCGTAAAGCTCAAGATAGCGGGTTGTTTGGAGAATCTGATCAAGAAGTTCTAGTGTGGTCAGCTCAATAAGTTTGTCATCTTTGGATACGGCATCAGCAAACCCCAAAAATTTTTCCAGTCTCCGTATCCCAAGTTTTTCCACCCGCCTGTAGGAAACGGTATCTTTGGGATTGGCAATCAAACGGAGATAGGCCAAGACATCCTTGATTTCTTTTCGTTCATAAAATCGGGTGCCGCCAACAAGTACATACGGGATACCGGCGTGAAGAAACGTTTCCTCGAGTACTCGCGATTGGGCATTGGTACGGTACAAGATTGCACTATCAGTGAACGGGCGGTTGAATTGCAAGATCGTCTGAATGAGAAACGTCGCTTCATCGTGTTCGTTTCGTGCTTCGTAGAGAACGATTTGGTCACCGCCGTGTTTATCCGTCCATAATTTGAGAATTGGGTGAGACGTATTTTTAGAAATGACGCCAAATGCCGCATCAAGAATAGTTTGAGTGGACCGATAGTTTTGTTCTAAGTGAAAAACCTCTACATCAGGATGGTCTGTTTTGAAATTAACAATATTTCGGTAATCAGCCCCCCGCCAGCGATAAATGCTTTGCGATGCGTCACCCACGACACAAATATTTCGGTGTCTGGCAGATAAGAGCTTTGTCAACATGTATTGGGCGCGATTGGTGTCCTGGTATTCGTCAACGAGTACATAGCGATACTTTTCTTGATATTTGCCTAATATTTGGGGTTCTTTTTCGAACAGTCGAACGGTGAGGCTCAAAAGATCATCAAAGTCAACAGCGGCATTGTCCCGGAGAAGTTGTTGATAAGCCATGTAGACGGTCGCCACCGTTTTCTGGAAATACCCGCGGGCGTACTGGGGGTATTGGGTGGCCCCAACAAGTTCATTTTTCGCCTGAGATATGGTATGGAGGATGGCGCCTGGATTGAAGTTTTTTGTCGAAATATCAAGTTTTTTCATGACGTCTTTAATGGCATCGGCTTGATCTTGTTCATCGTAAATGACGAAATTTGGTGCGAGCCCGATGGCGCCACCATCTGAGCGGAGGATCTTTACGCAAAGAGAATGGAATGTGCCGGCAAAGGGGAGTGAGGAGGTGTCCCCCAGTATTTTTTGTATTCTCTCCTTCATCGCACCCGCGGCTTTATTGGTAAACGTTACCATGAGAATATCGTCTGGCGATACGTGTTTGTGATTCATGAGATAGGCGACTTTGTAGGTAAGGACGCGGGTTTTACCGCTCCCGGCTCCGGCAAGAATGAGGATCGGGCCATCAGTTTGTTTGACCGCCTCTTGTTGGGCAGCATTGAGCTCATTGAGGAGAGAATCGACCATAACATATAATACTAGCACAATGAAACCGGTCTATATCGTTGCCAACTGGAAGAGTAATAAAACAGTTGCGGAAACTCGTAGTTGGCTTGAGTCCTTTACATTGCCATCGAAAGACTGCACTGTTATTATTTGTGCACCTTTCACGCTACTCCATTTTTTGAACGAGCAAAAACTCCAGGTTCATTTGGGTGCTCAAGATGTCTCACCTTTTGGAGAAGGAGCGTACACAGGTGAAGTCAGCGCGAAGCAATTAAAAGAACTTGTTGAGTGGGTAATAATCGGACACTCCGAACGAAGAAAATATTTAAAAGAGAGCGATGAGGAATTATCATTTGAAGTTTTGCAAGCAAAACAGGCGGGTCTCGGCGTTATTTTTTGTGTACCCGATGAGAATATTCATATTCCTCCCGGGGTAGAGGTTGTTGCATATGAACCCCAGGACGCTATCGGAACAGGAAAAAGTGAGGATCCAACGCGTATGAATGCTGTAATCGCGGGTTTAAAAAAGCGATCTAAATCTTTATACGGACTCTATGGAGGGAGCGTCACGCCCCAGAACGTCGCATCGTTTATAAAAGAGCCATCCATTGATGGAGTTCTTGTTGGAGGGGCGAGTCTGGATGCAGTAGCGTTTCAACAACTCATCGAAAATGCCTACCATTCATAAATTTCGTCGTATGTATGGATCAATAATAAAGCGCGTTATTTCAGTCGTTGTCGCCTTCCTCCTTCTGGTTGTTGTTACCAAAGTCGTTGTATGGAGTAAGCAGTTTATGGACGCTACCGGACTTACTCCAACAACACTTTTCCGTTTAGCGTTTGATACCGGTGTACCGCTCAATTCTTCAAACGGCCGGACCAATATTCTGATTCTTGGTATCGGTGGAGGAGTTCATGCGGGTGCGGATCTAACGGACACAATGATGGTTTTCTCTGTTGATGCCAACCAGAAGAGCATAGCGATGATTTCTCTGCCGCGCGATATATGGTCCGATACGTTGAAAGACAAAGTAAACAGCGCCTATCACTATGGGAAAGCCCCGCTTGCTAAAGTCATCACAAGCGAAGTGGTAGATCTTCCTATTCACTATGTTTTATTAATTGATTTTTCCGGGTTTGAAGATGTTATCGATCTCGTTGGGGGCGTAACCGTTGCGGTACCCAACGCGTTTACTGATCCGAATTTTCCCATTGCGGGTAGAGAGGAAGATTTTTGTAACGGCGACCCGGAGTATCGGTGTCGGTATGAGACTGTCTCTTTTGAACAAGGACTTCAGAATATGTCCGGAGAACGAGCGCTTACCTATGTGCGCAGTCGTCACGCAGAAGGGGAGGAGGGAAGTGATTTTGCCCGCAGCCGAAGGCAGCAGGATGTCATGGTAGCGCTCAAAGAGAAGATTATGCGGCCAGAAGTATATTTATCTCCAACGAAAGTCAGGGAACTCTTGAGGGCTTTTGATAACGCAACAGAAACTGATCTTCGTATCGGTGAACTGGCTACGATTGCAAAAATCGTCTCGAGCATTCCCGGTGATCACATTCGTCGAATATCACTGGAAGACAAGCTCGACATTGCACCACTATGGCTCTATGGACGTTACGCATTGGTTCCCAAAGAATCGTGGGAAGCAATCCGCCAATACATTCGTTCACAACTATAGCGCTAACCCGAGAAGAACAAGAAGACTGCCGATTGTGATGACAGAAATCCCTACGGCACCGGGACCAATTCCGGAAACCGGTACCTTGGGGGTTGATTGGGCTGGCGGAGTGCCTTGGGTAACGGGTGGAGTACACGAGCAATCTACTTCATCGGTACACGATGAGTTTCTGCATGCTCCATCACTACAGGTGAGATTGCTTGGGCACTCACTATCAGAAGCACAAATTGCATTACATTGAGATATTGGTGTTGGAGAGGGTCCCGGAGATGAGGTTGGTGTGATTGTCGGCGTTGGTGTGTTGGTTGGTGTTAACGTTGGTGTTAGGCTAGGTGTGGCTGTTGCGGTCGGAGTAGGAGTACCTGTTTGTGTTGGTGTTGGTGAGGATAGCGCAAAGGTCAGTGTACATGCAGGAGCGACTGCTTGGGGAGCCACTTCAGGCACAGTAGGGGCAACAGGAGTTTTTTTGCTTAGCTGTTGACTTGTCAGAAAAACCATTACGGCTAAGCCAACGGTAATGATTCCCAATAATAATACGTACCAGTATCGTTTAAAGAAGTTCATAGGTTATTTCCAATTGCCATTGATGAATACCTCTGCTTCAAATGAAGCCTGCGCTTGGGTAATGGCTGATGGGATATTGATGGCTAGTCGGTATTCGTTGTTTGTCGTAAGTGCCGGATTATTCTCTGCAAACTGGGTGATTCCCTGAATACGGAATCTTGCTTTTGTTGTAGCAGTTCCTCTGGGTGTTGCCAGTGTCACCGTCTCTCCAGCAGACAGTCTTCGTGTTCCGTTTCGGAGAGCTTCGGTTATATTCGTATCACTTGCGTCGTAGACCCGGATCGCTTGGCACTGTCCGCCGGGACGATGCGTGGGCGTTGGCGTGTTCTCTCCGCTGGGTGGAGGATTGGTCTCGCCTCCGGGTGGTGGCGGTTGACTTGTTCCGGGAGGAGTGCTTGCTGTCGGTGCAGCCGCGCAGTTCGTTGGGTAACAGGTCATGCCGGATCCGTTTGGCGTATCCAACTGGACAAATGCGCAGTATTGATTTGCGATAGAAACGCAGTCTACGTTACCACTCCTTGTTTCTACAGAATTGATACAAATGGGTCCTGGGCCGCGTCCAGTTGGGCCATCTTTACATACATTGATCGTAACTTGTCCGTGACACTCGAGACCGCTTGCGCCTGTATCAGATGTAGTTCCTAGATAATCATCACAGTCTTTTCCTTTGGACGTATGAATACCACTATTGTTTCCAAATGGACTTGTGCCTGAGGTGACCGGCCGGAGATTTTTATCCAGTTGAATACGATCGGCGTTACGTTCGCCATTGATTAGGTCGCCTCCGCGATTTTTGGCATCGATGGCGGCAATATCACTCCGATTAACGTTGTTTCTCTCGCCAGCTAAGCGGATGATTTCTACTGGTCGGTCCGGCGGCTGGGAGCTGTCGTTGGATTCGTTGCGCTGGGTATATTCCGGTTGTTGGGGTGGCTTATCGATATTTTCCGGTTGACGTGCCTCATACCAGCCGGTGACCCATTGCTCCGGCGTGCTACAGCTGCCGGGATTGACATTACACATGTTATCCGCCGCAAAAGCGACGGATGCTCTCTGATGCCACAATGTGAAGGAAAAAAATATCAAGGTACTAACGCAGAAGATACGACGTTTCATAGCGATATTATTGGGCAACGGTTACTGTTGGTATTTGGTCCGCTGATGCGCTTCCAACTTTTTGTTCTGTGAGTGTTTTGCCAAGCCGATCGACGACTTCTACGAGATAGCCGTCAGATGAGGCTGGGATTTGCGCGTCAATAAGCGAAACATCCACGCTATAGACACCCTGTTGATCCGTTTTGGATGCAATAGGGAAGTAAAACCTGTCGGTCAGTAATGGGGAAATCACGACAAACACATCTTTGAGTGGTTGGCCGCCTGATGTAACTATCGTGCCTTCTACAAATCTGGAGGGAGGTTTCCTCTCGTCAAAGAGACCACTTATAACTGTTGCTCCAAAGAACGGATGGAGGGATATTTTCTGTCCTCCTTGGGCAGATAGTTCATGGGGCGTATACGGATCGAGGTTGGTTAGGGTGATCAAATGCATGCGAGAGAGAGTGTCGTCACATGCTTTTGTTTCTTTTTTCGTTTGTGTATTTTTTGCCATGGCGCACCCTTTTGAGTCCGCCTGTTCTTTCCAGATAACAGAGAGCGAAGTTTTATCCAGATTTGCGATATATAACTTGCTTTCTGATGTAACATATGCGGCTTTACTTCGCGTGTCGGCAAGCTGGCGCTGCTGCGAAACGAAGTAAACTGCTAGGGGAATAGTAAGAAGTAAAAATAGAAGCGATGCAACGATGATATTCATTCGGGAAAACCGTGATTTTTTGGGAAGAGGTGACGACGGAGGGGGCGGCGGCGGCGTATCAAGGACGGCATTCATTATGTCATCGGCGGGTTGAGAAGGCGGAGGAAGTACCGCTTCTTCCTTAAGCAGCGGTGCGTCTTGTAATTTTTGGGCAGCGTCAGCAATATCAATCATTCTTCTTCTACTGTAGAGTACTTTGGAACTAGTCGTCAAGCATTACAGAGCCAGAAGTGTACCACCTGCGACCAAGAGTCCAAAGCCAATAAACACGATAATGAGCGTTGGAAGTATCGATCCGCTCGTTGGTATTGGCTCTCCAGCAAGTGTTGATGTTGGTGTTGGTTCGAGCGTTGCTGACGGGGTCGCATCACCCAGAACCTGTGTTCCGCTTTTGAGTATTTCAAAAAGATGGGTAATTGCAATCGTTTTTCCAGAAGAATCTTGGGTTGTCATCGTGACGCTCTGTTTTCCGATTCCAAGGTTTTTTATTGGTGTATACCGCCAAATTCCGTCAGTGCCGACGATAGTCGTGTCGCTATATGGGTTGGTAATACCCAGTGTGAGTACGACTGTTTTTTCGGGAATTCCTGTTCCATGAATGAGAGGTGTTGTCCCGGGAATTGCTGATCCTTCTTGGGGAGCGACAAGAGATACCGTGGATGTACCAAGAACAGTGGGTTGCTTGGGCACTTGTGCCTGTTGTTTGCGGAAATCATAAGATTTGCCAATAGTCATGACAGGGACCGGTGAATCGTTGAGCGTATCCGTAATGGCTTGCGTTTCCTCTTTCCCCGCGACGCGGACACCAATATTTTCCGTCATGCGTTGGGTTGTTCTTAGGTAGTGCGTTTCGTCGCTGGTTCTTAGGCGATTGAGTGGGATAAGCCACGAACCCGATGGGCTGACGAACGTTGATAGCGTCTGTCCGCCTTCTACAGTTACATACACGAGCGCTCCGATCGCCGGTTGATTGGTATCTGAAAGAACACTTCCGTAGGACGGGCCCAAGGCATTATTTTCCGAGGGTAGGAGCGAGGGGCCGGTAGAGACTGATTGGGAAGGGGATTGAGCTTTTTTTCCGTCGGAGCGAATAGTTAGCTGATATTGAGTGTCAGCAGTCAGATCGCGTACGGTCACGTGATGGGTTGTCGTCGGGATTTTTTTAGTAGGTGTGTCCCGATCATCCAACGCAGTACGGGAGCTCATGTTTCCTCCTGATACCAAAACGTCACCGACTACAGGAGACTGTGTGGTCCACGATAGAGAAAAAGAAACGTCGGTACTATTGGTGATTTTAATATTTTCCGCGTTTATTTCGGTTCGTGCAAAAAGAGTAGACATGGCTGGCACGCGTTCACCAAAAAAAATTATCCCGCTTACGAGGATTGCGGCAATGAGTAGTCCGGCGATGGTGGGTATTTTGGTTTGTGGCATACTTAGTATATTTTTCGCTTTACGATTTCTGTTAGTATGTCTGCATCAATGGTCGGTGAGAACGGCGTGATAACCTGCGCTACAGTTGAACTGACCGTTGTGGTTTTGACTGTTTTGACAAACTCAAAGAAAACCCACAAACTGACGGTGAGAAACGTAAATACCGAAATAAGCACGATATCGCGATCACTGTTCATTGATTTTTTCAGGTAAATAATACGCGCGAAGTTTCATAGTGAGTTGGAGCGGTCCGTTTGCCGATTCATTTCGCCCCGACGAGCTGGGTGAAAAATTAATTTTCTCCACAGTGATTATTCTACGCATATCTATCATACCATTCAAGAATGCTTGGAGCTGTTCAAATGTACCGGTAAGAGTCATTCCAAACGACAATTCATACGGAGTGCCCGGTTTTTGTGCTACACTCGCCGATACAGTAGCACCGGTTACCGAAACATCAGAAACACGGACTGCGGAGATAGAAGCCTGAGTAACTCCTGCTAGAGCGTTCAATTGACTCATGATCCGGATGATATCCGGTGTTGAAGGAAGGGCTTGGGAGAGCAATGGAAGATTTGGTTCGATTTGGGTGAGGTTATTTTGTGCTTCGATGAGTGCGGTGATTTTTTCCTCCATTTTTTGGTTTACCTCTGTTTTGTCTTTTATCTCCCGGCGCAGATAGAGAATAGTTTGCAGTGTCGGACGTATTGCGTACCAGGCAAATAACGATATGGATAAAAAGGTAAAGGCGATGGTAGTATAGAGATGGGTATTGGGACGCTTGCGCATCTCCGTGACAATTTGATAATACCGATGATATTGCTGGTAATCAATTTTTTTCATGGATTTCGTTTCGGTTGGGGTGTAGACCCGATTTCAACGGTAAGATCAAATTGCGACCCTCCCATTTTTCCGGTCGTGATATCTCCAATGGTGACAGAAGAAACATGAGGGTTTGCTTTGAGATTGGTAAGAAGGGATGATACACCTTGTGTTGTACCTACAATAACAGACATTTTCGCCTCCTTTTCTGATATATCCAGTGATTCTAAATATGCGTCAGGGGGAAGCGCATTTTGAATATCCCGTAGCGTTGTAATGGGCTCTGCCTGATTGGTGATAAGCGTTCTGATGGTAGTGAGTTTTTGCTGAACCAAACGTATTTGTTGTTCGAGACTATTATTTGTTTCGATAATCGCTTGTTTTTGAGTGATTTCTTCTTTGAGATCAGTGAGCTTGCGATCGAGACTAAAGCGTGAAATAAAAGCAAGAAGTACGATAATTTCTGTGAGGATCATGATATAGCGGCCATACGTCGTGGCCCACGTAACAATCCGGCCGATTGGGGTGCGGGAGAAATCACCCTCTCCAATGAGGTTTATATCGATGCGCGAGAATTTCGTGGCAGGCATGGTATTAGTATAACGCCAATTAGACAAATTTGGCTAATTTGGAGAGTCGGGTTTTGAGGCGAGCAGAAGTATTTTTATGGATCACATGTCTATTGGTTGCTTTATCAAGCATCATGAATGCTTTCGCCAGATTCTTCGCGTTTGGAGATTTTCGTACGAGTTTGACCGCGCTCCGAACCGACTCCCGAGTATTTGCATTACGATCAGTTCTCCTTCTGTCGCTGCGCATTTTCTTGATTGCTTGTTTCGTAATTGGCATGGCTGGTAAAGGAGTATAGCATAAAACGGCCAGTGTCGAAAGGGCGCGCTGCCTTGTATAATGGGTAATAATGGAACGGATATTGGGAATTTTTTATCGAAGACAGGGAGGCATTGGATCGGCTGCGTTCGTTTTGGCGTCAATGGTTCTTACATCGCGCGTATTTGGTCTCATCCGTGATCGCATGCTTGCTTCGCGTTTTGGACCTGATGAATTGGGGGTATATTTTGCGGCGTTTCGTATCCCTAATCTCGTATTTGAGTTATTGGTGATGGGTGCACTTACTTCTTCGTTTATTCCGGTATTTACGAAATATCTTGCCACTAAGCGCGAGAATGACGCGTGGATCATGTCGTCAGTGCTCATTAATGTGAGTACGGTTATTTTGGCAGTTCTCGCGATCCCTCTCTTTATCTGGGCGGATGCGTTATGTAGAGTACTGGCACCAGGATTTAACAACGCACAACAAGCACAGATGGCGGTATTTACTCGGTTTCTCTTGTTGTTTCAGGTAGTACCGTTATGTATCGGCAATTATTTAACCGGGATTTTGCAATCGTTTCGTTTGTTTTTGATTCCGGCTTTAGCGCCGGTTGTCTATAACGTTGGTATTATCGCAGGTATTTTCTTCCTCTCTCCTTCATATGGTTTGATGGCACCGGTGATTGGAGTGGGGCTTGGAGCTCTCCTTTTTGTGATTATTCAATTGCCACTTTTATGGCATATCGGATATCGCTATACACCGATATTTTCCTTATCTCACCGGGGGGTAGTAGAAGTAGCAAAGCTCGTAGGACCCAGAACGATCGGGCTCGCAGCCTCGCAAATAGATACAACGGTTGATCTTATGTTAGCGAGTTTATTGGGAGCGAGGTATGTAACAATCTTTAATTTCGCCCAACATCTTCAGCAGCTTCCGGTAGGATTATTTGGCATCACGATCGCACAAGCGGCATTACCGACATTGTCACTATCGTCAGCGTCGGAGGACCGAGCGCAATTTCATAAAATTATTTTATCGTCCCTTCATCAGATATTATTTTTTGTGCTTCCTATTTCTGCTCTCTTTATCGTGCTCCGAATCCCGGTGGTGCGTCTCGTTTTTGGTGCGTCTCATTTTGATTGGTCCGCAACGGTACTTACCGGTATGACATTATCCACATTTAGTATTTCTCTGTTTGCGCAATCGATCGGGCAAGTTCTTGCGCGTGGATTTTATGCCCTCTACGATAGCAAAACTCCGGTAACGGTAAGCGTTGTAACGATAGTTTTAAACACCGTTTTATCTATCATATTTATTCGCTGGTTAGCCCTTCCCGTATGGTCGCTCGGTCTTTCTACATCGATTGCAAGCATTATGTATGCAGGAGCACTTCTGATTCTTCTGGATAGGCGGTTGGGGACATTTCCCCGTCGGGAGTTACTTCTTCCTCCGCTCAAAATGATTATGGCAGCTATCGTGATGGCGGGAATGCTCTATATACCACTCAAGCTTTTAGATCAGCTCGTTTTTGACACGACGCGAACAATGGGATTAATATTGTTGACCGGTATTGCGGGAGCGATTGGATTGTCTTCGTATCTTTTTCTTACGTGGGTATTTGGCGTTGGCGAGGTGCGATCGCTCATTACATTTGTAAAGAGATTGCGGAAGCAAGGAACTATTTTACTTGAACCGGCGAGTGAAGTTAGTTAAGGTGATGGTGGTTGTTCTGGTACAAATGGACTTGCTTCACTGGCCGTCTGTGTTTCGTTCGTTGGCCCCGATTCAATCGGGGTTGGCGGAATGTACGGAGGAGGCGGATTCATCCTTCGACGGATGATGATGAAGATACCAATCGCAGTTGTCAGTCCAAGTATGATCCAGATCCATGCTCCGAGACCACCTTTGGCAACCGTGAAGTCATCCGTATACGTCGTACTTACACCATTAATATCAGTTGCCGTGACGCGGAGTTGTTTTGCTCCGGGAGTAAGTTTTTGAGTAATGATATAGCGCCATTGACCATTTTCATCCGCCGTTGCGGTGCCAAAAATTCCATCTGGAGAGATTTCGATCGTAATTTGTGCATTGGGTGAGGATGATCCGCTTATCGTAAAACTTGAGGGTGATTCTTTTTTGCTATTGGTAAATGAGGTGACCGTCAGTGTCGGTGGTTCTGATGCAATAAATGGAGTCGGCGTGAGTGTGGGCAAGAGCACCAGAGTCGGACTTGCAGTTGCAATTGGTGTTGTTGTGGGACGACGTGTTGGAGTAATCGTCGGCCGTCGGGTTGGCGTGACTGTTGGTCGAAATCCACCAACGCCTGATGTAGGGGTGGGTGTATTGGTTGGAGTGTTGGTAGGAGAAGATGTTGGCGTGTTGGTTGGAGTGTTGGCCGGTGTTAGGCTAGGAGTTGGGCTGCCCGTCGGCGTTAGGGTTGGTGTGCTGGTTGGTGTTGCGGTAGCCTGTGACAGAGGAGGAAATTTAAATTTTTTGGAAACTGCATCGTAACAATTGGGATCGGTGACGATCAAAGGATCGTTGGTCTTCCCAGCGCCTGCCTCAAGGCTCTTCCATTCGTAGACGTTGCCGGAGGGAAGTATGTAATACCATATACTCTTTTTATTCCAAAACCACTTTTCTTTAAGACCACCCCAATTGCGGAAAATACCGTCGGGGTGAATCGTCAAAGGGCTACCAGAAGAGAGTGCATTGACGGTGATTTGGCAGGGGACGGGCAATGGGGTTGGTTCGGCAGCCCGGTTGCGAATATCTTGTTGTTGCTGTGTGACAAAAACTCCTGCAATTAAACCCAAACCGGCAATGAGCAGTGCGATAAACAGCAAATATTCTTTTTTGAGAAGTTTTTTCATGGTGCTCGGGTAACTTCCAATATAACGATGCTTTGTGCTGGCATGAGTATTTGTTTTTTTAGTCTATCACTCGTGACTATCTCTTGCGTGGACGTATTTTGTCCAAGAAAATACCTTTGCCTTATAGTGTATGTTCCCGGACTAAGATTCGTCAATGTGATAGGTACTGTTTCCGTGTGGCTGCCGTAGGGATCGAAATTAACCAGAAGTACTTTTATGGTTCCCTCCAGTACACTTGCATAACCCATTACCCACGTGCCTTCGCCAGTAAGGTTGAGTCTCGTTCCTGCCATGCCATCGAGGAAGTTGTAGACTGAATATCTGGGTTTGGTTCGTTTACCGTTACCCTCATGGGTGATGAGGCCCCATCCGTTGCCATCTTCCTGACCCGGTCCGTCTTTTAACTGAAAAGAGAAAAGATAATCG
The DNA here is from genome assembly GCA_001780895.1 of Candidatus Gottesmanbacteria bacterium RIFCSPHIGHO2_01_FULL_46_14. Lineage (GTDB taxonomy): Bacteria > Patescibacteriota > Microgenomatia > UBA10105 > UBA927 > 2-01-FULL-46-14-A. Next base: position 47,238 of record MFJJ01000010.1, read on the forward strand.
GGGCCTCCGGAAATAAGTTGCCTAACAACGGCAGCAGTGTGGGCTGCAGCAAACATCGTGCCGTAGCGTTTGTCTTTATTACCAGTAAAACCTGCTTCTGTTATGAGAGTAGGGATAAGCGTAAATTGTGGGAAGGGGAGAAGCCAGGAGATGAGGTTTCTCTGATCTTGTTCAAATCTCCGTGGATCTTCAAGATAGGAATGCCATGAGAGAAAATCGACGCGGTTGCCGCTGGTTACCAGTGCCGTGATCCAGCTTTTGTATAGTCCGGTTGTTGCCGGTCCGCCTAAATAAAATGTGTTTGTATTTGAGGCGCGCCGCGCGCCGACAGAAGCATACCGATACAATTGAAGATAGCTTTTTTCTCCGCCAACCTTCCAGCTTCCAAACTGTGCCAAATCCGGTTCATTCCAGACTTCATAATAGACACCGCTCACGTTTTTTTCTGATCTGCCGCTATAATGCTCGATCGTTTTTTGAACCACGAGTGCCCATTCGTCCCAATTATTCGGTGGATTGATAAGGCTTCCGCCTTGAGCAATAGCGGGAGGCATGAAAGAAAGGACGAGCATGGGTTTGGCACCGGTAGCCAGAATCGTGTTGACAGAACGGTCGAGCGAGGAAAAATCAAATGTCAGTTGATCGCCCGATCGCCCAACGACGTTGTGATGATCATAGATATGGTCAATACGAATAATTTTTGGCCGTAATGCGGAAACCTCGCCTGCAATGGGAGCAAGCATATCTGTAGATTCTTCACCTCCCTGAGAAAATGTGTGATAGAAGGCTGTGGGGATTGGTTCAAGCGTTGCTTTTGTATCAACAATGATATTGGCGGATTTTCCCGTTGCACGCGAGACAAGAATGACCGTTTGATATGCGCCAAAAAGAAGAAATGGTAAAAAGAGGAGAAGTGCTGCAAGAGACACGAGAGAAGAGGTGCGCGGGGAAACCTGTTTAATAAGATAGTTTTCCATAGACAATACCAAAACTGATAAGGATTAACGCTAAAGTTATGACTAAAATTGTCGGCTCTGCGCTGCCGGAAACCGGTACCCCGGAGTCTGTGGCAACAACAAATGATTCGGTGGCCGTGTCGCTGCCGTCGCCAGCTGTGGCGACAATGGTATGGGGACCGGGTTCGAGTGGAGTTTGGGGTGTATATACCCAATTGCCGTTGGCGTCTGCAGTGACGATAACGGTGGATGGGGTCGAGTAAATCGTGAGAGTAACTTTTGAACCGGGAGCGGCCTTTCCTTTGATCGTTGGTCTGTCGCGTTGCGCTGCGGAGCTCGCTGTGGGTGTCGTAATATCCAAAACAGCGGAAGCGGAGGCTTCAGCTGAGAGAGAGGCATCTATTTCATCGTTGAGACTAAGACTTGCCGAGGGGGTTGCGGCCGGTCCTGTACGGTCAGTCGATGCCCCCGTAATCGTAATTTTTCCCGGCGTCGTACCGGTCAATACATTTGTCGATCCTTCTCCAAGGCCACTTACGAGCGTAGTACTTGCAAAACTTACGGTAATCGGTGTACTCGTGGGAGCAAGCGCTTTAAATCGGACAACCGCTACTGTTCCCTGGCCATGAACCGGTTGGGCATTGCTGGGCGCTCCGACCGTGATGGACGCTGTACCTGCCTCCACAAGTCCCGACGTTAAGACGTTGGGGAAAAGGGCGCCGTTGGTAAGCGTAATCGCCTCAAGTTTTTCCGGATCAAAGGCGATATGGAGCTCAGTTGCAATTACCTGGTTGTCGCCGGTATTGATATGCACTTCCATAGAAAATTCACTCCCAACCGCTTTGGCGGTTGATGCCGGAGAAAAAGCAAGCGTCGTGGCTGGCGCTGCTTTTTTGCGCAACTCCTGTCTCTGAGAGACCAAATAAATCGTTACTGGTATTGCGACCATGACGACAAGAATACTCACCATAAGAAGGAGTTTTTTCATCTATAAACTATTATGTGTGAAAAAATCTCTATTGACAAGGGTTAGCACTCGATGTATAGTACTGCTAATTCTAGATTATGGATCAAATATCCAATCTTTCAGACCGTCAACTTCATATCCTCAAAGCAATTATCGAGGAATATATTGCAACTGCACAACCCGTTGGTTCAGAGACGCTCGATAAAAAGTACAACCTGGGAGTTTCTCCTGCAACTATCCGCAATGAAATGGCCCGGCTTGCTGATATGAAGCTCCTCAACCAGCCCCACACGTCTGCGGGTCGAACACCCACCCCGGTAGCACTCAAGTATTACGTCGAAAACCTCATGAAAACCAAAGATATGTCCGTGGCAGATGAAGTTTCCGTCAAAGAAAAGATTTGGGATTACCGGCAGGAAGTGGATAAACTCCTTCGGGAGGCAACCAAGACGTTGGCGGAAAAAACAAAAGCACTTGCTGTTACTGCAACTGGTGATGGAGACCTCTATTACTCGGGAGCCGCCAATATCCTTGACATGCCCGAATTTTACGACTTTGAGCTCACCCATCATTTATTGGCAGCGCTGGACCGATATGATTTTTGGTGGGACCTTCTGGAAGCCAATCAAGATCCGTTCTCTATTCTTCTTGGCGAAGAGTTTGGAGCGCGCAGTATGCTTGATCAATGCGGCTATGTCTACGCAAAGTTTACAACGCCGCATTTATCCGGATCAATCGGCGTCGTTGGCCCTTCCAGATTAAACTATCAATATGTTATTCCTGTTGTTCGCTATTTAGGTGGACTCATCGATGAAATGGGGAGAAACTGGTGAAAAAACAAGTCGATCAACCCAGTGAAGAATGGAAAAATAAATATTTGCGGGCGCTTGCTGATTATCAGAACCTTGAGAAACGCACGCGCGATGAAATTGGTGAAGTAAGAAAATTTGCCTCCGAAGTGGTTTTAGCGAGATTGCTGCCCGTTGTAGATACATTGAAAAAGGCCAAGGATCATATTAAGGATCCCGGATTAGATTTAACATATAAGGAACTCCTTGCTGTTCTTGAAGAGCAGGGAGTTGAAAAAATTGAGATCGTCGGGCGTCAATTTAACCCGCATGAAATGGAATGTATAGAGGTTATTGAGGGTAAAAACGACGAAGTCGTCGAAGAGGTATTGCCAGGATATCGATTTAGAGGGAAAATAATAAGAGTGGCCCAGGTAAAAGTAGGAAAGGAGTAAAAAATATATGGCAAAAATAATTGGTATAGATCTTGGAACGACAAATTCCTGTGTTGCAGTTATGGAGGGGGGAGCTCCCAAAGTGATTCATTCCGCCGAGGGGAGAAACGTTATCCCCTCTGTCGTTGATCCCATCAAAAATATTGTTGGGGATGTAGCAAAGCGGCAGATGGTGATTAACCCGAAGTCGACGATATTTTCCGTCAAGCGCTTGATGGGGCGAAAGTACTCTGATTCAAGCGTTCAGACTGACAGTAAGTGGCTTCCGTATACGATAAAAGCTGGAAAGAATGATATGGCCGTTGTGGAAGTGGAAGGTCGCCAGTTTACGCCACAGGAAATTTCAGCAAAAATTCTTTCTAAAATCAAAGCTGATGCCGAGAAATATTTGGGGGATACCGTCAAGCAAGCGGTCATTACGGTTCCTGCCTATTTTGATGACAGTCAGCGGCAAGCAACCAAACAGGCGGGTGAGATTGCCGGGCTTGAAGTCCTTCGTATTCTCAATGAGCCTACGGCAGCAGCCCTTGCGTATGGGTTAGATAAGAAAAATGTTCATACGATTGCCGTCTATGATTTGGGTGGCGGCACGTTTGACATTTCTATTTTAGAGCTGGGTGAGGGGGTCTATGAAGTAAAAGCCACCAACGGCGATACGCATCTAGGCGGCGATGATTTTGACAAAAAGATTTTGGATTGGATTGCAGATGAGTTTAAGAAAGAACACGGTGTCGATTTGCGAAAAGATCCGCAGGCCCTCCAAAGACTTCGCGACGCGGCAGAGAAAGCAAAGATCGAACTCTCTAGCTCAATGGAAACCGAGATTAATCTTCCGTTCATAACCCAGGGCAAAGAAGGGCCGCTCCATTTAGTGATGAAGCTCTCGCGGTCTAAGCTCGAGCAAATTGTTGACGACCTCATCGTTAAATCCATTGAACCGGTTAAAAAGTGTCTGTCAGACGCCAAAATGAAAACGAGCGATATTAGCGAAGTGGTTATGGTTGGAGGAATGACGCGGATGCCCAAGGTTTTTGAGACGGTCAAGAGTTTTTTTGGTAAGGATCCCAATCGGTCTGTTAACCCAGATGAAGTGGTTGCAGTCGGCGCGGCGGTACAGGCAGGAGTCTTGGCTGGCGACGTGAAGGACGTCGTTTTACTTGATGTAACGCCATTGACATTGGGCGTAGAGACGCTTGGCGGCGTATCGACACCGCTTATCGTCAGAAACACCACGGTTCCGACGAGCAAATCAGAGATTTTTTCAACAGCCGCTGATAGCCAGACATCGGTTGAAATTAATGTCCTTCAGGGAGAGCGACCGATGGCAGCAGACAATAAATCGCTCGGACGATTTGTGCTTTCGGGTATTCCGCCGGCGCCTCGCGGGGTTCCGCAGGTCGAGGTTACCTTTGATATCGACGCAAGTGGAATTCTTAATGTGACGGCCAAAGACAAGGCAAGCGGCAAGGTCAGTACGATAAAGATTACCGGATCAACCGGTCTATCCAAAGACGAAGTTAGTAAGATGAGGAAAGAGGCAGAGGAGCATGCTGCGGAAGACACAGAGAAAAAAGAAAAGATCGAGGTCAGAAACCGCGCTGACAATTTGATATATACGGCCGAGAAGACATTGAAAGATATGGGTGACAAGGTCAAAGAAGAAGATAAGAAGGCTGTTGAAGAGAAGAGCAAAGCGCTCAAAGATATCTTGGAGACGGGATCAAGGGAGGATATTGAAGCCAAAACCAATGAACTGTCTGAAGCGGTCCAAAAAGTCGGCGCCGCAGCGTACGCGCAGCAGCCAGCTGACAGCTCCCAGCAATCAGCAGGACAAACCGATGATTCTGGAAATGGAAAGAAAAAAGACGAGAAAAAAGATGAAAAGAAAGTGGAGGAAGGGGAAGTGGTGAGCTAAAATATGGAACGATCTCTAGTTGCTCTTACTCCAGAGAAGGCATCAAATCAGTTATTCCAATTAGGGTACGATAAAATTGAGAATGTACCAGTTGGTAGGGGTAATGATTATCTAACAGCTTTGGTAAAAATAGCGGGGGGGGGGCATATCAAGGTATTGATATAGGTACAGTAATGAAAATTATTCATACTGAAAATAACGCGAGAGAAAATACACAGGACAGACCGTAAGAAAAACTATTGTAAGATGTTAGGGCGCGCGGGAGCGCGCCTATTTAGTATAATTAAAGAAATTTTGGATATGAAAAAACAAAAACGCCGTGTTGTCTATTCATTTATAGACAGTCAAAACTTGAACCTCGGTACAAGCAAGGACATCAATCGTCAAGGAAAACGGATTTATACTGGCTGGAAACTTGACTTTAAAAAATTCAGACAGTATCTCAAGGACAAGTTCCGCGTAAATAAAGCCTTTTTATTCATTGGTTACATTCCCCAACATAAACCATTGTATAGATATCTCCGTTCTTGTGGATATGAAATGGTATACAAACCGACAGTGAAAGATGATCAAGGAAAACCAAAAGGAAATGTTGATGCAGAACTCGTACTTCATGCCGCAGCCATTGAATTTACACGGTATGAAAAGGCAGTCATTGTTGCAGGCGACGGTGATTATCGGTGTCTTTATGAGTTTCTGATAAAACGTGGCAAACTGCTTCGAATTGTTATCCCAAATTCAAAGACTGAGTCGTCACTTCTTAAGCCTTTCCAAGCGTACAAAACGTTTCTTGAAAATGAGAAGCAAAAGTTAAAGATCTAACCATTAAAATTGGGAGGCGTTACTTATAACACGTAGTCATAAGCTCGTTTCTCCCTGATGATGAATCTATTATATAACACAAAAGCAAGTAAATCAAAATATCCATAAATTTACGTATTATGGCAACAAAAAGAGATTACTATGAAGTTTTAGGGGTTTCGAAGAATGCTTCAAGCGCAGAAATTAAGGCTGCATACAGGAAACTTGCGCTGGAGTGGCATCCGGATAGGAACAAAGCGGCCAATGCCAACGAAAAATTTAAAGAGATTAATGAAGCCTACGCGGTGCTTTCTGATGATAAAAAAAAGCAAACGTATGACCAGTTCGGACATGCTGCCTTTCAGCCGGGAATGGGGGGGCAGTCCCGCGAAGCGGGATCCGGCTTCGCCGGACAAGGTCCTTTTTCCTATTATTATTCCACCAATGGTGGCGCTTCGCCGTTTGGTGACATAGGCCTCGATCCGTTTGAAATTTTTGAACAATTCTTTGGCGGCGGTTTCGGACGAACGTCCGCCCGTCGGCAAAGACAGGTCTATGAGATTAATATCGATTTTATGGAAGCGGCAAAAGGCGTTACTAAAGAGGTTCATGTGCCGCGAGGTCAGGCAGGGGATGGGTCAGTCAGAAAAACGATTAAGATTCCGGCTGGTGTTGATTCCGGCTCGCGCGTTCGTTTTGACGACTTTGACATCGTTGTTGATGTAGTACCAGACAAGCAATTTAAGCGCGAAGGTGACGATATCATCGTTGAAAAAGAGATTTCCTACTCCCAAGCTGCTCTTGGAGATACGATTGAAGTGCCGACTATTGATGGAGGGCTCCATATTCGCATTCAACCCGGTACCCGACCCGGCACACTTATTCGCCTTCGCGGTCGAGGCGTCCCGCATGTTGGTGGCTCGGGTCGCGGCGACGAATACGTCCGCATCCAAATCAAAATCCCCACGCACCTCTCGCGTCGTCAGCGTGAACTCCTCGAAGAACTTGAGGAGATTGACTGAACGCATGTAGGCGCTATATAATAAGGAAGTGTTTTGAGGAAAAGGTGGGATAGCCCACCTTTTTTATTAAGAAAACCTATGCCAGCAATCGTACGAAGTGAATTTGCATTAGCCTTAAATCAAGTCGCCACAGAGCGTGGGATTGATCCATCTGTGGTTCTCGAGACGATTAAGGCCGCTATTTTGGCTGCCTATCGAAAAGACTACGGGGCTGAAGAGCTCGAGCTTTTGACCGTGGATCTCAACCCCGATACGGGTGAATCGAAGGTACTCAAAGAAGGCCGCGACGTAACCCCACCAGGTTTTGGCCGTATTGCCGCCCAAACTGCTAAGCAAGTGATTCTCCAACGCATCCGTGAAGCAGAAAAACAAGCGGTATTAGCTGATTTTCAGACAAAGGTAGGTTCGATTGTGCCTGGTATGGTGCTTCGCTTTGACGGGCCGAACGTGATTGTTGATATAGGTCGTACGCAGGCAGTCATGCCGCCCCAAGAGCAAAATCAGGGAGAGCGGTATCACCTCAATGGTCGTCTCACTTTTTATATCGAGGGTATCCGCGAGACGATGCGCGGTAATGAGATCATCGTTTCCCGAGCACACAAAGGACTTGTTGAGGGACTGTTTAAGCGGGAAGTGCCGGAAGTAGCTTCAGGAGCAGTAGAACTTCGTGTTATAGCCAGAGAACCCGGCGGAAGAACAAAAGTCGCGGTATATTCTACCCAATCAGGTGTTGATCCCGTGGGATCTTGTGTTGGACAAAAAGGTGTTCGCGTTCAGGCGGTCATTGGTGAGCTTGGCATTAATGAAAAGGTTGATATTATCCAGTGGAGCGATGATGCCCATCAGCTGATTACCGCAGCGTTGGCTCCGGCAAAAGATCTTGAGGTTATTTTAAACGAAAAAAAGAAATCAGCAGAAGTACTTGTGCCGGAAGATCAACTTTCATTAGCCATTGGTCGTGATGGGCAGAACGTTCGTTTAGCCGCAAAGCTCACGGGTTGGAAAATCGATATACGAGGAAAAGGCGGCAAAGCGGCATCAACGCAAAATACGAACGATGATACTGCAGATCCCAAAAACAAGAAAAAAAAGCCAGCAAGCGAGTAGCGTATGAAATATGAAATCAAAAAAGCAAATCCAATCTGTCTCTTCCCGACCCGCCTCGCCGGCAGGCAGGCCACCCATCGTCGCGGTACTCGGCCACGTTGACCACGGAAAAACTACCCTTCTTGATTACATCAGAAAAGCAAATGTTGCCTCCCATGAGCATGGAGGCATAACGCAACATATCGGGGCGTATCAGGTAGAAACGAATAGCAGACTCATTACCTTCATTGATACCCCAGGGCATGAGGCGTTTGCCAAGATGAGATCCCGGGGAGCGTCGGCAGCGGATATCGCGATCCTGGTCGTGGCAGCCGACGATAGTGTCAAACCCCAAACGAAAGAGTCGATTGAGCAAATTAAGGCCGCACATGTCCCTATGGTTGTGGCGGTCAATAAGATTGATCTTCCGGGTGCTACTGTCGATCGCGTTAAGAAAGATTTGGCGAAAGTTGGGGTTCAGGTAGAAGGCTTTGGAGGAGATGTTCCTATCGTCTCTGTATCAGCGAAACAAGGAACTGGTATTGTCGAGCTCCTCGACATGATTCTTTTGGTTTCGGACATGAAGGGACTCGAAGGATCGCCGGACGCGCCGTTTCTAGCCCACGTCATTGAGACACGTTTGGATAAGGGTCGGGGTATGGTAGCAACGCTCATTATCAAAAGCGGGACACTGCGATCGGGCATGGTGCTGTTTGAGGGAGACCGCCAAATAGCAAAAGTTCGGGCGTGTTTCGACGAATATGGAAAAGGAGTTTCCGAAGCGCTTCCCAGTAAGCCAGTCGAGGTTCTTGGATTTACGATACTTCCAACCATCGGTACGGTTGTTTCCAACGAGCCTGGAGTTTCTGTTGTGACTGTACCCAAAAAGAAATTAACCAATGATATGCCTGATTTTCTCAAACCCATGGAAGAGGAAGAACAGAAACTAAAAATAATCCTCAAAGCAGATACTGCAGGAAGCTTAGAAGCAATTGGCGCTTCATTACCAAAGGGAGTTACGGTGGTAAGTACGGGAATTGGGGACGTCGGTGAAGCAGATGTACTTCTGGGCAAATCCTCGGGGTCTATCGTCATAGGATTTAACGTAGGAACCAAGCCGGCTGTCGTTAAACTTGCCCAAACGGAAAAGGTGATTTTTCGATCATACACCATTATTTATGAACTCCTTGATGAGGTTAATGATGTCGTATCGGGCCTTAAAGTCGCTCTTGTGGAAGAGCGGGAGCTCGGAGTGGGGAAAGTAATTGCGGAGTTTCCGTTTGAAAAAGATCGGATTGCCGGAATAAAAGTCGTTTCTGGGAGGCTCGCCAAAGGCGATAGCGTCAAGATTATGCGAGGTGAATCGGAGATTGGGCGGGCAAAAATCAAATCATTGCGGCACGGAAAAGACAATATAACGAAGGCCGAGCAGAGTAACGAATGCGGTGTTCTATTCGACCAAAAACTTGATTTTACTATAGGAGATGGTATAATCGCTGTCACTATAGGATAGACTATGGATGTACAGACCGATTTACCAAAAGTCAAAGAGCAGTTGGAAAAAGCCAAAGAAGTACTCATTGTCACGCACGAGAAACCGACGGCTGATAGCGTGGGGAGTACGCTCGCACTCTACCTGGGGCTCATCAGCTTGGGAAAGAAAGTAACGGTTGCTTGCCCTGAACCGATTACTGTCGAACTTTCTAACTTCATTGGTGTTCAAAAAATTGTCTCTGACCTTGGCAATAAAAATTTTGTGATCTCTCTCGATTACGTCGACGGGTCAATCGAAAAAGTAAGTTACAATATAGAAGGTGATAAATTTAACCTCGTTATAGAACCGCGTGTGGGTTTTGAACCCTTTTCTCAAGAGAAAGTGCACTATGCGTATGCAGGCACCAATGCAGATTGCATTATTGCCGTTGATACGATCCATTTGGGTGGTCTCAAAAAACTCTATGACGGAGATAAAAATCTGTTTGCCAGTAAACCCGTTATCAATGTTGACCGACACGCCAATAACTCCATGTTCGGGACAATCAATCTTGTTGATCCGCAGGCATCTGCGACAACAGAGATTATAGCTCAGCTCATGAGCGGTTTGGGAGTAAAACTTACGGTCGATATCGCAAGCAATATTTTAAACGCCCTCTATGGGGCAACCGACGGATTTAGTCAGGCCAATGTGACACCGCTAGCCTTTGAGCTTGCCGCCACATGCCTTCGTGCTGGAGGCAAACGATTTGGTGCTGCAGAGCCTCAACCAATCGCGCCAGTGGTATCAGTACCGGTGACGTCTGTTCCGATCCAACCGCTTATCAAGCAACCGGCACCAAATGCCGGAGGTCAAACACCAGCCGACTGGCTCAAACCCAAAATCTTCAAGAGCTCCACCAATATTTCCTAAACATTGAAGGAGCAGACGTTCTGTACTATACTTCTCTTTGATGCGACTGGTATTTTCCGATCATGCGAAACGACGCATGAATGAGCGGAAAATCAGTAAAATTCTCGTTAAAGGAGTCGTAGAAGCGTTCGATTATAAGTTTCTTGATGTTTTAACTAAACACATTGTTTTTGTAAAAAGCATGATGTTTAGAAGAGAAAAACGGTATATTGCGGTTTCTGTCGATGAGCGTGAAGAGGAATATATAGTTGTCAGCGTTCATCCGATTCGTGATCGGGATTTTTCATCAAGAATAGAAAGTGGTAGATGGATATGAAGCAAAAACCAAAAGTTTACTATGACCAAAAAGTCGATGCGTTGTGGATCCGGGTTAAGAAAGGCCCGGAGGCAGATTCGGCTGAAATTGCTCCTGGTTTGACAGTTGAGTACAACGCAAAAGGTGACATTATCGGCCTCGAAATCCTCAATGCTTCCTCGGTATTTAATGCCGTTAAAACCCGTTCCGTTCCGCAGGAAGCATCCTACGCTTGATATTTCAGTGAGAATTTAGTATAATTATATTTGTTGGAGCGAAACGTAGCTCCTTTTCAGTATTTTATGCCTCGAACGAAGAAAACTGCGAAAGAAGTAAAGAAACAAACCAAAACTTCCAAAGGAACTCCTAAAAAAGTTGCCAAAAAAGAAAAAAAGGAAGCGGTGGTCGTTGCTCCTGCGCCAAGTGCAGAAAAGCAAGTGGTTATTACGCAATTTCAAGTCAAACAGGGCGATACCGGAAGCCCAGAAGTGCAGGTTGCGCTCCTGACTAAACGCATTGAAAAACTCGTTGGGCATCTGAAAGGTAATCCGTCGGATAATCATTCCCGGCGCGGGTTACTGGGAATTGTCAGCAAACGCCGGAGACTATTAAATTACTTGGAAAAGAAGGATGACAGGCGATATAAAATAATTGCACAGAAACTCGGGCTTTCTAAATGAAGATTACCAAAAAAACAGTAGATATAGGTGGGAGAACGCTTTCTCTGGAAGTAGGCAGGTTTGCCGAACAGGCAAGTGCTTCTGTTCTTGCGAGCTACGGCGATACCATGGTATTGGCCACAGTCACCGCTTCCTCCAAAGAAACGACGCTTGATTACTTCCCGCTTTCTGTTGAATATGTGGAGCGTCTCTACGCCGGAGGCCGCATCAAAGGAAGCCGTTGGGTCAAACGCGAAGGCAGGCCATCGGACGATGCAGTGCTTGCCGGGCGGGTCATTGATCGATCGATCCGACCGCTATTCCCCAAAACCTATAAGCACGACGTACAGGTGATTATTACCGTTTTGTCCGTCGACGGAGTCAATGATCCGGATATTTTGGGTTTAGTGGCCACATCAGCGGCAATTGCACTATCCCCTATCCCATGGAATGGGCCGATAGCCGGTGTGCGCGTGGGCTACGTTAAAGACAACGGCAACAGTTCGTTTTTGATAAATCCGACCATAACGGAGCAGGGACTGTCCGATTTTGATTTTGTCGTTTCGGGTACCCGCGAAAAGACCGTTATGCTTGAAGGTGGATTTTGTGAGACTCCCGAGAATGTGGTATTTGAAGCAATTGGGAAAGCAAAAGAAGCCAACGCAAAAATTATTGATTGTATTACATCGCTTGTCAAAGCTGTCGGAAGCACAAAAGTCCCGGTTTCTCTCGTGAGCCAAGCAGATGAACTCAAGATTAAAATTAGTCAGGATTACAAAAAAGAAATGGCCGAGGCTTTTGCCAAAAAAGCCCAAAAAGAATTTGGCGGAGCGGAAGTGGCTGAGCTTGCTAAGATTATCGCAGAGGCATACGGAAAGGACTATACCGTCAAAGTTATTGAGGAAGCGCTTGACGGGCTGTTCAAAAAGCAGGTTCGCGATAATGTTTTGGAAAAAGGACAGCGCTTTGACGGAAGGAAGATTGACGAAGTACGCCCGGTTTCCGTCGACGTGGGTATCTTGCCGCGAACACACGGGAGCGCAGTATTTCAGCGCGGCCAAACACAAGTACTGACCGTGGCTACTTTGGGGACACCAAGTCTCGAGCAGCTTATTGAAAGTCCGGCAGGAGAGGAATCAAAACGCTATATCCATCACTACAGTATGCCGCCGTACTCAGTTGGCGAAACAGGCCGCGTAGGAACGCCCTCCCGCCGCGAAATTGGTCACGGTGCGCTTGCCGAGCGGGCGCTTCTTTCGGTTATTCCCTCTGAAGAAGAATTTCCCTACACTATTCGGCTCGTGTCGGAAGTCATGTCGAGCAATGGTTCAACCTCAATGGCGTCGACCTGCGGATCAACTTTAGCGCTTATGGATGCAGGAGTTCCAATCAAAGAGCCGGTCTCCGGAATTTCGATTGGTCTCATGACCGACAAGAAAAAATTCGTGTTACTCACCGACATTATGGGGATAGAAGATTTCGCCGGTGATATGGATTTTAAAGTAGCTGGAACCAAAAATGGCATTACCGCAATCCAATTAGATATCAAGATCGACGGACTCACTGACGAGATCGTTGAGGGGACATTGGAGCGGGCAAAAGTTGCGCGATTGAAGATTTTGGCGGATATGCTTGCTGTTCTTGATGCGCCCAGAAAAGCACTTTCTCAGTACGCGCCCAAAGTCCAGATTGTCAAAGTTCCGACGGAAAAAATCGGCGAAGTTATTGGTCCCGGTGGCCGGATGATCAGGCAGATTATCGCAACCACTGGTGCAACCGTGGATGTCAACGATGATGGATCTATCGTTATGTCCGGTAGCGCCGAGGCGGTAGATAAAGCCGTTACCTGGGTTCAGGGGTTGACGCGCGATGTGCAGGTTAATGAGGAATTTGAGGGAGAAGTGAAGCGAATTTTACCATTTGGTGCGTTTGTTGAAGTATTGCCGGGAAAAGAAGGCATGGTTCATGTTTCGCAGATGTCAACAGGTTTTGTGAACGATCCCAATGACGTCGTGAAGCTCGGTCAAAAAGTGAAGGTTCGGGTCATGGAAATAGACGATCAACATCGGGTGAATTTATCAATGCTTTTCGGCGACGATGCCAAAAAGGTAGCCCCTCGGCAGCGTCAGGATGGTGGAGACCGACCTCGCAGATCGTTCGACCGGAAGCGCAGATATTAACCTTCGGTTCCTCGTGATACTATTACACTATGTCCAAGCTCACCGATGAAGTGGAGGCACTTCGAAAAAAACTTAGTGAAGCGCACGTTCCAAAAGAATTAACAACGCGTGTTGAAGGCAATTTGGAAGAAATACTTCGTATTGAACATGACATTACTTCCCGCGCGCACATTGATCAAATCCTCCGTTACGTCGATTGGGTACTCCATCTCCCATGGGATACGCGAACCAATGACGTTCTTGATTTACCCAAGGCACGAGAGATTCTCAATAAACACCACTACGGCTTGGAGCCAGTTAAAATCCGAATTTTGGAGTATTTAGCAATATTGAAGCTTAACCTTGATCGCTGGAAGAATGAGTCGTCCACCAATGAGGCAAAGCTTTCTCATGCAATTTTGGCTCGTCGTGCACCGATTTTGTGTTTAGTAGGACTCGTCGGTACCGGAAAAACGACGCTTGCTAAATCGATTGCCGAGGCAATGGGGAGGCGCTACGTGCGTATTCCATTTGGAGGAATGAGTGATTCTCTGGATCTTCGTGGACAATCCCGTGTACGAGCTGATGCGGAGATAGGTTTAATCCTCAAGGGACTCCGGTTTGCCGGGACAAAAAATCCCGTGATATTGCTCGACGAAATAGACCGTGTCGCAGAACAAACCCGCGGTGACATTATGGGAGTGCTCGTTGAGCTTTTGGATCCGGAACAAAACGTCGCATTCACCGATCATTATTTGGACTATCCGTTTGATTTATCTGAAGTCCTTTTTATCGCAACGGCCAATAATACGACCAACATCGCTACAGCAGTCCTCGATCGTTTGGAACCGATCCAGATGCCTTCCTATAGCGACGAAGAAAAGATCACTATTGCAAAAGATTATGTTCTCCCACAGCTCATGGCTGAATCAGGGCTCACGAAAGAAAATTTAACCATTGATGAGTCCATTTGGCCTAAACTCGTCAGACCCTTGGGCTATGATGCCGGCATCAGAAGTCTCGAGCGCACCATGAATAGTCTGTGTCGCAAAGTTGCCCGCATGATTGTGGAAGGAAAGGGAAAGAGCTTCACCGTAACGCCGGAAAATATAAAGGAATTTATCGAAACGTATTAAGCGGAATTATTATGATACTGTATTACTGAACAGTAATACAGTATCCAGTTTATCGAAATTGAATATGACTAGGGTATCCCGAGTTCCGCTCAGTAACAAAGAGAAGTTGTCATTGACTGAAGAGTTTTGGAACACACTCGGAGAATTGAATAAAACGCAGGTCGAGCATTTTTTTAGAGAGTTCTTTTCGCCAACGGAGATTGTAATGTTTGCAAAGAGACTTCATATTTTAAAAAGTCTTCGACAGAACACTACATATGAGCACATACAACAAGGCATTAAGGTTACTGAGCCTACGATCGCCAAGATGAGTGCAATACTGCAACGCGGCGATGAAGATTTTTTCCGTATTCTTGATTACTTAATTCGTGATGAAAACAGTAGATGGCAAGCATATCTCGATTCTCGTAAACCTCACATTCGGGGAAAAATGATTTTTCATGTTAATAGATAGTTACTTTATTACTGTCCAGTAATTAAGTATTACATTACAGACATATGAGACGTTTTTTTCAAAGAAGAAAACAACAAACTGTTTTTCAGGGTTCTTCGGGAAGTGGGAAAGATTCAGTTCGTGTTATCCCTCTTGGCGGGACGGGGAATGTGACGAAAAATATGTTCGTCTATGAGTATCGCTATGATGGAAAACTCCGGGATATACTTCTGGTTGATTGCGGTATCGGATTTCCAGACCCGGATATGTATGGCGTCGATTTAGTCATACCCGATGTGCGATATTTGGAAAACAAACGAAACGCTATCAGGGGATTGGTGTTTACTCACGGACATGATGATCACATTGCGGGGATTCCCTATGTTTATCACAAACTGGGGAGTATTCCCATGTGGGCAACGACGCTCACCGCAGCGTTTGCCAATATTAAGCTCAATGAAATTCACATTCGGGAGCGAGTCAAGGCAGTCTCGTTTGATACGACGCTTCGGATAGGGCCGTTTACCGTATCATTTGTCCGCGTGACCCACTCGGTACCAGATGCGGCGAATTTGATTATTCAAACGCCGATTGGAATGTTTTATCACGGCAGCGATTTTAAGTTTGATTTTGACCCCCTTGACGGGAAAAAATCAGAGCTCGAAAAAATTACCGCGGCGGGCAAGCGCGGAGTACTCTGTTTGCTCACTGACTCATTGGGAAGCGAACGGCCGGGGTTTACCCCGTCTGAACAGGCCGTAGGTGATACGCTGGAAAAAGAGCTCCGCTTAAGTACCGGTAAGTTTCTTTTTACCACGCAGTCGAGTAATATCTCCCGTATTCAATTAGCAATTGAACTCGGTCTCAAGTATCATCGGCAAATTGCATTCTTAGGAAGAAGTATCGATCAGAATGTGGAAGAGGCAGTAAAACTTGGTTACATGAAGTTTCCCCGCGAGGCCTTGATCGGCGATCGGGATCTCAAACGAATTCCGGCCAATAAGCAATTCCTGGTCGTTGCCGGGAGCCAAGGGCAGTCTGATTCAGCGCTCACGCGGATTGCAAATGATACCCATCGATTTGTCCATTTAGAAGAGAGCGATACGGTGGTATTTTCAGCCGATCCGATCCCCGGGCACGAAAATGACGTGGGGAGTCTTATAGACCAAATATATCGAAAAGGCGCGCGCGTTTCCTACTCTTCCATAATGGAGGATCTTCATGTATCCGGCCACGGGAGCCAAGGCGACTTAATGCTTATGCTTTCAGCATTAGGTCCCAGATATGTGTTTCCTATCGGAGGGACGTATCGTCACACCATGCAATATCGAAGATTGGCCCAAGACATTGGATACGAGAAGCGCGATATTCTTATTCCGGAAGAAGGCGATGTCATAGAATTTCGGTCCGATGCTCCCCCCAGGGTTGCAGAACGCATAGCCCTAGAAAACGTCATGATAGACGGATTGGGAATTGGAGATGTTGGCGATATCGTCCTGCGTGATCGCCAAACGATAGCCAAAGAAGGAATTGTTGTCGTGGTTGTACCGATTGAGCAGTCATCGAGTCGTGTGGTCGGAGGAGTTGATATTATTTCACGCGGATTTGTCTATATGAGGCAATCGGGGAAATTGGTTGATGATGCCAAGCGTATCGTGTCAGCTTCTCTGAAGCTTCGAAAAGGCCGAATGGTCGATTGGCAATTTGCGAGAAAACAAATAGAAGAAGAACTTGCACGATTTCTCAAGCGCGAAACCGGCCGAAATCCTTTGATTGTCCCCGTTTTAGTTGAAGTATAAGCTTCTAAAGACCTATACTAGACAGTACTCACTATGGCGTTGTTTAAAAAGAGAAAACGATCTTACAAAAAACGACGGAATCAATTTGGGTCGGTGAAGCTCAAGAAGCAGACCGTCTATACGGTCGCAGCGATCTGGATGTGGTTATTTGCCGGTACTATCACATTGGCATTTTTTGGTGAAGGATCGCTCTTAACCTCGCTTCGGGACGAAATTACCTATCACATTGGTTGGGGAATGTACGGGCTTCCGCCGTTTTTGATTACCGCAAGTTTCCTTTTATTTAAGGTTAAGTCCGATATTGGCAAACCCAATGTCCCTCTGGGAGTTGGGATTATGTTAGCCTCTTTGATCGGACTTACCCAGGCAGGAATCGCGGGAGAGGCTGTTTGGAATATTTTAGCAGAAGCAATCTCCACTGAGGGCGCGGTACTCGTGTTTTTAGGAGCGTTTATGGTAGGGTTCATTATTCTCCTCAATACGTCGCTTGATCGATTTATCAACTTTATCTTTACCGGGCTACAAAAACTGGTTGAGATGGTCGGGAGTATCGGGACGTTATCGAAAAAGGATGATATCGTATTTAGTAAAGACAAGGAGAAGCCGATCGTCAAAACTCCCATGCCGCTTCCTCCCGTTGCCGGAGCTAAAGTTGCACCCGAGAGAACCCAGGCCCAGTCCTCGTTGTCTATTCCTTCACCAACAGTATCAGGGGAACCCATGCTATGGGAGTATCCACCGCTGTCTTTGCTATCTGATGGACCAGGTCAAAAGGCTGACCGCGGTGACATGAGGAGAAACGCACAGGTTATCGAAAAAACGCTCGAGGGTTTTGGCATTACGGCAAAAGTGACCGAAGTCAATAGCGGCCCCGCGGTTACCCAATACGCCATGGAGATAGCCCTTGGTACCAAAGTATCAAAGATTACTTCGCTTTCAAGTGACTTGGCCTTAGCGCTTGCGGCTCCGACGGGGCAAGTGCGTATAGAGGCGCCGATTCCGGGAAGAAGCTTGGTCGGTATTGAAATACCCAATAGGGGACTGGAGTTTGTGACGCTTAAGAAGATGTTGACGAGCGATGTTTTAGCCAAAGCCAAGAGCAGACTAGCAGTTGCGCTGGGTCTTGATGTATCCGGAAGCCCGGTAATAGCGGATATTGGCAAAATGCCGCACGTTTTGGTTGCCGGTACGACCGGATCGGGGAAATCCGTTCTTATCAATGCCTTTATTTGTTCCCTTCTCTTCCGTACGACACCCCAAGAGGTTCGGCTCATTATGGTGGATCCGAAACGTGTTGAGCTTACCGGCTACAATGGCATTCCCCACCTTTTGACGCCCGTGATTGTTGAACCCGATAAGATTCTTTCTGCTCTGCGGTGGGCAATGACGGAAATGGAAAATCGATATAAACAATTTGCCCAGGTTGGGGTCCGGAATATTGATAGTTTCAATGAGTTATCAGGTTTTCAGGCTATGCCCTATGTAGTTATTTTGATTGATGAACTTGCCGATTTAATGGCATACGCGCCTGTTGAAGTCGAAGATGCCATTTGTCGTATAGCACAGATGGCGCGAGCTACCGGTATTCATCTGGTTATTGCGACACAGCGTCCCAGCGTAGACGTTATCACGGGTTTGATAAAAGCCAATGTCCCTTCACGCATCGCATTTAATGTTTCTTCTATGATTGATTCGCGTGTCATCATTGATATGCCTGGAGCTGAAAAACTCCTTGGACGGGGAGACATGCTCTATGTACCACCGGAGCAAAGTAAGCCTAGTCGTATCCAGGGAACGTTTGTGTCTGAGCAGGAAGTAAAAAAAGTCGTAGATTTTCTTAAAACGAAGAATGTCCCCGTCCAGTATACAGAAGAGGTTACGACACAACCGCTCACCGGGTGGAAAAGAGGATCGGGTAGTCCTTCGGGCAGTGGAGACTCACGAGATCCGTTATTTGAAGACGCGCTCCGCCTCATTTGTCAGCACGATAAAGCATCAGCGTCACTTCTCCAGCGAAGACTTTCTGTCGGATACGCGCGGGCTGCGAGGATATTAGATCAGCTGGAAATGGCCGGTGTTATTGGTCCCGGTGAAGGGAGTAAGCCGCGGGATGTCTTGGTGAAGAATCCGGATGAATTCCTCGCGCGAGAAGTGGCATCATGAAAACGGTCGGTTCTATATTTCGTGAGGCCAGAGAAAAAAAGCATTTGACCCTGGAGCACGTTGAACGGGCTACAAAAATTCGCAAAAAATTTCTTTCAGATATTGAGAGAGATGATTACGAAAATCTTCCTTCCGCAGCTTATGCCAAGGGATTTGTCAAAAACTACAGTGATTTTTTAGGGCTCGATGCTGCCTCCGTCCTTGCCTATTTTCGCAGACAAACGGAGGAAGTATCTAAAATTTCGCTGCTTCCAAAAAAAGACGATGCAACACTGGCTCCCGCGCCACTGCGGATGACGCCGGGAAGATTTTTAGCACTCCTGGTCGCTGTTTTGGTTGTTATTTTTATTGGATACCTGATGCTTCAGTATCGGACGATCCAGCTTCCGCCGACGGTATCGTTGGAATCGCCAAAGGAAAATTTGATTTCTCCGGAGCGGAGAATTGAAGTATTGGGAACAACTGACCCTGATGCGACGGTCACGATCAACGAACTTTCCGTTCTTGTACGGAGTGACGGAAATTTTTTTGACCAGGTAATGCTCGAGCCCGGCGTTAACAAAATTACCGTCACCGCAACGAGTCGATTTGGGAAAGTATCGACAATCACAAGAGACGTTGGTTACCAACCTGATTGACAGTACCATCAAAGTAAGAGATACTCTATGTACATTTACTGCCCATGGATCCTGTACAGCTGACTATCATCGCCATTAGTTTTATTATCACTATCCTGATTGTGTTTCTTGGTGTTCAGGTGTGGTATATCCTCAAGGAAATGCGCGCTTCCCTTCAAAAAGTCAATAAAATGCTTGAGGATGCGGGTAAAGTTTCAGGTACAGTAAGCCAGGGAGTATCGAGTATGGCGGGGATGCTTGAGGGAATCAAGACGGGGCTGTCTTTGTTTTCCTCGCTTCGCCGCAAAGACCACGACGATGAGTGAAGAAAAATCCCGTGATCCCCGGTTTTTTGTAGGACTCTTTATCGGAGGATTAATAGGCGCCATTGTTTTGTTTTTTTTGGGAACAAAAGACGGCAAAAAGACTGGAAAACTTCTCGCTGATAAAGGCGAAGATATTCTTGACAATCTTCGCGATAAACTATCGGATATAGTTGAGGAAGGAAAAACTCAGATCGAAGAGAAAAAAGACGTGGTCGTAAAATCGGCAACAGAATCTATAGATACGGCTCTTGCCCACATCGAAGAACTCCAGGAGCGCGGCCGCCAAACGACGGCCACCCTCCGTAAACAATTCAAAAACCTTCCGAAAAAGAATTAATTACATTCCCAACGCTATTGTGACTTCGTCGGCTGAGTTGTACATTCTCTCCGGTAAATGATCCGCAAACCACTTCTTGTCTTCGGGAGAGAAATCTGACAGATTGTCACACTCAGCGAGTAATGCCGCTCTATCTGCCGGATATTTCTGATGATTTTTCAAATGATCCATCG
>MFJJ01000011.1 GCA_001780895.1 Candidatus Gottesmanbacteria bacterium RIFCSPHIGHO2_01_FULL_46_14
AACTTAAGGTTCCTCTTGTTGCCATCATTGCTACTCACGGCCACTCAGATCACGTGACTGCCGCCTTTGAAGTGCAAACCGCTTTAGGAGTTCCTTTTTATATGCATGCACATGATATTTTTTTCCTTGACCGTATGAAGGTGCCACGGAGTGATCCACCACCGACAGTAACAAAAACGCTTTCTGACGGGGACATTCTTCCCCTTGGACTGGTCGTCATGCACACCCCCGGTCATACGCCGGGAAGTGTCACACTGGCTGGAGACGGAGTTGCCTTTGTGGGTGACCTCATTTTTGCAGATGGAGCAGTTGGTCGCACTGATTTTTCCTACTCCCGCCCGCTGGATCTGGCGGCATCAGTCCGAAAAATTCTCTCCTTACCGTCCCAAACTATTCTTTACTGCGGGCACGGGGAACCTACGACTGTGGCTAAGGAGAGGGTGTCGCACAGTATAGATACTATGGAGCACATCGAATGATGCGCATGAAATAATGGCTTCCTTTAAACCGTTTCTCTTTGCAGTACAATATATGCATGGCATTACGCGTAGATGAGATAGGTTCGTCAAAAATCTGGGAAGAGTTTCTTCTTAAAAATAGTCCGAACGCACTCTTTCAATCGTGGCTTTGGGGTGATGTCCTAAAATCGCGAGGAGAGAAGATATGGCGATTAGGTTTTTATGAGGGGTCAACACTTGAAGGTATTGCACTGGTAAACCTGGTTGCCGCCAAGCGAGGCAAATTTCTTCATGTTCGTCATGGACCGATACTAATTCATAAGACTTGGAAAGAAGTATTACATCACGTGCGTAAGATCGCGATACGCGAGCGTGCATGGTTTATCCGCATAAGCCCATTAGTTGAAGCGTTACCATCGGGGTTAGGGCTTATATCGTCGCCTGTCCATGAGGTAGACGGAGAGCGGTGTTGGGTCCTTGATCTTGATACTTCTGAAGATGCACTTCTAGCGAATATGCGAAAAACAACTCGGTATGAAATAAAACAAGCACAAAAACTTGGCGTGGAAATAGTGGTTTCGAAGGATGAAAATGATTTGAATCATTTTAATAAACTGTATCAAACTACTGCAATCAGACAGGGGTTTGTGGCGCACAAGGGCATTGTCGAAGAGTTTAAAATATTTGCTCGAGCAGAAAAAGCATTATTGTATCTGGGTAAATATCAAGGACAGATACTGGCAACGGCGATTATTCTTTTTTATGGCGATCAGGCGATTTACCATCATAGCGCCTCAACGCGAACCAATATTCCGGTTAACTACCTTTTGCAGTGGGAAGCGATACGTGAAGCTAAAAAACGAGGTATGAAAGTGTACAATTTTTGGGGTATTGCGCCTAATGATAAACCAAATCATCCATGGCGAGGACTAACGTTGTTCAAAAAAGGGTTCGGGGGCCGGGAAGTAAGCTACGTTCACTCCCATGATCTTCCCATAAGTCCTCTCTATGTTTTTCCCAGAACTATAGAATCTGTACGGCGGTTTGTGAAAGGATATTAAATACCGTATACTACATTTGTCTATGCGGGAAGCACTTCGGAAACACCACGATTCTATTAAAACTGCCCTCGCCGGACTCCTCTGGTCAGTCAAAACTCAACCAAATTTCAAGATTCATCTCATTCTTTCCGTCTTTGTGTTGACGTTGGGTTGGTATTTGAGAATTAGCTACATGGAAATGGCAATGCTTGTATTCGCTATTGTTTTGGGCTTATCCGGTGAAATGACTAATACGGCGCTTGAGGCGATGACTGATCTTATTACGACCGAGTGGAGGCAAGAGGCCAAAATCGCCAAAGATGTGGCAGCGGGAATGATGTTTTTGGTTGCATTGGGAGCAATTGGCATCGCATTGTTTGTTCTCCTGCCGCATATTCTCTAGACATAGTATGGAAATACTCTTGGGACTTCTTTTGTTTTCGTGGTTTGTCCATAGCCTTCTCTATGTCCCGTTTATCAAATTACTTTATACGTGGCGCTTCCAGAGATTGAAACAGACGACGCGGGATGCATTCAATAAGCGAACGCCAATCTTCGATAGGTTCCATCAAAAAAAGGCCGGAACTCCGGTCGGAGGGGGCCTTCTCATTATAATAATTACATCACTTCTTTTTCCGCTTTCGCTGCTCCTTTTTCGATATTTCTGGGTTCCGATTACCTCCGTGCATGTGCTGGGAAGCGAGGTAAAGATTCTGTTGTTTGCCTTTATATCGTTTGGACTCTTAGGTTTGGTTGATGATATAAAAAAAACATTTGCATGGACAGAAGCTGGTTTTTTTGGATTGCGACTGAGACATAAACTCATTGTCGAGATCATTCTCGCGACGATCATAGGATTTTGGCTTGTAGGGGAGCTACGAATTGGGATTTTTTACATACCGGTTCTGGGGGTTATTCACTTCGGTTGGTGGTTTATCCCGATTGCAGTTTTCGTCATTATCGCCTTTGCCAATGCTTTTAACATCACCGACGGACTGGATGGACTGGCCAGTGGCGTGCTTATGATCGCCCTTACCGCTTTTTGGGTGCTTTCGGCTTCAATTCTTGATACGCCAATGTCACTATTTATCGCGCTGTGGATGGGAGGACTGATTGCGTTTTTATATTTCAACGTCTTCCCGGCGCGTATTTTTTTGGGAGACGTGGGAGCACTTTCATTCGGGGCAACCATGGCGGTTGTTGGGCTGATGCTTGGGAAAGCTCCGGCTTTGGCGGTTATCGGAGGCATTTTCGTTATAGAAGTTGCCTCATCGCTCATACAGCTTTTATCGAAAAAGTATTTTGGGAAGAAAGCATTCGCAGCAGCCCCCCTCCATTTGTGGTTCCAGTATTACGGATGGCCGGAACCCAAGATCGTCATGCGCTTTTGGATTGTCGCAATCGTATTGGCTATTTTCGGTCTGTGGTTAGCACTTCTTATCAAGCCTCAATTACCGTGAAGAATAACGCAATTGGGATAATTGACTCTGGGTTAGGGGGACTTTCTATTTGGTCATCAATACAAAAGCTTCTTCCCAACGAGTCGACGATGTACCTGGCTGATCATGCATGGGCGCCCTATGGAGACAAATCTGACGGGGTCATAACAGAGCGCGTAAAGACGCTCATAAGGTACTTGATCGATAGATCGTGCAAACTTATTGTCATAGCGTGTAATACTGCAACCGTCGCTGGGATAGACCAATATCGCCTCTGGTTTCCCCATATACCGATTGTTGGTGTCGTGCCGGTTATAAAGATGGCTGCTGCCACCAGTAAAACTCGGACTTTTGCTGTTTTATCAACCGTGCATACGGCCAATAGTGATTATCAAAAGCGCTTGATTGACACGTTTGCGAACGGCTGCACGGTCTATAGCGTCGGGTGTCCACATCTGGTTGAGTTGGTTGAAAGCGGAAAAACAAAGGATCCGGTTGTTGAGAAGATCGTATCGAACATTTTCAAAAACCGTGACCCAAAGATTGATACGATTGTTCTGGGGTGCACCCATTTTCCGTTTTTGCATGAGGCTATCCGTGCTATAGTGGGAGAAGGCACGGCCGTGCTCGATTCGGGCGGCGCGGTTGCCCGCCAGGTAGGGCGGGTGCTCCAATCTCGTGGAGAAGTGGAAAGTAATGGCGGAACGTTCCTATTTTATACGACAGGAAACCCCAAAAAAGTATCGCGTGTAGCCGGTAACCTTATGGATAGAGTAATAGAATTTTCCAATGCAAACCTATAAAAACAAAAAAGTTGCCATTGTGGGTCTTTCGGTAGAAGGATTGGATTCGGTTGATTTTTTCCGCTCGGAAGACGCGATTGTTACCTGCTGTGATAGACGTATGAAAGAGGAGCTGGGCGATACCTATACACAACTGGCAAAACAGGACGTCACGTTCCATCTGGGAGACGAACATCTTTCGAATTTATCTGAATTTGATATTGTTGTACGAACACCGGGAATATTACTTGATACTCAAGAGCTGGGTAGATATAAAGGCATACTGACAAGTCAAACAAAATTATTTTTTGATCTGTGCCGACCCTCTATTATTGGTGTAACCGGTACAAAAGGAAAAGGAACGACAAGTAGTTTGATAGCCGAGATGCTTAGAAAATCGGGTAAAAAAGTATTTTTGGGAGGAAACGTCGGAACACCACTTCTTTCTAAAGTACGGGAAATGACTGACAAAGACATAGTAGTTTTAGAGCTTTCTTCATTCCAACTCGAAGATTTGACGAAAAGTCCGCATATCGCGGTGGTTTTACCGATCACGCAAGATCATTTAGCAAATATTGATCCCTTAGCGACTAACTATCATAAATCGCGGGAAGATTATGTCAAGGCAAAATTTTCAATCATAGCTTTCCAAACCAAAACAGATGTGATTATTGCTAATGCTGATAATGAAACGAGTGTATCCTTTGCGCAACATTCTGCCGGCAGGAAATATTTTGTCAGTCGGAAACAACAAACGAACGCATTTGTGGAAAATCATGAAGTATTTGTGAGCTGGCAGGAAAAAATAGAAAGGATTTGCGGGTTAGACGAAGTCATTTTGCGGGGAGAGCACAATTTAGAAAATATCGCTACGGCAAGTTTAGCCGCCCTCGTTTCCGGAGCATCACTTGAGTCGGTTAGAAACGCTGCGAAACAGTTTAAAGGTCTCCCGCACAGATTACAGTTTGTTGACACAGTCAATGGAGTTGCCTTTTATGACGACTCGTTTTCAACGGTTCCCGAAACGACGATTGCAGCGATAGCATCGTTTTTTGAGCCAATCATTCTGATTGCGGGAGGGTCGGAGAAAGGATCCGACTTTAGCGACCTTGGAAAAATAATCGTAAACAGTTCGGTCAAAACATTGATCGTTATAGGAACTATGACAGATAGGATTGTAAAGGCAGCAGAGGACGCACATTTTTCCGGAGAGATCGTAACCGGGCTACGTACTATGGAAGAAGTTGTAAAAATCGTCTTTGCCCGTGCCCGGCCCGGTGATGTAGTGTTGTTGAGTCCAGCCTGTGCATCGTTTGATATGTTTCCCAATTACAAAGAGCGGGGAAAGCAATTTGCCTATGAAGTCTCGCGTCTCTGATCGACTGCTTCTTGTGATAGTGAGTGTCATTTGCGTTGTTGGTATTCTCATGGTGTATAACTCCTCCGTGGCCATTGCCCAGCGGGATTTTTCTGATCAATATTATTTTGCCAAAGAACAACTCAAGTGGCTTTTGGTGGGATCAATCGGACTTATAATTGCTGCTAAGATTGACTATACACGCTGGTATCAATGGTCGCTGCCACTGCTTCTGGGAACCATCGTACTGCTTCTTGCCGTGTTTGTTCCGGGTATCGGCGTGGGGGCACAGGGTGCTCATCGGTGGATCAATCTGGGTTTTACGACACTGCAGCCGGCGGAACTGGCGAAATTTTCCATTATTATTTATCTATCTGCGTGGCTTTCTAAACCGGAAAAGGGAAGATTTGGGGCATTTGCGCTTCTTATGGCGATGGTCGTGGGGCTTGTTGTCATCGAACCGGATTTAGGAACGGCAGTCGTCATTCTTGCCGTATCGGTGCTGATGTATTATTACTCAGGGGCGCCGATTGCACACTTCCTCGTTATGATTCCGGTTCTGGTCGCCGGCGGAGGAGTTCTCGCCATTGTCGCGCCGTATCGGTTTGCAAGACTCACCACATTTTTCAATCCCCAAGCCGATCCGCTGGGCGCTTCCTATCAAATTCGGCAGATATTGCTCGCATTAGGATCCGGTGGACTCTTTGGTGTGGGAATCGGAAAATCCCGGCAGAAGTACGAATACCTGCCTGAGGCAAATACGGATTCGATTTTTGCTATTATCGGAGAAGAGTTGGGGTTTGTCGGAAGCGTCGTTATTATCGGACTGCTGCTCATGCTGATCTGGCGCGGGTTTCGTATTGCCAAATACGCACCGGATTCTTTTGGCAGATTATTGGCACTGGGAATAGCAAGTTGGATTGCGGTGCAGGCAGGCATAAATCTATCTGCGATGGTTGCGCTCGTACCACTGACCGGAATCCCGCTTCCGTTTATTTCCTATGGAGGCTCAAGCCTTATCATTTTGTTGGTTTCTGTGGGAATACTGCTTAATATAAGCAAACACTCATAACATATGGCCAAAAGAAAAAAAATTCTCATGACCGGAGGACATATTACACCAGCTATTGCTGTTGCTGATGCACTGAAAAAAACGAATACTCAAATCGACATTGTTTTTGCGGGTCGGGATACGTCCATTGAAGGATCAAACAGTCAATCCGAAGAAGCACGTTTGGTTAACCAACGAGGGTTTAGATTTGTGAGTATCCAAGCGGGAAGAATAACACGGGCATTTACCTTGCTGACCGCAGTCGGAATATTTCGCATACCTTTTGGCTTTATTGCCGCGTTTGGGATTTGTCTCTCGGAGCGACCCGACGTCATTGTTTCTTTTGGAGGATATGTTGCCCTTCCGGTTGTGATAGCAGGATGGATGCTTGCAATTCCTTCGATCACACACGAACAGACGCTATCGCCGGGACTGGCAAACAGGATTATTGGATTATTTGCAAAAAAAATCTGTGTGAGTTTTCCCCAAACAGTCAAGGATTTTCCAAGCGATAAAACGGTTCTTACCGGACTTCCCCTTCGGGAGAGTATATTTCATCCTCCCAAAAATTCACCCTTTCCTCTTGGGAACAAGCCATTGATAATAGTGACCGGCGGAAGTACCGGAGCGGTGACACTCAATCGTCTGGTATTTCCTATAGTAGAAAATCTGACCACATACTATAGTATCATTCATCAGACTGGTAGATTGGATCTTCAAAACGCTCCAGATGTACCCAACTATTTTGCGACTGCGTATCTGGATGAACCAGCGTATGCCTGGGCGATTGGTCACGCGGACTTGGTCGTCGGCCGATCCGGTGCAAATACCGTCGGTGAAGTCGCTGTGCTTGGGAAAGTTGCATTGTTCGTGCCGCTTCCATGGTCCGGAGGGAATGAACAGTATGAAAACGCACGGTATTTAGAAACTGTTGGTACAAGCCAGGTACTCAATCAAAAAAATCTCACCCCAGGGAAATTATTAGGTGCAATAGAGGGAATTTTTCGGGATAAACAGACATACGATAAAAAAGCGGTCGAAATTTCCCGTGAGTTTCCCCGGGACGGAGCTGTCCGCGTAGCAGATCAAGTCATGGCAATTCTTTCCCATGCATAACAAAGCTTTTTTTCGACGATTCGGATCACTCATTATTCTGTTGGTTTTTATCATCATAACGAGCATAGGTATCTATTTTGGGAGTGACTATCTGTTCGCCTTGGAAAATATCGAAGTTGCCCCAGATACGCTCCAAGTCACCGTTAACGAGGATAAAATGCCAAAAAATCTGCTTTTTTTTCCCGCCGGCAAAGTTAGGGAAGATATTCTTCGTGATAACCCGATTCTGGCTTCACTCCAATTGAAAAAGAAATTTCCTCATACGCTTGTCATCATCGCGAAACGCCGGGAACCCATCGCGATCATTCGTTTAGAATCTATTGTCGGTTTGATTGACCGGGAAGGATATATCGTGGGAATTGACGATGGGACCGCCTTCTTGCCGAGAATAGCTCTTGAGCCTTTCCCGGTAGCAGTGGGTCAGCACGTGATCGACCAATCCGTTCGGGCAGCGCTTACCTTGATTGCCGCCTTACCGCAAGAGTATACAGTGCAACAGATAACAAGATTTGATAGACTGTCCATTATGGGAGAACTTGGAGAAATAAACATAATAATTCCTCAAGATATTGACCCTGATAATTTTTCGAGTACTTTACAAACAATTCTGTCCGGATTTAGAATAAAAGGAAGCATGCCCACTCGGATTGACCTCCGATTTGATAAACCTATTATCCAATTCTAAAATATCTTACTATGGCCCGTGATCAAACAACAGCAGCCATTGATGTTGGGACATCAAAGATAACGACCCTTATCGCGTCGATCACAGAAGAGGGAGATGCAAATGTTGTCGGCGTGGCAACGGTACCGTCGCGGGGGCTTCGAAAAGGACAGGTGGTCAACATAGAGGAAGCCACGGCCGCCATTTCCGGTTCTGTTGATGCAGCGGAACGAATGGCAGGCTCTTCTATTGCCCGCGCATACGTGTCTATCGGCGGAAATCATGTCGCCTCTATAAACTCTCACGGTGTGGTAGCCGTGGCTGAACCGGAGAAAGAAATTACCCAAAATGATGTACGCCGGGTCATTGACGCGGCAAAGGCAGTGCAGTTGCCACAATCGAGAGAGATTCTTCATATACTTCCCCGCGGATATATCGTGGACGGACAGGAGGGCGTGGTGGATCCTGCCGGTATGACGGGCGTTCGCCTTGAGGTGGATACGCATTTAGTGACGGGAGGAGCGACAGCCATTCGGAATTTAGCTAAATGTGTTGAAGAGTTGGGAATTGAGGTAGCAGGGATGGTGTTTGGAGGACTTGCAAGCGCTCATGCGACCATTACCGATACCGAAAAAGAATTAGGCGTTGTTCTCGTTGATATCGGTGGTGGAACAACGGATGTGGCTATTTTCGTCGAAGGTGCCCTTTCGTACTCATCCGTCATTCCCATTGGAGCCATAAACATTTCCAAAGATCTCGCTGCCGGACTTCGGGTGTCGCTCGAAAGCGCCGAGAAAATAAAATTGCTATTAGGAACGCAGCCGAAAACGCCAGCGATTGCCGAACATAGGGATGGGGTCAAGCAAAAAAAAGCCGGAGAGGATGATGAAATAGACGTTTCGGGACTCGGACTCGTTGAGGAAATGCGTTCGATTTCCCGTCGAACATTGGTCGAAGGCATCATCAAGCCGCGCTTGAACGAAATATTCACGATGGTAGGACTTGAAGTAAAGCGAAGTGGGTTTGGCGGGATGATGCCCTCGGGTGTCGTGATTACCGGTGGCGGTGCACTCACCGTCGGGGCCACCGAGGCGGCGCGACGAAATTTAGCAATGTCAGTTCATATCGGGACACCCTTGCGGATTCGTGGACTCATTGATGAGATCATGACGCCAGCCTATGCATCTAGTGTGGGACTTCTGTTGTATGGAGCAAGTCAGCGGCGGGGAGAGGCCGGTGCGGGTGCCATTTCGCGCGGCGCATCGCGGATTCAAATGAAAGGGATTGCGGGACGGGTCATTGATCTTATTAAATCTTTTCTGCCCTAATTTGTTTTTCCATGTTAATAAAACCAGATATCGCGCGATTTGCAAAGATTAAAGTCATAGGTATTGGCGGAGGGGGCGGCAACGCCATCAACTCCATGATGAGTGTTAATCAGATAAACGGCGTGGATTTTTTGGGTGTCAATACCGACGCGCAGGCGTTATTTCTCTGTCAGTCCCAAACCAAAATTCAAATCGGGGAAAATCTCACACGAGGATTGGGCGCCGGAGGAAATCCGGAGATCGGCAAACAAGCCGCGGAAGAGTCCCGCGAGAAGCTCAAGGAACACCTGCATGACACCGACATGGTCTTCTTGACGTGTGGTGAAGGCGGAGGAACCGGGACCGGAGCCACACCGATTATTGCCCAGATAGCCAAAGATTTGGGTGCTCTGACGGTGGCAGTTGTCACTAAGCCGTTTCAATTCGAAGGAACCCGGCGGATGGTGCAAGCTGAAGAGGGAATCGAAAATCTCAAAGACAAAGTCGATACGCTTATTGTCATTCCAAACCAGCGCATCATGGATGTCATCGACAAAAAGATGACGCTTTTGGAAGCCTTCCGGGTTGCTGATTCCGTGTTGGGACAGGGAGTTCAGGGAATTTCCGATCTTATTACCATGCCCGGACTTATAAACGTTGATTTTGCCGACGTGCGCGCAATCATGACGGGCGCCGGATCGTCTCTCATGGGAATTGGGACGGGAGTTGGGGAAAATAGGGCCGCCACGGCGGCCAGAACCGCCATTTCCTCACCGCTATTGGAAATGTCGATTGATGGGGCTAAAGGAGTCCTTTTCAATATTACCGGTGGACCGGATTTGACTATGGCCGAAGTTGATGAGGCGGCTAAACAAATTGCCGCAGCCGTTGATCCCGATGCCAATATTATCTTCGGAGCTACCATTGATGAACATCTGGTTGATCAGGTAAAAATTTCCGTGATTGCCACCGGTTTTGACGAAACAAAACGGCGACTTCGCGAGATGACCGGAAGACCCGCGGGTTACGGCGTTCGCCCCACGATGCCACAACCAGCGGCGCCTAGCGATCAGCCGATGCAACCACCACAACCCCAACAAACACCAATTGATGATCAGCTTCCCCCCGAAGAAGACGAATTCGACATACCAGCATTTTTGAGGCAGAGGAGTTGACCGTGTATTAATGTATTAATACATTAATACAAAAATATTTTCGGTTATTTACTCAGCATGAAAGAGTTGTTATAATTCCTTTAGAAATGCGTTTGATCCCGGCAATCACCGGGAGAGTCCTTTGATAAACTCAGGACGCGCAGAAGGAAGAAATAGCAGTAGACCCTTTCGGGTAAGCCCGTAATAGCAGTAAATGAGAAGCAAAGAAGGTGGTACCACGGTGAGAGCCGTCCTTTGATAGAATAATCAGGGACGGATTTTTTATGAAAAAAAATCAGTTTGAACCGGTCAATACGCAGGTAAATTTTCCCGAACTCGAGGAGCGGGTACTTAAGTATTGGAAAGAGCACAAAATTTTTGAAAAGTCTATTGAATCCCGTTCGAAGGATAAAACCTGGACGTTTCTTGATGGTCCGCCCTTTATCACCGGCCTTCCCCACTACGGCAGTTTACTCTCAAGCATCCCCAAAGACGTATTTCCCAGGTTTTGGACCATGAAAGGCTATCGCGTCCGTCGCGTGTGGGGATGGGATTGCCATGGCTTGCCGGCAGAAAACAAGGTTGAAAAAAAACTCAAGATTAAGCGAAAAAAAGACATTGAAGAAAAAATCGGGGTAAAAACGTTTATCGACGAATGCAAGCTCTATGTCAAAGACGTTTCCGGTGAGTGGGAGTGGTACGTGGATCACATCGCCCGCTGGGTGGACTTTAAAAATGCATATAAAACCATGGATAAACCCTATATGGAAACAGTTATGTGGATTTTTAAGCAGATGTATGACAAAGGACACATATACAAAGGACTGCGTGTCTCTCT
>MFJJ01000012.1:0-2497 GCA_001780895.1 Candidatus Gottesmanbacteria bacterium RIFCSPHIGHO2_01_FULL_46_14
TAAAAGGTAAAAGTCAAAAGGCAAAAGTTCAAGTCAAAAATCAAAAGTTTCTCACACTTTTTACTTTTGAATTGCAATTTTGAATTTTGACTTTTGATTGTATGTTGCAGGTTATCATCCGTAAACGAACAGGCGCCATTTATGAGGGGAGTGCCATAAGCATATCTTCACTAAACCCCCGTGGGCCGTTTGATATTCTGTCCAAGCACACCAACTTCGTTTCCGTGATTAGCCGGGAAGTTCGCATAGCCAGGTACGCGGGCGACCGAACCCCTATGGTTATTCCCTTACAGCGGGGAATCCTTCGCGTCCACGATGACCGCGTCGAAGTGTTCGTGGATTACTAGCGGAAAGCTCGGCAAGGTGCTGCCCATCGGCCGTGTCTTCACCCACAAATTTACCCGTTCGGCGGATTTCGGCGGCAAGCGGATCCCAGGGATCGGCAAGATCTTTCGGGTGGTAGGGGTGGGGTTCGATCATAGGTTCTATCTCGCCGGCGATGTGACCCAGAAGTACCATTTCATCGTAACGGTTCTTGCCGAATATCGGGGATACCACGCACACGTCTAGATCGCTCCAAGGTTTGGGTGCGCCTTTGGCGTAGGATCCGAAGAGAATAAGTTGTGAGACCGGTATGTCATGGGAAGCAAGCGCGTCACGGAAGCGCGCCAAGAGATGTTCGGGTGAGTCGTTTAGTATTGATTGGTGAGCCATACGAAAAGATCATTGACTGTTGCCATCCACTGTATGGTAAACTCGCGGGTCGCTTTGTGATACAATTCGCGCTTGATGCTATCATAGCGGGCTTGGATATTCCATTTTGTGATTTCCTCGAGCTTGCGGCGTTGCTGTTGGTCCAGTGCAATATCCGCTTGGGTGGCAAGTTTGACGAGAGCATGGATCGGAAGCGGATGGGTGTTGGTTTTTTTTACCACCAACCCTTTCAGGAGCTTTTCGATGGCCAGGTGGCAAAAGAACAGTGCGTGATCGTACCGTTTGGAACGGAGGAGCACCTCAGCCGTATCGAATGCGTCTTGGGCGGTCGTTTGCCAATGGGCGATGAGATCTTGTGCGGTCATACGATACTCCCATTATATCATGGGCTCACCTCAAATTGGGGTCTTGTACAGTTGTTTGGTATGAAAACGCCTCGGGACCGTGCGGACAGCATGATTGTCACAAATCGTTATATGACTCTGGCTACCGCAACGAAGGGTGGGGACCCGTGGATTTCGCCCCTCTTTTTTGCCTACCAGGGCGGTCGATTCTACTGGTATAGCCCTAAAGGCGCCCGTCACTCGAGGCTGATAGCTCAAAACCCACGAGTTGCTATCACCATATTTGATTCTCGCGCCGATCCAAAAGACCAAGAACGTCTGATCCGTGAGCGGATTGATTTTACGAGCCACGCACCACTGCGTGTCTATGTTGCCCAAGTCAAACAGATGTGGGTTCTCGGTCCACCGAGAATGTACAAGGGCAAGTATTTGGATAGCAGGGAAGAGGTTTTGATAGGCTAGTTATTTCGAAGAAACTCGTGGGTGCTCTGTAATCTTCGATGTAATGTTTGTATGTCATTAAAGATATTTTTGAAAATCCTGCGGGGATATTTTAATGTCATTGAGAATGCTTCGAAGAAGGCCTCTTCCGATATCTTTTCCCTGATGAAACGGGATCACCGTTGTCCTGCCGTCTGTGTGTTTAAAGAAAATATGACTTCCTTCCTGTCTGACTTTGATAAAGCCCACTTTCCGCAATATCTTGATGAGTTTACGCGGTGAAAGCGTAGGCATTTGCGTCATACATATGACGGCTGAGGGAATGAGAATTCTTTGATGCCGATGAAGCGAGGCACACTGTTTTGAGCAAAATCTATAGTCCCACGGTATGCTTTATCGCTATGAGCAACTTTGAGACACAGTCTGATTGCCTCTTTAATATTTCGTTCCGCCGCCTCGTAGGTATCCCCTTGGCTGTGACAGCCGGGAATAGCCGGACAGTCGGCAACAAAGATTCCATCTTCATCTTGGGTTATAACAACTTTAAAATTAAGATACTTTTTCATGGTGACTGCATTGTATCATCGGAAATCTACTTTTTCTATCGCAAGTTGACCGTGTAAAGGTTGGGGAGCGTTCCGGCGCTCGGATTTAAGTTGGTCACGATGACGAGTCTGCTGCCGTTTGGCCATGGAGCAACAAAGCCGGGGGTAAAGGGACCTGCGTAGATTGTGGTCCAGTTTGTCCGGTCATATTCCATGACGTCGATTTTCCCAAGTAACGTCAAAAGTAAGTGTTTACTCGTTGGAAACCAACCGATGGAGGAAACTTGGGTATAGAACGGAAGAGTTGGTCCAGCTTTGGGCGTTGGTGTCGGTAGTTCTGATTGATCCAGGACAAAAAAGTTTTTATCTTCGCGGCTGTCATAAACATAGAGTTTTTTTGGTTCTATCGTGCGGACGTCTTCGGTGGGGTTGGTACCGATCAAGGGGGGATTA
>MFJJ01000012.1:2563-4680 GCA_001780895.1 Candidatus Gottesmanbacteria bacterium RIFCSPHIGHO2_01_FULL_46_14
GCGAGGATGCGGGCAGAACTCGTTGCTATATCGATAAATCCTTGTTTAAACGGCACGAGTTTTTCTAAATTTATCGTCGTATGCTCGTCCTGCCAGACGCTCAGCAGTCGTTGGTATTGGGAAATTTCTTCAAAGGTATTTTTATTTCCTACCGTATAGAGTCGTCCGCGGCTGCCTGTGATTGCTAAAATCTGTGTTGAGTCCGGCGACCATACGATCGTGGTAGTGGAGAGATTAAACGTCGGACTACTTTGGGCAAGAAGTTCCGGGCCACGATTTCTTCCAAGGGGAGCATCGGAGAGGGTGTAGACCCACAATCCCGCGCTCACGACTCCTCCATCCTGCGGAATGGAAAGGGGGATCGTATAGGCAATCTTGCTGCCGTCGGGTGATAGCGTCGGCTGCTCCATGCCGGTGCGCGTTAAGGGCGAGAGGCTGGGATTGGTGGGAAAGAGAAATGCGTCAGCCCGCGTCACCACTTCTCCCTGGACGCGGATCTTTTTTTCCCAGGGAATGAAGGCTTCTTTGATAATCCGGACGGTATACCAGCCCGGTTCGATGGCAAATGAATTGTTGGTTGCGGTTTTTAATTGGTTATCCACGAGGACTTGTGCGCCCACCGGATCCGACGTCGCTGATATGAGGCCTGTTGGGGTGAGCGAGTTTTTGTTGACGTTAACGCGATACCCGCGGCCATAGGCAATCACTGCGGCAGAAACGCCGAGAATGATACAAACGGTAATAATAAATATCAAAATAGATCGGATTTTGGGAAGAGTCATAAACGAACGCTCGGTAGAATTTATTATACGAAACTGTGTGCTAGAATACCAATGATTATGTTTAGCAAGCGAATCGGGATAGATTTGGGTACGGCAAACAGCCTCGTGTGGCTTGCCGGCGTGGGGGTCGTGCTCAATGAACCTACCGTCGTTGCGGTGACGGTCGATGATAACCGTGTTGTAGCCGTCGGCAATGAGGCCAAAGACATGTTGGGCAGGACTCCTGTTAATATTATGGCCACCCGTCCGATGCGCGATGGGGTCATCGCCGATTATCGGATTACGGAGGCAATGCTTGCCTATTTTCTCGACAAAGTCGTGGGCCGGAGTCGATTTTTCAAACCCGAGGTCATGATTTGTGTGCCCAGTGGGGTCACGCAAGTAGAGCGTCGGGCGGTTCTTGACGCAACGCTTTCAGCCGGAGCCAAGGTTGCCTACTTGATCGAAGAGCCCCTGGCCGCAGCCATTGGGGCCAAGATTCCCATTTCGCAAGCGTCCGGACACATGATTGTCGATATCGGTGGGGGATCAACGGAAGCGGCCGTCATTTCGTTGGGAGGGGTTGTTGTCCATAAAAGCGCACGCGTTGCCGGCAACAAAATTGATGAAGCAATTGCCCTCTACGTCAAGAAAAAATACAATTTGATTATCGGCGAACGGATGGCCGAGGCAATAAAAATGACCATCGGCGATGCGCTGTCGAAGCAACCAGCAACCAGCAACCAGCAACCAGCAAAAAGTGAGGATCTGGCAGCTGGAAGCCGGCAGCTGGAAGCTATGGTAATGGAGATCCGCGGTCGGGATTCGGTGGCGGGGTTGCCGCGTATGGTCGAACTAACGCGTGCTGAGGTTACTGAGGCCATAATGCCCGTGCTTCTCCAGATCATCAACGCGGTTAAAGCAGTCTTTGAGGAAACGCCTCCGGAGCTTGCTGCTGATATAATCGATAAAGGTATTGTCATGAGCGGAGGGACAAGCCTCCTTCGAAATTTTGACAAACTGATGACGCAAATGACCGGCGTCGTCTGCCATGTTGCTGAAGATGCGCTTTTGTGTGTCGTCCGCGGCACGGGGGTTGCCATGGAAAACATTGAGCTTTATAAGCGAAGTATCAGTAGAAAATAGAAAGGCTTATAATTTAATACCAAATGTTATATTACCTTGAATTTTCCCGAAATTGAACAAATTAGTATACAGAGCTTATAGAAATTAATTTTTAATTTAGAATTTTAAATTTAAATTGAAAATTTAAATAATTATGGGACTAAATAAGACAAAAGTTCTTGGTATCAACGTTACGACCAATTCTCGAGTAGAAATCCTAGAGGAAATAAA
>MFJJ01000012.1:4693-5139 GCA_001780895.1 Candidatus Gottesmanbacteria bacterium RIFCSPHIGHO2_01_FULL_46_14
CTCGAGTAGAAATCCTAGAGGAAATAAAAAAGTACCTAAAAAGCGGAGCAAATACATCGGAAAAATCGTTCACTATTGTTACCCCAAACCCTGAGCAAATCGTCCTTGCCCAGAAAGACAAACACTTTGCCGATGTTCTCAATGGGGCCGACGTAGCAATCCCCGATGGCATTGGGCTGGCTTTAGTGATGCGACTCAAAAAAATTCCCGGCGTAGAATTTATGGAGGACGTAGTGGCGATAGCAGCTAAAGAGGGCTATAGAGTAGGACTTATAGGTGGTTGGCATGGCGTAGCACTCAAGGCGCTCGAGTGCTTACAAAAAAAGTACCCGGGACTTGTTGGCTGGACAGCTGTTCCCGAGGATGTGCATCTGAAAGAATATCTCAAAGACACACGTATCGTCTTTGTAGGCCTGGGCGCGCCAAAACAGGAATACTTTATTGAT
>MFJJ01000013.1:0-2881 GCA_001780895.1 Candidatus Gottesmanbacteria bacterium RIFCSPHIGHO2_01_FULL_46_14
AACGACTGCCCTAGCCGTAAATCCCAAACTGGATTACGTTAAAGTAAAACAAGGTGATACATACTATATTCTTGCCAAAACAACAACAAAAATGCTCAAAGATGAGTATGAAATCGTTGAAGAACTGAAGGGAAAAGAATTAGTTGGAAAGAAATTCGTGCCGCATTATGATTACTATTTGATTGAAAAAGAAAAAAAAGCATTCGTGGTCGTCCCGGGTGATTTTGTAACAGCAGATGAAGGTACGGGAATAGTTACTATTGCTGCATACGGAGAAGAAGATTTGGCCGTTATGCAAAAAGAGAATATTCACATTGAGATGCACGTGGATGAAGAGGGAATGCTCAAGTCAAATGTTCCCAATTGGGGTGGGAAATATTATTTGGATGTCGATCCATTGGTGATTGAAGATTTACAGAGTCGGGGGCTCATTTACCGAGTAGATTCTTATACGCATACGGTTCCCACGTGCTGGCGATGTCACACGCGGCTTATCTACGCGCCGCAGGACGCCTGGTACGTCAATGTCCAAAATCTCAAAGAGAAACTCAAAATAACCAATGACGTCGTTAATTGGTTCCCCGAGCACTTTAAATATGGCAGATATGTAAAAAGTCTTGAGCATGCACCGGATTGGTGTATCTCCCGGAGTCGATACTGGGGAAGCCCGGTGCCGGTGTGGGAGTGCCCGAATGGTCATCGGTTTGTGCCCGGATCTATTGCAGAGTTAGAAAAAGAATCGGGTGCAAAAATAAACGATCTCCATAAACCTGATATAGATAAAGTGACCGTGATATGCCAACAATGCGGAAAAACTGCCCGTCGTGTACCGGAAGTTTTGGATAGTTGGATAGAAGCCGGGTCAGCATCATTTGCTGAGCGCCATTTTCCGTTCGATCAAGCGGTAAAGCTCGAGGAATTTTTTCCTCCTGATTTCATTGTCGAATATACCGGCCAGATCCGTGCGTGGTTTTATGTGCTCCATGTTATCGCCACGGCGCTGTATGATTCCCATGCATTCAAAAACGTTGTCGTGACCGGGGTGATTTTGGGAACCGACGGAAGAAAGATGAGTAAAAATTACGGTAACTATCCCGATCCCAAAGAAATGATTACCAAATATGGCGGTGACGCGCTCCGTCTTTACCTTATGGGAAGCCCGGTCATGCACGGTGAGGATATTCGTATTTCCGAAGAACAGTATCGCATGCGGGTCCGCGGCCTCATGCTTATTCTCTGGAATGTCTATAATTTTTTCGTAACATACGCAAACGTAGATCACTGGGAGAAAAAGCCCGGCAAAAGCAATGCTGTCCTTGATCGATGGATTACATCGTTGCTTCAAAAATTAACCGGAGAGGTAACAGAAGCGCTCGAGAAATACGATACCGTAAAAGCGATAGAGTCGATTCACAATTTTGTTTCAGATATATCGACGTGGTACATACGCCGAAGCCGCGATCGGGTTGGACCAAACGGCACAGACAAAGAGAATTTTTACCATACGAGTTTGGCTGTGCTTACAACACTTTCAAAGCTTCTTGCGCCCCTTGCGCCCTTTATAGCTGAAGAAATCTACAGAAATCTAACCGGAGAAGAGTCGGTGCATTTGGCTTTTTGGCCGATAGCCGATAAAACCTTGATTCATGAGGAACTCGAGAAAAATATGGTTTTAGTAAGGAAAATAGTTGAGGCAGCTCATGCGAAACGGAAAGAAGCAAAAATAAAAGTGCGCCAACCCTTAAACGAATTACGAATGACGAATGACGAATTACGAGATGAAGAATTATTAGATCTGATAAAACAAGAAGTAAATGTGAAAAGAATTACGGTAGTCGATGGGAAAAAATTTTCCGTTGATTTAGACCTTACTATTACTCCCCAACTCAAACAAGAAGGAGATGCACGGGAACTTGTCCGACAGGTACAGATTTTACGCAAAGGCAAAGGGTGTAGAATAGATGAACACATTTCCCTGCTGCTTCCTAAGTCGTATCAATCGTTTCCGGAAGATCTGATAGCTTACGTAAAGCGGGAAACATTAACGAGTAACGTCCAATGGGGAGAAACTATCGAATTGACTGGATTAGTACGATAACCCTCATTTGTATTGGGTTATTTGGTTTATTTCTTCTTGCAACAATTAACCAGACGTTATTTCTGCAGCAATTGGCGTTTTTGATCGTGGGAATTGCTTTGCTTATCGTTGTAAGCGTAGTACACCCCGCGATACTCTGGTGGTTGGCCCCGTTTGGTTTTATCGGAAGCTTATTTTTTTTGACGATTACGTATGTAGCCCCCGCCGTTCGCGGATCTCATCGATGGTTATCCATAGGAGGCCTTGCGCTCCAACCATCGGAATTTGTTAAACCCATTCTGCTCCTGTTTTTTACCTGGGCGATTACGAGATTCCCTCCTCGACAGGCCAAATATATTCCGCTCCATATCGTTTTATTTCTTGTGCCGTTTCTGTTGGTACTCAAACAACCTGACCTTGGTACCGCTGTCGTGTACGGGAGTTTTTGGCTCGCGATGATGCTCGCCGGAGGTTTTTCTCTCCCGCTTGTGTTGGCGTGTGGGACTATCTTTGCTCTGTCTATTCCGGGCTTATGGAATCTGCTTGCTCCATATCAACGGGATCGTATTACGACGTTTTTGAGTCCGGGCCATGATCCCGCTGGCGCCGGGTACAATGCAATCCAGGCCATGATCGCCGTGGGGAGTGGCCAGCTTTTTGGGAGGGGACTGGGACGGGGAACGCAAAGTCACCTGCGATTTTTGCCCGAGCATCACACGGATTTTATTTTTGCTACTCTCGTTGAAGAGTTAGGATTTGTCGGAGGAGCACTTCTTATTGCCGGCTACGCGTATCTTTTGTGGC
>MFJJ01000013.1:2900-13277 GCA_001780895.1 Candidatus Gottesmanbacteria bacterium RIFCSPHIGHO2_01_FULL_46_14
GTGGAAGTTTGACCGACGCATACCCCTATATTTTCACAATCGGTCTATTTTCCATGATTCTTACCCAAATATTTATTAATACCGGCATGAATATGGGGATTATTCCGATTACCGGAATTACACTGCCTTTTGTTTCCTATGGAGGAAGCTCGGTATTATCTCTGTGTCTCTCGTTTGGGTTACTGTGGGCGATACGGGGCAGGTAATTGCGTTTAGGGCCTCATAATTGATACAATAGGGTCATGTTTGCAATCGTTGATATTGCCGGCAAGCAATATAAAGCTACCAAAGGCGCAAAGCTCGTGGTTGATAAACTCGATGGTAAAGAAGGAGACAGCGTCAAATTCGATCGCGTTTTTCTTATTTCTGACGACAAGAAAACCACAACGGGAAATCCTGTGGTTAAGGGTGCGATCGTTGCTGCTAAAATACTCTCGCAACAAAAAGGCGAGAAAATTCACATCCGTCGTTTTAAGTCCAAAGTGCGGGAACGCCGTCATGTAGGATTTCGACCAAGAGAAACCGCTATCGAGATAGTATCGATTACCGTAAAATGACCCTTCTGCTCGTGTTTGG
Organism: Candidatus Gottesmanbacteria bacterium RIFCSPHIGHO2_01_FULL_46_14; assembly: GCA_001780895.1. GTDB lineage: Bacteria > Patescibacteriota > Microgenomatia > UBA10105 > UBA927 > 2-01-FULL-46-14-A. The sequence goes on from MFJJ01000013.1 coordinate 3,477, forward strand.
TTCTACCCCCGATCTTGCTTGGCAAGAACTTAATAGCATGGTACCGCTGGCCGAACGAACTTCTCCCCACACTGCAGTTGTCCATGATGGTAGCGTTGATCCATTAAACAGGCTCGGCGGAGTCACAAAAATTGGGAGATTGTCTCATGTCGTTTCTTCCATCGACGCATCAACCCTCGTGCCGATTCTTTCTACGGAGCACTTTCGCTCGTTTGGGATAAGTACCGCCGATACAGCACCTGTTTCTCAAGCATTGCTTGCCCGAATAAAGGAAGAACTTGGCAAGCCAGTGCGGTATGTATCGGGCCAACTTTCTTCAGTCGTCATCACCAAGCAACACGTGTGTGAACTTGTTGTTTTTCCGTACCGGGGAAAATTTGGTGTGGCAGTGACGGTCTCTGTGCAGGATTTCGAGGGATGGACGAAGCGGGATCGCGGACGGCCGTATGCTGATCCCAAAGCCGGCATGTTGCCGCCAAAAGTTGCCCGGATGATGGTTAATATCGCCGGTTCTTCCTTGTCACAAAAAACTTTGTTGGATCCCTTTTGCGGCATGGGGACGATTGTAGCCGAAGCCCTCCTTCTGGGTTGGCAGGTGATCGGAAGCGATCAGTCTGTTGATGCGGTCAAAAAAGCGCAAGTAAATCTACAATGGTTAGGTCTTTCAAATAAAAAGTGGAAATTTTTTGTTTCAGATGCGACACACATATCGGAGAAAATCGTACCGGTCGATGCAATTGTAACCGAGCCGTTTATGGGCAAGCCGGATGTTCCCGATGAAAAGGTACGGGACATGGTGACCGGTCTCGAAAAACTGTATATCGGTTGCTTGAAGGATTGGTACGCGATTGTAAAGCCCGGCGGGAAGGTTGTCATGATCGTGCCGCGATTTGTCAGGGGGAAAAAAAACTACTTCGTGAAAAAAGTCATTGACAGCTGTGAAACCCTTGGGTATACTGTGCTCGTTGGTCCTATAGAGTATGCACGACCAAACGCAATGGTAAAACGAGAAATTTTCGTTTTTACCAAATTAGTCTAATTTGTCCAATTAGTCTAATTTGACAAATAGAAAAATTTTATGGCACACGTGAAAGCAAGCGGTACCGCAAAAGGCAATAAAGATTCCGTTTCCAAACGACTTGGGGTAAAAGTATACGGAGGTCAGCATGCCAAGCCCGGCAATATAATCATTCGACAAAAAGGAACGAAAGTAGTCCCCGGTGAGGGCGTGATGATGGGGCGGGATTATACGATTTTTGCGACCCAAGTGGGACTCGTGCAATTTTCGAGCAAATTAGGTAAACAGGTTGTATCCGTCGTGCCCGCGGCATAAAAAATGGCTGACACACAACAAGTGCTTCATCTCGAAATCAACATGGTAGAGCCAAACCCTCTCCAGCCGCGCGGTCTGATTTCTCCTGATTCGCTTTCTGATTTAGTAAATTCGATAAAAGAACACGGTATTATTGAGCCCCTCGTCGTTGCAAAAACGCCGGCAGGCTACCAGCTTATTGCCGGCGAGCGTCGCTGGAGAGCAAGTAAACTCGCTGGTCTGACGACGGTGCCGGTCCTCGTTAAGGAAACCACCGCCAAAGGGATGCTCGAGATGGCCATCGTCGAAAACGTCCAGCGTGAAGATCTCAATCCCATAGAACGCGCTCAGGCATTCCAGCGCCTCATTGAAGAGTTTGGCCTTCCGGTTTCGGAGATTTCCAAACGTATCGGAAAGAGTGAATCGTATGTCAGTAATACCATGCGGCTTATGGCCCTTCCCGACGCAATAAAAGATGGTCTCATATCCGGCGCCATTACCGAGGGGCACGCACGTGCGATTGCAGGACTTGGTGAGGTAAGACTCATGGTCGATGCGTATAAAACGATTTTAGCCGAAAGCGCGTCTGTACGGAGAGCCGAAGATCTCGCGCGCAGACTCAAAGCCCAGTACGACAAAAAACCGACGATGAAAGTTGAGCGGATTCACAGTGATGAGCTCGATATCATGGCCAAAGACATGGCACAAGCAGTCAATGGGCTAGTGAAAATTACGCAATCGAAAGTAGAGGCGAGACTCGTGTTTGTGATTCGCGGTAATCTCGAAAGTACGAGTAAATCTTTGAAACTCATCCACGGACACCTTGCTGAAAAATGAGAGAGTAATTAATTGAGGGTATACGCCGGGTGGGGAACGAGGCCAAATTCTGAAAACGGCCAGTAACGTAAAAACGCTTTTCCGATAAAATCTTCTTTTGGTATCGGGCCGAATTCCCGGGAATCGGAACTATGGGGTCGATTGTCTCCTGCGACAAAATACATACCTTCCGGAACCGTGATTTCTTCTCCTTCTCGCAGGTACGACCCGCCGAAGATAACGACACCAGGCGTTAAGTATGGCTCAATTACTTTTTCATTATTAACGTAGAGAGCATTATCGTGAAGGCTTACCGTATCACCGGGAAGCCCGATGATGCGCTTGATGTAGTCAATTTCTTTATTGCTCGGAGATTTAAATATGACCACATCACCGCGGGCGGGATTTTTCAGCTTGTATTCAATTTTATTGGTAAGAATATATTCGCCGTTATGGAAATTGGGTTCCATCGAGGCGCCGTTAATTTCCTGCGGCGACATGATAAAGAGGTAAATCATGACCATGATGGCCAGAATGACCACGATTCCCTGGAGAAAATCAAAAATTGCCCCTACGACGCGTTTAATTAGGTCCATATATATAAGTGTAGGTGATATAATAGAGACCGTCAAGCCGTGGAAAACGGACGACTAGCTCAGTGGTAGAGCGCTTCGTTGACATCGAAGAGGCCGTTGGTTCAATCCCAACGTCGTCCACTTAATATTGATCATAAATCTATTTATGTCATACAGAATCGTGTGGCCGAGCGTTCTTCTTGTGATGATTCTGTCCTCTGAAATATTACTTTTTCAATGCGACAGCGGGTTCATCATTGGGGGGTGCGAGGTGGTGCGTGCTTTTTTGGATTCTTTTGTTTTTATTTCGCTTGTCTGTTACGTGATTCTGGTATTAATTATGAAGATAGTGATTTCCCGCTTTCATAGAGCTGGAAAATGGATGTATATTGCTTTAGGACCACTCTCGCTAATTATTTCGGGAATAATAGTATATTTTGACCCTATGTTTTTACTGTATCCACTCAAGCTTCGGGGATTTTAAATTACTTCATTACGTCTTCAATAGGATTTTTTTCATCAAAAGTAATTGTGGCAAATTTCGGAAAAATAGAGTTGTGTTTGTATTCTTTCCATAATGTCCTTCCGTCAGATAAAAATTGCGCCACGATGATATCGTTTCCGAATTTTTTGGGTTGCAAGATCAATTTGTATTTTCCTTTTTTGGGGTTGGCAAATGCCACAATGCCGCTTGTATCATGTTTCGTTTTTCCGTCCGGGTCCGTTACTTCGAAGATCGACGGATAACTCATAACTACGAGTGCCGACGTGGGCTCCTGTGCTGTCAATGCTTGAACTGATGGAATACCAAGAAAATCGAGAATCGTTTGGACACCAAGAGGATTTTGAATGACCCCGGTGTGAGACAAAGGCAGCATTGTGTTTGTGGCACCGGAAATGACACTGCTGATTCCAAGGACGGTGCCATCGCCGGTTTTCGTATATTCTTTATCCGTTGGATTTCCATCGAGCCACAACCCTTTATTTACTTGTTTGTTGGTCGGATCTTTGACGATAATGCTCGTCAGTGTTTTTTGATTATTTCCTGAAATCGTGCCAACCACGACTCCGAAAAATGGGTTGGATAATCCGATGGGAAGCCAATTATTTTGAATATGTAAAGAGCTTGTGGATTTGAGCTGTTTTGTCTTTTTGTCACGAAGATAGTTAAACGTCGGGAGAAGATTTTGAATCGAAGGAACGTATTGATGAACACTCTCAAAATCGGTCAGATTATGAAGTTTGTTGCATCGCTTGAGTAAAATAGTCATCGCCGACCGAAAGAGAAAATTATCATTCCATGCTTTGCCCGCGGCCCATGCGGGGTATGCATGCGGCATTCCATTTAAAGGTGAGCCAACAGTCACGAGATGATCAAGACGATTGTTTTGTTGACTCGTCTGGAGATAGCCGGTACTCAGCAGTCCTCCCATGCTATGGGCAACCAGATCAACTTTTTCATTTGGTACCGTATTGGCATCAATAAATTGGGTGAGACCGGATATAGTGTCCGGAATTTGTTTGCGCCAGTCATATGCATAAAGAAGTGGGAGTTTACCTGCCCGAGAGAGCGAATCGGTTAAGGGAGAGTAAATAGATTCTGCGAGCGGATTAAGTATCCAATTTCCTTCATATCCGCTCGATTTGCAATTGAGAAATGCATCCGCATTCCAACTCCCGCCAAAGCCCGGTACAACAACGATTTTTGTTGTAGCCGGTGGCATCGGGGATGGGGTCGGAGTGGGCGTCGGGTTTCCATTGGGAAGGGGTCCATCTGCCGCCAGTCCAATACGCAGTTTTGTTTGACTGTTATATGGACCAAGTGCGGTGTAGTAGATGAGCGTTGTGCCGTTGGGCAATGTAATAACAGACGGATCAGCAACGACCTGGTTGTCAAATGTTCCTGGTGCCCCGGGCAATACTACCGGGTTCTTATCAGCCGGTTTGATCCAGGAGATTCCATCGGGAGACGTTGCGTAGTTGATGGAGAATGGTGAATTAGTTGAGTACCACATGTGATACGTCGTTCCGTCGAAGATCACCGATGATCCCCCAAAATCGTTGTGTTCCCAAATTTGGGTTTTAGTAATAATGGGATTGCCTGCATACGGCGTCCACGTAATCCCATCCGGCGACGTCGCCAGCCCAATCTGCCAGTTCCCACCATCCGTCGAACTAAACCACATCTTATACTCCGATCCGACCTTGAGGACAAAGGGGTGCGCTTGGCTTCCGGCTCCCCAAGTTGGCGAACTTAGAGAAAGCGCATTGTATGTTATTTTATTCCATACAAATCCATTGCTTGATTCTGCATATCCAACTCTAAAATTCGTCGTGTCATCTGGAGTCGATGTATACCAGAGTTTATAAGTAGATCCATCTTTAAACACAGATGGAGTATTAAAGTTTTTAGGTTCGCTTTGATTATTAGTATCCCAAAATAAAACGGGATTATTAGCATATTTGCTAAAGTCCGTTGCATTAAGAGAATCAGCGTACCCTGAGCTCCAATATTGATCATTGTGTCCCGCAAACCATAGTTTAATGGTATTATCTTCAAAGAAAATTGATGGGTGTGCGACACGCACAGAATCCCAACTTTGTGGACCAGTTAATAAGACCGGTGTTGAATGTTTCGTAAAAACTCCAAAGGCAAAAGTTTTTGGGGAAGCAAAAGACAAGGGTAGAAAAATAAGAAAGACTAAAAACAACTTGGGCAGGAATTTTTTCACAAATTAATGTTGTTAATAATTATAACAGAGGGTGACTATAGTGATGTCAACTACAAACTTCAATAACAAATACATGAATAAATGCATCTATTGTTCATCAATAAGCACAGTCTTTTTCATAAAGGTAAATAGTTGGAATATACGGAAATGTCTAAATTGTTCGGTTTTATATACCGAAGGCGAAGGCAAAAAAGATAAAAAAATTAATTTAGATACCTACGATTACAGCTATATAAAAGGCTATAAACATCGAAAAAACGAATTACAAAAAAGATTTTTATCACTCTTAAACCACATAGAAAAAAATAAGAACGGTGGTAGATTATTGGATATAGGATGCGGTCTGGGACTCTTTATGGAGACAGCAATGAAGAAATCCAGTTATAATTGGGATGTTCACGGGTTAGAAATAAATAAAAGACTTTTGGATAACGCGTTCAACGACATAAAAAAAAGAATAAAGTCAGGAAACATAGAGAATATACCCTTCGGTTCAAATTATTTTGACTGTGTGACCTGTTTCGACGTTCTTGAGCACAGCAAGTCTCTTAAACACAATCTTGATGAAATTAGCAGGGTATTGAAAAAAGACGGAATACTAGTTATCCAGTCACCAAACTATAAAAGTCTTATGGCGATGATTTCTAAAGAAAAATGGTCGTGGTGGTCTCCACCAGATCATATTTTTCATTTTTCTTCCTCTTTTATGATTAACCTATTGAAAGCTAAGTGGTACGAAGTTCTGGAGGCGTTTACATATGAGCCACCAAAAGAGTTCTTGTTAGATGTAAAAAGAAGATTTGCTCGCAATCTTGTGCAGAAGATAGTGATCCGTTTAATACAACCCTTACTTTTAACAATAGAAAGAATAGCTTGGTTTTTTAATCGTGGGGGTTTGCTTTTTATCGTGGTAAAGAAAATCTAGTATGTCTCTTTCGATTATCATGATTACGAGAAATTGTAGCGAGGTTTTGAATGAAACACTTGAGAGCATTGAGGGGTTGTGGAAGGAGCTCCTGGTGTCGGACCAAAACAGCACAGATGGAACACGAGATATACTCGAACACTATAAGGCCTCAATAATTGAAACAGAGAGCGACAATTTGGGAAAACGAAAGCAGGAACTGGTTAAGAAAGCAAAGGGAGACTGGATTTTAGTACTCGATAGCGACGAACGGGTCTCCGCAGAATTAAGAGAAGAAATCAAAACAAAAATACATGGATCCCGGCTCGGTGGCCGGGATGACAAGCCAGAAGCATATAGAATTCCGTACCAGAATTATGTATTTGGAAGAGCCGTCTACTGGGGCGGAGAACGGTATAGTAAAGTGCGACTCTTCAGGAATGGATACGGAAACGTAGGTAAAATTCCGCTCCACGAAGAAATCACTGTTGACGGTAAGATTGGTGAGATGAAGGGAGTTATCCATCACCATTCGTATCGAACAATTTCTCAACTTTTTAGAAAATTTACCTCGTACGCACTGATACCTGCACGATTCAAAAAAAAACGTGTGACGTTTGCAAAACTATTTCTCTATGGCCCACATATGTTTTGGGCACGATTTATTGAAGAAAAAGGATATAAGGATGGATTGCACGGATTGGTGCTTGCAATTGCATTCGGGTATATGGAAACTTTGACGTATTGGATGCTGCTTTTGTATTAATGTATTAATACATTAATACAACTTGAATATGAAAAAGGGCGGAGTTTGGTTTGTGGTTTTAACGTTTCATCCGGACAAAAAACGTCTGGAGAAACTCGTCAACGGATTGAAACCGTATCCGGTGGTTGTCGTCGACAATACGCAAGACGAAAATCGTTTTTTATTTACTGGTGTACATACGATTTCACCCGGAAACAATTTAGGATATGCAGGCGGCATGAATCTTGGTTTGCATAAGGCGATGGAACATCATGCAACGTGGATGATTGCTCTTAATGACGACCTTTCGATTTCAAAACGAGGTGTTGATATACTCGTAAACCAATTGTACTCACTCCCGCCCGGAGTCGTCGGTCCATTCGTGGGATCGCTGGATCCGAAACGGTGGACGAGTATCTACCCGTCAAAAACTTCTTTGTATGCATACGTATCGGGTTCGTGTATGGCCATTCACCGGGATGTCATCGAACGAATTGGGTATTTTTTTGACTCGTATTTTATGTACTACGAGGATGCAGATTTTTCCGTACGGGCGACAAAAGCTGGATTTCCTCTCTATCATATACCACTGGACGTACGACACCAGGACGGATCGAATGAATATTATTTATCACGCAATCATCTTTTGTTTGTGGAGCGAAACGCGCCAACAAGCGTAAAAATTCATGAATTCGTGCGGCTTTTAAAAACTTTTTATGAACACCGAGGGCGGGGAAATGTTGGGGCGGAGCAGGGAGTGCGTGACTACCTAATGCGGAGATTCGGAAGGCGGGATATATGACAATTGGCGTGGATGCCGGGATGTTGGGAGTTAGTGACGAGCGGTTGAAAGTTGGTGTCTATCATGTAGCAAATAACCTCCTCAAAAACATTGCAGCGTTAGACAAAAAAAATACGTACCGGCTATATAGTTTTCTTCCAATTCCGAAATTTGGGAATACTATGCACAATATCGTTCTGTCTCCCGCCAGGGGATACCTGAGATTGCGCCTTCCACTCGAATTGCGAACGCATCCTGTAGATATATTTCTCGGACTTGGACAAGCGCTCCCTCCGTTTCTTCACACGACCTCGATTGGATTTGTATATGACCTTGGATTTCTCTTTCATAAAGAAGCATATGGAAATAGTTATAAAAAATTACTTGGGCAAACGAACTATCTTGTAAAACATGCCAGTCACATTATCACGATATCAAACGCGACCAAGCATGACATCGTCTCGCTCTACGATCGCGATCCAAAAACGATAACCGTTTGTTATCCCGGTGTCGATGATCGATTCAAACCTCAGGGAGAGCGATATCATCATAAAAATCCGTATATTCTTTTTGTAGGTAGCCTCACAAAAACAAAAGATATACCACTGTTGCTTCAATCGCTCGCACTCGTCAAGAAACCACTGGATCTCCTTCTTGCCGGCGGCGATTATTGGCCGGACCCTGCTATCGACGAATCGATCAATCGTTATAAACTTAGCAATCGGGTCAAGAAACTGGGTTTTGTGTCCGATGAAATGCTGTCACGGTATTATCGAGGTGCAGTCGCGTTTGTGACGACGGCCCTCCATGAAGGATTTTGTCTGCCGGTGGTTGAGGCAATGGCCTGTGGGACGCCGGTTATTGCCGTAGACAGGGGTGCGCTTGCCGAAACAGTCGGTGACGGAGGAATCGTGGTACGAGCGGATGCTCAAAGCATTGCCAATGCAGTTGTTTCGATGAATAAACACATACTTGGTCAGAATGCGATAGAGCGGGCAAAAGTTTTTTCATGGCATACGTTCGTAAAAAAAGTATTGTCTCTCTATGAAACCTAAAGTTGCTATTGTCCGGGGAAAATTTCTCAACCGCTATGAAATGCAGTTTTTTGAGCCGCTCGTTCGTCGCTATGACATCACGGCATTCGGGTCGCTCACTCCGTATCACGACCGGTTTGCATTTCCGGTGGTAAAGCTTCCCTCTCCCATGGATCTTCCGGATTTTCCTTATAAAATGCCAGTACTCAATAGACTATGTATAGATGCGCAGTATCTCTTGGGGCTAGAAAAAAAACTCGATGGTTTTGATATTATTCATACGGCAGAAACATATTTTCACTACACTCAGCAGTGTCTTCATGCCAAAACAAAAGCGAAAGTTATTGCAACGGTTCTGGAGAATATTCCCTTTAACAATGAGGGTATTTGGGGGCGAAAAGCATTTAAAAAACGCGCTCGAGAGAAACTCGACCATATCATCGCACTCACCCAGAAAACGAAAGACGCGCTTCTTATGGAAGGATGCGATCCTTCCAAGATAAGCCTGATTGCTCACTTTGTGGATACCAAGCGATTTACCCCGGCGCCAATGAGGAAAGACGTTCGTACGATTTTATTTTGCGGCAGACTCGAGGAATATAAGGGGGTGTTTGATTTTGTCGCGATGGCGAAGCGCCTGCCAAAAACGTTTCGGTTCGTGATGGTAGGGGAAGGTAGTCAAAAAGATAAACTCAGAAACTCCGGGGTGGAATTGCGATCGGTTTCATATGATGAAATGCCAAGAGTCTATCACGAAGCGGATATTTTTGTTGCGCCATCAAAGCCCACGAAAACATGGGAGGAACAATACTCTACTGTGCTATTGGAAGCGCAAGCTGCCGGACTACCGATCGTTACGACGAGGACAGGGGGAATCCCGGAAAATATCGGGGATGCCGGTT
>MFJJ01000014.1:0-45297 GCA_001780895.1 Candidatus Gottesmanbacteria bacterium RIFCSPHIGHO2_01_FULL_46_14
TTTTAATTTAGTATGGACGAATTCGTTCCTGCTTTTTCTGAGTTTGACGCCGGCGCCAGGCAGACCAATCTGAACCTTTCGGCGGAACCGGAAGTAATACTTTTCCGATTGTTTCATCTACTTTATCGAGGATATCACTGAATTTTTCCTGCCGGAGAATCCTCTCCAGAATCTTTTGATATCCCCGTCCACGATATTTTACCCATACACTTACGCTTGATACTGTAGGAAAACTCACTTTCAGTGTAGACTGGATAGTCCTATAATCAAATCCTTTAACCAACATGAGCGCGATCGAAAGTCTCTTTGCAAGTACTATTCGTTCCGTAGGCGTGAGAAAATCCTCAAGGAATGCGGAAACATCGCTCTCGTTATTAAGCTCTGCAATTGTATGGAAGAATAAATCAAATATTCTTTTCTCTACTATAGAACTGACTCTTCGATTAGATACTTGTGCCATATAAAATGATTCAAATCATTTTAATTATTGTGTGATGATGTGAATGCGGGCGTTGTCAACGTAGACGTCGTAGGCTAAGCTTGATTTAAGATACACTTGATAGAGCTTGTTACCTGGTTCGAGAGTAATCGTGGCTTCTTTTCTGACAAGCCCCCCGCCTTCAAAATATACCTCGCTAAACCACACGTCGTGTTTATCGGTCGCGTTGAAAAGTTTGGCGTAGGTACGGCCATTTCCCGTGGGGTTTCTCAAAAAAACTTCAAATGTCACGCGTTTGATTGAATCATAGAGCGCCGTATCAATGTAGACTTGGGCCCCATCAAGTGCCACATACTCGTTACTTTTTGTCGTCCCTGATCCCAAGGGGATATAGTATTCTTTCGCTTGAGAAATTGGACCCTGTATGAACGTGGGGAGAGTCGGTGCTGGAGTAAAAACGACGTATGGTGTTGGCCCCGATACAATCGGGGTTGGGGTACTGGTAGGCTGGGGATCGCGATAAGAAACAATAGGCTCTGATTTCCCTTGAGAAAAAATAATAATATCAATCCATACCAAATTGATCGCAACGAGAAGCAAAATTGCCGTGAGCGCTCCAATGATAGGATTACGAAGCATATAGTTTTCGAACAAATCGTTTCCAAACTCTCGCGAGCGGATTTAGTTCTGTCTCAATCTCTACCGTTTTAGTCCAATATTCTATCTCTTTGCCTCTATCGTGAAGCTCTCGAGTTACGATGGGAAAGTTCAATTCAATATCGACGAATTTAGATCGCTCCCATAGCTTGGCAAACACAATAAAGGAATAGAATGCCTGAAGAATTGCCAGAACCAGTCCGTGCAGCCCGTCTTTATATCCGCTTTGAGCAAAAAAAATCTTAATAAAATCGGAAATCGGGAACCGCAATGCATCCATCCAGGAGATCTGGTACCCACTTTGGATGTGTTTGGCAACTTCGCTTTCGGTATAAATGGTATCCATTTTGCCGATAAATTGAGAAATAGATGAATAATTGTAGTGAATATACGGTTCGTTCAGTTCACCCGTTATCCCCACGACCTCCAAGTATTCATGGACATGTTTCCCGGGAAATTTTCCCGATCCTCTCCGAAATAATCTCAATTGCTTATCCGGCCACCAAAGACCATGACGAATCCAACGCCTAAAAATAATATTTTTCCTTGGGATCCAATATCCGGCGGTGTCGGTCGCACCAATAGCAATCTTTATCTCCGCTGCCAAACCCTCTGGTATTTCCTCGTCGCTATCAAGGGAAAGAATCCATTCGCTTTTTGCCTTCGTAAACCCAAAGTTTTTATTGACGTTTAACATTGGATTATTTTCTTTTGTAAGTATTTTTGCCTTGAATTTATTTGCGATTGCCACGGTGTCATCAGTTGACTCATTGTCTATAACAATAATCTCGTCTGCCCATCGGACGGAGGCGAGCGTCCTCGGGAGAGTTTGACTGGCATTAAGGGCAGAAATCACGACACTTATCGTCGCCATAGTGGAAATTTTTCTAAAATTGAACTGATCCGAACACGCTCAAATCTCCAAAGAACACCCACATACAGTATAACACCGCCGATTCCCACAATGACCGTTGCAACAATATTTTTAGGGATAATGTGCAAACTCCCAAAATACCATAGGAGCTGGACCGATACTGCCAGAATCGGGAAGCGGACACTGTGCCAAAAAGAAAACGGACAAATAGAACGAGCCAAATACACCACGAGAACCAAGGTAGACGTGATCAATAGTAACGCCAGAGCAACTCCGTTAAATCCAAACATATTGACCAATAACATGGTCAAAATCCACGTTGAGGAAGTCCATAAAACCATGAGAATTAGTGTTATTTTGATTCGCCCCACGGCATTGAGCGCATTTGTGAGTGGAGTAGACAAACTTGCAATAGCAGAGGCCACGGCAAAGAGATAAAATGACAAGAGCGCCGGCTCCCACTTCTCGTACCGGGGAATAATGCTCACGAGGGGTGCGATTCCAAACAAAAGTCCGGCCATAATCGGGAAAATGCTAGCAGCCAATCCGAAGAGTGTTTTTTCGATAGCCCTTCCAAGCACTCCCACTTCATGCTGGAGTCGTGAAAATGTCGGGAAGGTCACGCGTATGACGCTATCCATAATTAATCGGAGCGGTACTTCCGCCCATTTTTTTGCCCAACCTATGTATCCCACTTCGGTAAAGGTGAGTATTTTTCCCAGCATGACGGTCAGTAAATCATCTTTGACAAGTGCAAGGAGTGAGTTTGCTTGAAACGGTAAACCAAAACGAAGAAGTTTTCGCGCTGAAGCGCGATCTATTCCGAGAGACGGTCGCCAGGGCGAAACAATATAAATTGCAACCAGCCCGATCACGGAGCGCATGAGTACGGCCCATGCAAAACTCATTGTTCCCAAGCCCTGCCACGCCAGAACGACGGCAGTAGCATAAAATCCAAGCGTTTCAACGATTTGTGGTATGACGAGCTTTTGAAAATCTAATTTTCGCTCCAGGATTACCGATGGGATGGTTTTGAGCGATGAAAGAAAAAATGCAACAATGAGTGATCGATACAACCACTGTCCATCCCCGTCGAGTCCATAAAATTTACCAATTACCGACGTAAGAAAAAACGCCAAAATAACAAGAACTACAACGAGCCCTTGTTGGATGGTAAACGTTGTCATCAGGTCACGATCGGTTACCGCTTCCTTTTTTTGAATGAGTGCAGCAGCAAGGCCTATATCAGAAAAATAATTGAGGAATGCAATAATAGCCGATACGACATAAAAAACCCCAAATGCCGCAGGGGACAAAAAAATAGTCAGGAGAAACGTTCCGCCGAAGGCAATAACCTGAAGAACAAATGTACGGGATGTCAGAGCTAAAATCCCTTTAATCGATTTTTGTTTAATAACTTCAAGCGATACGTCTTCCATAAGAAAAATTCCTCCAAGGCCTCCTCACCAACAGTCTCCAAAGTCCTTCTACATCACCGCGGGCCGTATGAAGCACACGAACCGTGGATCCCGGATTATCTATCCAGGTGACGGGCTCATCATAGATCCTAAACCCGAGTTTTTCGGCAAGGATCAGAAACTCCGTATCAAAAAACCATTCATCGTCCTGCACCCGGGGTATAAGAAAATCAACAGCACGGCGTGTTGCCGCTTTAAATCCGCACTGTGCGTCAGTAAAATGCACCCAAAACAAAAGCTTGATGAGCACGATATATCCTTTCGATGTTATAGTTCTTAACATATTTCTTCCATAGACACGCGCGCCTTTGGCATTTCTCGATCCAATCGCCACGTCATAACCCCGGGCTAATGCCCCGATGAGCGCTGGCAGATGTTTTAGATCAGTCGAAAGGTCTACATCCATATAGGCAACAAAATCCGTTTTTACCCGTGTCCATGCATATTTGACCGCGCGACCCCTCCCTTTTTCATCCAAATGAAGAGCAGTGATTCTTTTATTGTTGAGGCTCAAGTCACGGGCGATCGCGTAGGTACGATCTGTTGAAGCATTATCCACAATACTCATCTGCCAATTGATCATTGCAAGATGTTTCTGTAAAAAATCTACGAGCGTAGTTATGTTCGTAGCAAGCTCCTTTTCTTCGTTGTATACCGGAATTACGACATTAAGTGATTGCTTTTTTTTCATGACGCGAAAACAAAAAGATACTATATAAAATTGAAAGCAATGAAACAACGTTCCCGACTATCCGCACAGGCGTATCGGTAAATCGTGATTGAAAAAGATACGTCCCGGCCGGCAGAACAATCGTCGGCAATCCATGATCAAGAGCCGGCTCAATCTCTTTCCCTTCTATATAATATCGCCATCCCGGAAAATGGGCGCGATTGATGGTAACCATCTCTTGCTCCCGCACTGTTATCATTGCTTTTGTATATGTCTCCGTGTCTATCTCTGTTTCTACGGATCCGTTATTGGGTGTTTTAACAGTTGTTTTTGGAATCTCACCCGCGGCTCCTGGCTTGGTGACACTTGGTGGAAGATATTCGTCTGATATTTTCGAAACTCGAAACCTCAATTCTTCGTCAGTTTCAAATGCAGCGGGATCTCGAGTATATCCATATTGGGGCTCAAATAATTTCCCATTGACGCCGACAATACCCAAAACTGCAATTAAAACAAAAATACCGCGCATCCATTGCTTTTGAACAAGCACAACACTTGCACCCGCAAACACCGAAAGGCCAAAAACGCTAAAAACCAACATGCGCCATGGATACTGGATAAATGACGCCTCAGGTACAATCTGCCAAACCCAACCCGACAGTGGTGTCATGAGAATAATGGAACATACAAACAAAAAAAATACGGTTCTGAATATTATCCGGGTCTTTAAAGATACTCTCTTGCTAAAAACTATCAAAGCAATACCACCGAGAGCACCAAGGAGCAGATGCACTTTTCCGAGTTTAAAAGACATCCCCTCGATACATCCCGGCACCGATCCACCAAACCCCCAATCCGATTGCCACAGCTGACCTAAACAAACAAAATGATCGCCCCAAAAGGCAGTTGTCCCAATTTGGCCGGCAACTGAAGTAAAACCCATTTCAAAAAATGCCGGTAACCAGAAAAACATAGTCAGTCCCAATCCAAAAAGAAGAAGCAAGACATAATTCCGAAATGTCACCATCGACCCCTTGCCAAACAACAACACTGCCAGCCCATACATACCAATGCCCAATGCCAGTCCTAAGGTGGTTATATATCCCATGATGGTGTGAGACAGGATAACGCCAGCTAGCCCCATACTACCCACAACGACACCGCCAAAACGGAAATTCTTTGAGGCCATCACGAGTCCCAAAAATATAATGGGGAGAAACATAAACATCCAAAATTCGCCGACAGCCCCACGAACGTAAATCTCTACCGCATGATAGGGTGCATAAACATAGGCTACTGCAGCAACTAATCCAGCGAGGTTTCCAAAAAGGTATTGAACGAAAAGAAACATGGTGAGACCTGCACCGATAATTCCCAAAGCAAACATAAGTTTAGTTGCAGTAAGTCCAGACAGTCCAGCTGCATAGAGTGCTCCTCCAACGTAATATGGCAACGGGCCGTAAAAATTAAACAACGGGTATCCGTATCCATACCCTAAATCGGTAACCCAACGCACCGGAAACTGGCCGTTTCGAACCGCTCTTCCCATAACAACAACTCTTCCCACTTGCGTATCGTCATGCATGGGAAAAAATCCAGAATACAATAACGGTCGTACACTTACGAGTGTCACGCACAATAAAAACAGTCCAATGAGTGCTGATTTCATATTGTTCGTTTCCTCGTCAAACGTCGTCGGACGACAAATACACTATAGAGAATAATACTTGCAAGCGTTACGCTGTCGGCAACAAACCGTTCGGGCGTTTCACGAAATTCTGCAACAAAATGATGGGATCCTTTGGGTACGGCAACACGCATAAGTCCCCGGTCATTTCTCCAATCTAAAGGAGCGGGATGCCCGTCGACAGTCACTCCCCATCCCGGATAATAAATCGTATTGAGTGCAATAATAGAATTCTCTTCAAGGGTCAGGTCTACATCTACGCGCTGCGTATTAACAATACGCTGCTCGATGGTACCCCGTCCCTGAAATATTTCTATTCTATTGCTATTCCGTTCGCTTGACATGGCACCGACCCAACGGGGCATATACTCGTCTTTGACTGTCGTTGTCGCTTCATTGGTTGTGTAGTAGCCTTCGGGACGGTCAACATAGGCAACACTACCAAGGATCGGCACGAGAGATACAACCCCAAGGATGACGTATACGCCCACCAGTTTATTTCTCGATGACTTCAAGTATTCAACGGAGCTCGCCACAAGCCAGGGTCCCGAGAGGAGGACGAGGGCAAGCATTCGAAACGGAAATTGAAATAGTGTCAAAAAAATATCCATATTCCAGAGTACCTCTGACCAGGGCGACGCAAGAAACAATCCGATAAAAAAACCTCCTGTATAAATACCGCGCGAAGAAAAATACTTTCGTCTGCGCGACAGAAGGTACACGATAAGTCCCACAATAAACGGCAAACCGACGAGGGTTAAATTGTTTAAGGTCAAAAAATATTGACGGGGCTGGGATATGGTGAGCAAACTAAATTTTACCAAATCACGCTCAAGGAGCGCAGGAATCCAAAAAAATGCCGATAACCCGGCACCAAGAACAAGATAACCAAACCATACCCAACGTCGGGAAAGAGTCAAATAGAGTGTAAAAAACATGACAAACAAAAGCGCCAAAGAATTGTGAGAAACTATAAGAAACGCAATGCTCAAGGGAAAAATCAATAAAAATCCTCCTTCGATAGTCCACATCGTCATTGCCGCCGCGGCAAAAGCCAGTATTTCTCCCACGGAACCCCGCGTATAGATATCAAAAGCCAGATAGGGAGCGGTCAAAAAACTAAACGTACCCACAAAGCTTGACGCCCGCGAAAAACTGCGCCTCAAGCTTGCAAACAAAAAAAGTGCCGCGCCAATAACTGACGAAGCAAGAATAATTTTTACGGCACCAACAAACGAAAAGCCCAGCAGACGCAGAATTGATCCGATGTATAAAAATCCCGGATAGAGAAAATTGGCAACCGGGTATCCGTAGGAATAATTGAGTCGCCCGAGGAACCGCACGGGGAATTGTCCCTCAGCGAGACTTTGATAAAAAGCAGATAGTCGTATGACCATCCATTCACCGTCATCGGATACATAAAACCCTCGTTTGAACAGCGGCCACAAAACGAGCATACTTACCGCAATAACAAGACAATGCCACCATACGTTTCTCTGTGTTTTCATAAAATCAGAGTCTCGGAAGTGCGAGTTTATATAGCCTGAGGAATCGATCTTTACGGAGTCCCTTTTGCCAGGATCCCACGAGTTGGCCGAACCAATCCGGAGGTAGCAGACTTTGATTTGCAACCAGGTACGTGGGCTCTTCCCTTATTTTTTCTACTATAGAATCAGGCATTTTCTCAGGCAGCGGCCAAATTCCGACTATAGTAATATTGGGTCGATCGACAAGATACATTTCAATTGCGTATGGCAGGAGGCCAAATGTGCCTTCAGTAAATACCGTGATGTGCTGGTTTTGAGATTGTTCTAAAAGAAGCGCATTCACTTCGCGAATACCCCACCCCGCCGGCCAATCACTTATATACTGACCACGATCTGCCTGCGCAATCGGCGCATAGAGCGGATTAAACAAGAGATAATAAACAGCGATAAGGCTGGGGGCGAATAACCCTATAAAGAGAACCGCCCTCCATACCCTATTTGTTATTTTCTCAAAAAGCCATACGATGGTTACCGCTGCAGCGATCAACAGAGGCATTGCCAGAAATAACACAAACCGCGGATAAAGCACCCGTCCTGCCGCCGCAAGACCAACGAGGGGTACGAGACACCACGCATAGAGAACCAAAAACTCCTTCCGGAATTTGGGCTCCATTGCCGGGGCAATCGCGGCAAAAAAAATTGGCCACGTAAGATAGGTAATAAGCCAGTCGAAAAGACCACGGAGATTTCCTTCGAGATGTTGTGTCGGGTGAATAATCCATTCACTAAACGAGTACACAAAAACGGTATCTTTTTGCGCAACCATATGGAAAAACGGTGATAACCGCAGAACGCTATAGAGAAGCTGAGAAATAATGGCGGCAATCAACACAAAGCCAATCCATCGGGTAATTCTCTTAGGACTGTTCCAATCGAATAACAATAACGTTGTAGGGATAAGATATAAACTCAAAAAACCTGATGTTTTATTAAGCATCCCCGCTCCAAGAGTCATGCCGAAAATAAGTGCAATATCGAGCCTCGGGGATCGTGCGAGGCGTATAGCAAGATACAGATTCCATATAAAAAAAGTCGCGACCAAACTATCGTAGAGTGCCATGCGGTCGTATACGAGCGCAAATGGCGAGATCAGATAGAGAAGTGCGCTTGTCCAGGCTACTTCCTTTCTTTTGAATATCTCATAGCTCAGAACCCATATCCCGGCCATGCTCGCAGCTCCGGCTATAACCGAAGCAAATCGCCCCACAAACAATGGGTCAGCAGGAATGAGGCGAAAAAGTACCATCACAACCCAGGTAAATAGCGGCTGTTTACCGTCGACAAGAGAAATAAAGCGCCAATTGGCGTCTTGTGCTCCTATCTGGCTCCATCGAATGTAAATAGCCTCATCGGTGAATATGGGAATTTGTGTGAGGTTAACAAGCCTCGTGACTGCGTAGAAGGCAGCAAATAGGACAATCAGGAGGATCGTGAAAAAGAGCCCGCGACCTCGTGCCATATACTGATTATAGCAGTAATACCAATGGGAATGAGGGTTAACCAGAGCTTGGCTTCGGGTGCCGGAGGGTCCCAGTTGCCGAGGTAAAGATATGGAAGGTAACGCAGAAGCAAACCAATAGATACTCCGAGAGAAATAATAAACAGATTGCGCGACCGGGGCAGAAGCGCGACAAAGGGCATAATCCAAACCCAATACCAGGGAAGAACTTCCCGATCACGAATGACAAAGAGAAGTCCGGCAAGCATGGCAAATAATGCCCATTTTCTGTTACCGAAAACAGGAAAGAGTGTAGCTGTCATTAGTTTGAGCCCAACAGAGGCGGCCAACGCAAGCCATGACCGATAGTACCATGCGACCATCGCAATCCCCATCATCACGATGTCGTTATGCGGACTTACAACACTTTCTATTAAAATGAGCGGATTTAATGCAAAAATCGTCATACCTACGAACTTATTTTTATGATCCTCCCGGCCCAGTATTTTTCCAATCATGAATGTAGTTAGGAGGTAAAAGCTGGCAAACAGAAGCTTCATGTTCCACATAGTAAGGAGGAATACCCCAAATCCAAACAGATATGGCGGGAGTGACAACAAAATCCAAAGTGGCGTGTAGGCACTGGGCAGATGCGTCCAGCGCATGAACGATAACCATGGTTCAATCCCGGTAAGTTGCAACGGAATGATGGTATAGGGATTGGTATGATAGACCAAAATTGTTTTTGCCGTAAACATATAATTATAGATGTCATAGGAAAATGCAGGATAGGAAAACAGGAGTATGGCGCTTATCGTGACGACCAGACGCCAAAAAAACACTTTGGTAAGTTTGCCTTGCCGTGCCAAACCAACTGCCCAAATATAAAGAACAGTCAGAGACGTTAACAAACCGACAAACAGCCCCGAGGATATGTCTCGGCGGAAATAGCCGATATTTTGAAACGACTTCTGAATAATCTGCCAAACGCTACTACGCGAAAGCGTTAAATTAAGATCGACCTGGGTATAGGAATACAGAAAGATTTCCAAAGAAACGAGAATATACAGGAAAAACAATATTCGTTGTTTCACTGGTAAACTCCCTTCCACGCGTTTATCCGTATTGCAACAATATCGGTAAGTCCCTGCCATGAATCGACAATAGGATTGACTCTCCTGGTTTCCACATAATGCCATTCGACGGAGACTTCACGGATTTTTAACCCCAGTCGTTTTGCAATGTACAAAAACTCGATATCAAATCCAGCCGTAACCATACTGCCGCTCACTTCATGCCCCGAACCATACAGACTCAGGCGATCCAAAATCCTAATACCCTGCTCTCGTTTAAATGCTTTAAATCCGCACTGCGTATCGTTTATTCCCGATAACCCCAGAATAAAACTCCGAAGGATCATAAATCCCCGCGCCATAATACGGCGTAACAGCGGAGCGCCTTCCCGCCTGCTGCTTCGTGATCCAATGACCACATCAAATCCCCGCTCAAACCAAGGGAAAATTTTTTCTACTTGCGACAGTGGTGTTGCCTGATCCAAATCGGAAAATAATACCAGTTCTCCCCGACTTGCCCGAACCCCGGTCGTAACGGTGGCAGCTTTCCCCTGATGCGGGTTATGGACAACGCTAAACCCGTGGTTTTGGCGTGAAAACTCGTCAATAAGCTGAGCAGTTCCGTCGGTACTCCCATCATCAACAACAATCACTTCCCATGTATAGTGGACGCTCTCCAAGTAGTGAGACACTTTATCGAGCGCCCCAAGACGAATATTGGTTTCCTCATTAAATGCCGGAATGACGATGGATAAAAGAATAGGCTTCATATCATTAAAATGATTCAAATCATTTTATAATTCATTTGAGATTTATTTCTACTCTTGATAATGAACAAGTTTATAAATGCGCACAAATGGTACGTCCCATGATCCTGCCACTTCCGCTCTTCCAAATCCTGCAATTTCCCAAAGCGGATGACCGAGGGGCTGACAAAGCGTATTATCACAGAGTACCAAGAGTTGATCTGTTATTGTTTTCCTCTCCGGGTCTTTCTGGGGAAACTCTATCGTTACGGGCGGATTTCCCCAAATTTCAAAAAAGTATCGGAACGCGTGATCGGAGTTTCTGTCGGCAAGGAGGGCAAAATTAAACGGCTTGCCTCCTGTTTTCTCGAACACCGCCTGGGCGATACGTTTGGATTGTTCAAGCTGATTATTTGGCGGAAATTGAAATGGTTGGCCCAACCAGTTAAACCACAAAAGAACAGCAAGAAGCCCGAGACCTGCAACAAGTCCGGCGCGCGTTTTACTGAGTAACGCTACAAGTAGTCCTGCGACTAAAAATGGCAGCGCAAAAAAAATACCGAGGTAATAATCATAGATTGGTCCCTTATAAAATCCAAACAGGATAATTACAACCGCGTACCATACAAGAAGAAGCTTGGCGGCAAGATTCTTCCGGAAAACTATGAGTGTACCCAGTCCAACAAAAATGAGAATCCGAATACTGATAAGCCAAAACGTCTTCGGCCAAAATCTTAGGATATTCCAAATTTCGGGTTGCGGTAGACGAATGACAAGCCGGCCAAATAATCGAAACGTTACTTCGTTCATAGTGCCAAAAAATTGGGCCAGAGAAAATCCCGTGTCCTTACCACTGCCAATATAACGAATGATCGTCTGGGTATTGGGGAATCCTTTAAGGATTTCAAATGCGAGGAACGGACTAAATCCAGCAATTAAACCGCCGACCGCATAGAAATAATAACGGAGATTGGATTTTTGCCAACCAGTTAACGCGCACCAAACAATAACGACACCGATGAGAAATAAAAAGAGATAATGAAGCTGGAGTCCTATACCCAGGACAATCCCCACCCAGAAGAGAAGATATTTTTCTTTTTTTACCGTTGATCGCCAGAGCAGATAAATGAGAAGGGTCGAAAAAAACGGAACGACATTTGGGTTCCACGAAGAACGGGACATAGCAATAACGAGCGGAGAAAGTGTATAGAGACTGGCCGCTGCCAATCCCGCCCGCGTACCAAAAAAATCCCGACCAACCAGATACATGAGATACACCGTGGCAACACCAAATAATGCAACCATGACAGCAGGCCCGGCCGGATCGAGATTCCAGAGCCATAAGAACGGCACCATGAAATAGTAATAAATAGGGCCTAAATAAAACCCGCCCACAGAAGCCGTGGGCCCGAGAAGTGTCAAATCGTGGTCGACAATCATGCGTTTGACGATGAGAACGTCGCGGCCTTCATCACCCAAAAACGTCATATATTCTGAAATCCTATTGAGTCTTAAATAGGCTGCGACAAAAAGAATACCGATAAGGACGAGTGAAGGAAAATATCGACGAATCGTTACTTTTTCCATATTACCTTGGAATACATCATATAGTTCCATGCAATTCCCACTATGGTGCCGAGAATGTAAAACAGTCGATATGAGCTGACACCGAACAGATATGATCCTATCCAAATAGTCGTTGCCTGGATAACCACCGCGCCAATAGAGGAAATATTAAACTGAACAAATTTTGCTGCGGTCCGTCGTTTTCCCCCGATTTTTCGTTCCCGAAATGTCCATGCGTTATTGAAGAAAAAATTTGAAATTATGGTGACCTCCGCTCCAACGACACTTCCGACGACCGGATGGAATCCAAACGCGACAAGCGCTTCGAGAATAACCGTGTTTATGACAAATCCGATCGTTCCGACGACAACAAACTTCCCAAATGACCCGGCAAACAACGGTCGCACTCGCTCGCGGCCAATGTAGAAAAAAATATTCTTGATATATTCCGATGGAGCGATTTTTGAATGCCCGTGCATTCGATCGGTAAAATGAATGGGGACCTCTCCAATACGTGCCCCATGAAGAATGGATTTGTGTAAAAACGCGATTTGAAATACATACCCGCTATAATTTTCGAGTTCGTCCTCGAGCATGCGAACATATTTGGGAGTATAGAGTCGATACCCCCCGGTCCAGTCATGAACATGAGTTTGTCCTAAACCAAAACGGACGATGCTATTGCCAATCACGCTATAAATCTTTCGGAGTACCGCCCAATTTTTCGGTATCGACCCCCCTGGAATATAGCGGCTCCCCACGACAAAGTCAGCGCCCTCTTCAAACTTTTTAAAGAAGGCAGGTAATGCTTTTGGATCGTGAGACAGATCAGCATCCATTTGCACAATGACATCTGCCCCAAGCGTACCGATGGCATAGCGCATTCCCCTCAGGATCCCTTTTCCAAGCCCAAGTTTAGGACCACTCGTCAAATAAACGTTTTTATGAGTTTTCTGATAAAAACCAACGACAGCAGCTGTCCCGTCGGGAGAGAAATCGTCGACAACAAGAATGAAAAAAGTATATCCGGCTATCTGGCGACACACACCAAGAATCAGATCGAGCATCGGTACAATGTTTTCCCGCTCGTTATACGTGGGAAGAATGACGACAGCTTTTGGCATTATCCACTAAGTATACGATTCTTATACGCGCTCTCGCCAGTAGTTGAGGAGGTCTTCCATTGTTTTCTCAAACGGAACCGTCGGCTTCCATCCGGTTTTTTCGACGAATTTACTATTGTCCCCTACTAATACCGGTACGTCGGATGGGCGCATTCTGGAGGAATCCTGTTTGATGGCAACCTTGGCAGTGCTATATGATAAGAGTAAATTGAGCATGTCGCCGATTTTCGGAGCCTTACCGACGCAGATGTTGTAGACTTCGCCCGGCTCGCAGATTTCAACTGCCATCTTATACGCCCGCACCATATCACGAACGTCCGTGTAGTCGCGTCTTGCTTCGAGGTTTCCGACCCAAACGATGGGCTGTTGCTTTCCTTTTTCGATAAGCGCTATTTGCTTGGCAAAATTCGACTCGGCAAATGTCTCCCCCCTCCTTGGCCCGGTATGATTAAACCCGCGGGTACGTACAATTCTCACTTTGTATGACTGGTAATATTGATATCCCAAATAGTCCATCGCAACTTTGGAAACTGCATACGGCGAAAGCGGCCGCAGGGGATTAGTTTCATGAATGGGAATTTCGTTTTCATTTACCAATCCATATTCTTCCGATGAACACGCTATTTGAACAACAGGATCAATGTCTGCTTGCCTGACTGCTTCAAATAAATTGGCAGAACCCACGATGTTTACTTCAAGCGTCACCGATGGTGATACCCAAGACGTAGGGACAAAGGATTGAGCGGCCAGGTGAAAAATATATTCAGGCTTAACCCGGGAGATTGTCGTATAGAGCGAATGGGAATCAAGCAGATCTGCATCTTCCAGATGTAATTGATTGGCGATGTGATCGATGTGGTCGCGTTTTGTCCGGGGTCTGCATATACCATAGACTTCGTATCCTTCGGATAAGAGAAGCTCCGCCAGGTGACTTCCCACAAATCCTGCAATACCGGTAATAAGTGCTTTTTTTGCCATACTACATCCTTCCTACACCATAGTACATGAATCCTAGGTTTTTGACACTAACCGGTTCATAGATATTTCTTCCGTCAAATATCACTCTTCCTTTCATTTCGCGGGCCAGCCGAACCAAATCAAGTTGTCGGAATTCATTCCATTCAGTCACCACAACAGCAGCATCCGCCCCATGTGCTGCGTCATAGGCGTTTTTTGCGTACTTTACGGTCCCGGGTAACAAAAGCTTTGCATTTTCCATCGCGACAGGATCATACGATATCACCGAAGCACCTTTGGCAAGTAATCCCTTGATAATCTCAATTGAGGGAGCTTCCCGCATATCATCGGTATTGGGTTTAAAGGCGAGTCCCAACACTGCAATCGTTTTGCCTTTACAATTGCCTTTAAAGTGTTTACTAATTTTGTCTACAAAATGTCTCATCATATATGTATTGACTGAATCAACTGCCTTAAGGAGCGCAAAGTCATAGTTATGCTCTGAGGCAATCGCGATTAATGCCTTGACGTCTTTGGGGAAACAGCTCCCGCCGTAGCCAACGCCCGGATACATAAAGCTTCTGCCGATTCGGTGATCTAAGCCGACTCCCTCCAATACTTTTTCGACATCGGCGCCCACTTTTTCTGCTATCAGCGCAATAGCATTGGCAAACGAAATTTTGGTCGATAGCATGGAGTTAGATGCGTATTTAATAAGCTCGGCTGTCTCAGGATTGCACAGTACTTTTTCACCACTTATCGATGTGTGCAGCTCTAAAAGGAGCGCTTGGGCGCGTGTACTTGTCGTGCCAATAATAACGCGATCGGGATGGAGCGTATCGTCAATTGCCGTTCCCTCCCGCAAAAACTCCGGCACAGATGCTATAGCAAACGATGTCCCCTCGGGTTTATGACGGTTTAAAATATCGGTTACTTTCTTGTTTGTACCGGGCGGAACGGTGCTTTTTGTGGCGATAACTTTGTATCCTACCAATGATTTTCCGATTTTTTCGGTGGCATCAAAAACACTCGTAAGGTCCGCTTCACCATTTGTTTTTGGCGGAGTACCAACGCAGATAAACACAATTTCCGAAGGCTCAACTGCATCTGCAAAATCAAGGGTAAATATCAATCGACCCGCATCAACGTTTCGTTTCACCAACTCTTCAAGCCCGGGCTCATAAAACGGTGCGATTCCTTTTTTAAGCTTATCGATTTTTTCCTTGGTTCTCCCGACGACCCAAACGGTGTTACCCAAATCGGCAAATACTGCCGCTGTAACAAGACCTACATATCCATGACCAATAAACGCAATAGTCATAAAACTTTTATTTTTTCCAGTCCTTCATCAAAAGAGTGCATTTGTACACCGAATTTTCCTATTTTATCACTTTTAAGTACGGCCCGCTTGGGTCGTGGTGCGCGTCCCCGAAAGTATTCTTCAAACGATGTTTTTTCAACGAGTGACGCATCCAAATCATATGCTGCTGCTATTTTTTTGGCCGCCTCGTATGGGGAAAGTGCCTGTGTTCCTACCACATGATAGATACCGGAAGCATTTCTCTCTATCAGTTTTTCGATAGCAAAGGCAATATCATCGATAAATGTTGGCACAAAAAGCTGATCAGTCGGCGCCTGAATAGATTCCTCTCCCGAAAGCCTACCTATAATTTTTTTTACAAAATCTGGTTTATCCGCGATTTTTCTGTATGGGTTTGCTATGCGGACAATAATCCCATCCTCTCCGACCCGCTTCTCGCCCTCATGCTTGGTTTTTGCGTACCAGCCCTGCGGATTGGGGAGATCTTCTTCAGAATATGTATCTTTTGTTCCGTCGAACACGTAGTCTGTGGATATATACAAAAGCCTTTTTCCCATTGTCTTACAAACAGAAACAATACGTTCTGTTGCGGTGACGTTGACAATCCAGGTCGGGCTTTTTTCGCCCAAAGCGGCTTCAGATTCTGCACCATCGACATCGGTCTTGGCGGCAAAATGAAAAACCCATGGTGCATCACTTTTTTTAATATGTTCCTCTACAGTGGATTTATTCGTGATATCGATGCCCGTATCGAGGCTCAAATCGGTAAATGAGTGACGCGGGAACAAAAGTTCAACAACACGGGAACCAACTAAACCAGATAATCCAGTACCAATTATATTCATAGGAGATAGTGAAGGCTGAGCCTTGAAGTACCCTAAGGCTCAGCCTTTGTGTTTTCCGGGCCGAGCCTTAAGTGCTCTCCACCAAGACTCATTGTCTTTATACCATTGGACCGTTTTACTTAACCACGTATCAAAATCATGAGCCGGCTTCCAACTTAATTCTTTGTTGATTTTGCTCCAGTCCATTGCATAGCGCCTATCGTGGCCGGACCGATCGGTAACATACTCGATCATCGATTCGTCTTTACCTAAATATTTGATAATTTTTTTGATCACACTAAGATTACTTATGTCACTCGTCATTCCACCAACACAGTATGTTTCTCCAATTTTCCCTTTTAAAAGCACTGCTTCAATAGCACGGCAATGATCTTCTACATAAAGCCAATCGCGTACGTACTTCCCGTCTCCGTAGACCGGAACTTTTTTGCCTTCCAGAAGATTGGTGATAGCCAAAGGAATAAGTTTTTCGGGAAATTGGAAGGGGCCGAAGTTATTGGAACAGTTGGTAATCGTAATAGGCAAGCCGTACGTATGATAATACGCATTTACTAAATGATCTGACCCAGCTTTACTTGCTGAATATGGACTTCTGGGATCATATTTTGTTCGTTCACTAAATTTACCCGGACGCTCAAGCTCAAGCGATCCGAACACTTCATCGGTAGATATATGATGAAATCTCTTAATTTTGTTTTTTAAGGCAGATTCTAAAAGAACATGAGTACCAACAACATTTGTTTGCACAAAAGGAGAGGGGCCGGTAATCGATCGATCCACATGGCTTTCTGCAGCAAAATGGATGACCATATCTATATTGTTCATGGCGCGGGCGACAACTTCAGCATCACAAATATCGCCATGAATAAACTTATAGGTAGAATTTTTTTCTACTTCTTTTAGATTCTCCAGATTTCCGGCATAGGTAAGTTTATCGAGGTTAACAACCAAATCCTCGGGATGCTGATTCATCCAGTAAAGAATAAAATTCGACCCGATAAATCCTGCGCCCCCAGTTACGAGAAGTTTCATAAATTAAAAAATGTTTTTGTTGCTAATCGGTATTCCGCCAACCCAGTCATAACCAATCGTGGGATCATCATGAGGGAGTCTTCCCTCTTCTTCTTTGTTGTAGACGCCGCTCGTTACATAGATTAGGTCTGCCGGCCCTGCGAGAACTTTAAGCCCATGAGCAACACCTGAAGGAATCTTGACAATCATATCTTGCCCTCCGTCGCCTAAAATAAATTCATCCAGCTCCTTGTGCGTTGCACTCGAAGCTCGGAGGTCATAGAGCACCACTTTAATTTTTCCATTGACGACATACCACCAGTCTATCTGCGTTTTGTGAATATGCCATGCTTTGACGACCCCAGGGTGCATGAGGGACCGCGAGAGCTGTCCAAATCCTTCTGAAAAAAAATGGTCGGACGCACGAATAATTTCTTCGAAAAATCCCCGTTCATCGGGGAAGCGGACAAGGGGCTTCGTTATGACGCCATCGATCATAGCTGCCCTGCCTTTACCATCTTTGCGACATCATTATTGGCAGCAAGAAGTTCGTCGTAGGATGCGCCGGCATCAATCCACCAATCGATAATCTCGCAAAACAGCTTGCTCTCGGCGCGGTAGCAATTGTTTAAGTCCGTAACTTCCAGTTCTCCTTTGGCAGATGGTTTCAATGTCTTAATAAAATCGAATACCCGGTGGTCATACATGTAAATGCCGGTTTGGGCAATATCGCTCTTGGGATGCTCCGGCTTCTCTTCGATAGAGAGAACTTTTCCGCTTTTGTCCATCTCAATGACACCGTAATGACGCGAGTCGGTATCTTTATGAACACCAAATATCATTGCCCCATACTGCTTCTGTTCAAATTTTTTCCTCGACGCTTCGAGGTTGAAATTAAAAATATTATCTCCTAACAGAACCAAAATGGATTCATTCCCCGCAAATTCCTGCGCAAGCGCAATAGCATCAGAAATACCACCCTTGGGGTTATCCTGAATTGAGTACAAGAGCTTCAAACCAAATTCTTCGCCGTTTTTGAGAAGATTGGCAAAGTCGCCCGCATGATCTCCGCTGGTCGTCAGGAGAACCTCCGAAACGCCCGCCTTTTGCATCGCCTGCAAAGAGTAATAAATCATGGGCTGGTGATACACCGGAAGAAGGTGCTTATTAGTAACGAGCGTAAGAGGTCTCAAGCGTGTAGCTAACCCTCCGGCTAAGATGACACCTTTCATAGATTATGGCCGCAGCACATTAACCAGAACGAGTATTGCTACGGCGCCAACAAGCACGTATTCTATCACAACTTTCCTATGGAGATCGCCACTCGCGGCATGATGAACAATTCCCCATATAACGTAGGCAACAGCCGTAACAATCCCAATTCTTTGCTGCGCCGCTACATCTCCCCTGAGTATCACAAATGAC
The DNA here is from genome assembly GCA_001780895.1 of Candidatus Gottesmanbacteria bacterium RIFCSPHIGHO2_01_FULL_46_14. Taxonomy (GTDB): domain Bacteria; phylum Patescibacteriota; class Microgenomatia; order UBA10105; family UBA927; genus 2-01-FULL-46-14-A. The sequence continues at coordinate 18,859 of MFJJ01000014.1, forward strand.
GCAATCCCTCCGGCAAGAATCGAGACAAGCACAACATAATGGACCATCTGTAATTTCATAAAATACTCCCAGGCAACGATATTCCTACAAGTATAAGGAGTGCCGTAAAAAATAATATATGCGCGTGAGATCTCCCTGACACCCGAACAATTCTTCTCTGATGGACAAACCACATATCCAGAGACAACAAACCAATGAGGAACCCGATAAAAATAAATGATATCCACTTATTGAGCGCTCCAAGATTGATCCAGGGATTCTGAACGACTTGCCCAAACTGGGCAAGGACAATCGGACCGAATGCAGAAGATCCCGCAGGTTCGTTGGTTGAAAATGCGACTTTCGTGATAGCGACCGGCTCCGTTGTGGGTTCCTGGGCAATAACTTCACGCACGAGGGGTTGCCGGACCGGAGCAGCCGCGACCGGCGCGCCGGCTGAAGCACCAAACATTTGCACAACCAACGTGGTCTCTTCACCATTGAGCATGCCGTTGACGATTGCAAACCCGATATCTTTATAGCTGGGTTTTAACAGATTTTCTTTGTGAGACGTCGAAGCCATCCATGCATCAACGACACCACGGCTGTCGTTAAAATTTTTGGCGAGATTTTCGCCTGCGACCGTATATTTATACCCGGCGCCAACGATAAAGTCCCACGGAAGCTTCCCGTCCGGGCTCGTGTGTGCCCAATAATTTTTGGCAAACATGTCAGCTGCTTTGCCTGCCGCCGCTTGAGAGAGCTGGCCATTAAGCACGAGCGACGATAATCCCGCTTCCCGCCGCTTCTCATTGGTGAAAGACAATAACTGTTCAAGACGGATATCGGTCGCATACCCTAACACGTCCGGAATCCGCATAGTTCCAACCCACGTAACGATCTGGAACATCAAAAATGCGAATATATAGACGAGAAACGCATCAATATGGAGAGCTCGGGCACGATGATTGTTCGTGTGGTGCGGCAAAAACGCGTGGACCAATAATGAAACCATACTCCATTATGTACACGCACGGGGAAAAAATGCCAGTCGTGAAATCTACTAAAATCTACTAATGAAGAATTAACTAATAAAAAAGAATGCATCAATCATTAAAATGATTTGAATCATTTTAATATTCGGCAGGAAAGCTGTAGATTCCTCTTCGGCAATAGCTGTAACGACGAAGCGCTTTTGATCAAAAAACCCCGTACAGGTATAGAGCGTAATTCTGCGATCGTCGGTTGAGGCAAGAATATGGGTTTGATCGGGTGTTACTTCCTGAGTGTACTCAACAATAAACATCCGGCGTTCTCCATTGTTAAAGCCAATACTGATCGTTGCACCCGGTTTAATCCTGGTTAATCTTCCTAAAATATTTGGCCAATTGTGACCATAGAGGATGCTATTTCCCCGGTCTCCCGGTCTCGGAGTATTGGCAAGATACACGACTCCACGATTACTCATTGGCCATGTATTATCAATTAACTCTTCGGAAATAATAGAGAGCGCAAGACCGAGATCTTCAATTTCTATCGACGTCGGAACAATCTCGGTCCTATCCTTCGTCGCTGGCAACACCATCGCATTAAAGGCGAGTCTCGTTGGGCTATACCGCTGCCATATGAGATACCCTGCAGCCAAAATTGAAATGACCCCAAGGAAAAAAAAGAATCGGCTCATGAATTTTTTCTAAGAAGAACGCTCAAAAAAACCGAGGCAACACCAAAACCAGCGAGTGCATAGATCGTGAGAATATTGCCAGTTGTCGCAAGCCCCAACACATCTCCACCAGTTCCTGTGGAAGCTGCTAATATTTGTCCTCTACCCTGACAACTATATGAATTATTAAACGCTAGCCATTCTCCTTCGGTGAGTCCCCAGAGCGCTCCGTTTGGCACAGATATCCACCCCTGATTTTTGAGAACCTGAATTTCGGCTTCGGTAAGAGAGGCTGCGTGCCACCAGTTGGTTTGTGTGCCGTCTCCATTATCCGCACAGAAACACTGCGTTGTGGTCCCTTCTGAAAGCGTATAGACCGTATCGCTTCCCATAAACGTCCCTCCGTTGCCCACAATACCATGTGTGCCTTCGCTGTAGCTTACCTTGACTGATCCCTGGGGATTAGAACAACTGGGGAAACTGGGCACGGTTTGGGCATACGCCTTGGGCGTAATGGTGCCAACCAGAAGAAGCAAACTACCGAGAATTCCTGCCCTCATATTTATTGTTATAGGATTATAACACGGCCAGTCAATCGGTGCAAGAATTTCTGGATTTTGAACCAAAACGACTCCTCTCGCTTAACTAGTGGCACAGTTATCTCTTGATTACCATCCCCGGCCTGCACCTGCTTTGTATCATATCCCGGCGCTTGCACCGATATTGTGACTCTTTCGTCTAGGTACGGCAATACAAATTTTCCATCCCGTCCGCTGGTTGCGTAACGGTATGTGCTCGAAATAATAGATTGTGCTATAGGTTGTCTAATTTCGTTGAGAATCGTTCCCCGAACGATTTTTGGTGTAAAAAAGAGCTTGAGCACTTGTACTGCAAGTCTGGCTTTACCGTCCCCTTCCCAAAGACGGGTTGATCCGCCGACACTGGTCCAATAGTTGATACCGATGACTTCAGGCACACCTGAAACTGCCCTAAGCGCTTCTCCTATCCATGCAGCTTGGGCTTCCTCGTTCATATTCCCATGGAGATCGGGTATTGGTACACCGAACTCACCGAGCACAATTTGGCCTCCACTCTGCTTGGCAAGCGCTATGATGTCTTCTTTGAGTTGCTTGGGACTGGCTACATAATGGTCTACGACAACCACACCGCCAAGTGCCTTCGTTGTCTCCGGATCCATAATGAGCCGGGCTACATCACCATTCATCGAGAATAATCCCGACTCCACATTTTTACCTATCGCACTAAATCCATCCTTGGCAACCTGATGCAGCTCTTTCAGAAATACTTTGTGGCCCGCAACATCACCATTTCGCCTAGGGTCACCAGGACCGCCGTTTTCACACTCAGGACAAGGGGTAAAAATATCGCCATCGGCAAATAAATCAGCATGGTTTCTTATAAACTCGGCAGTCTTTATCTTGTGCTCATCCCGGCTGATAGAAGCATATCCAAACCACTTCTCCCACCCGGAAAAGTTCCCGCGAAACCATACATTGAGACCGTACCTTCTGGCCGCACTCACCCAACGCTTCATGATTGGAACAAATTCCTCATCGTAGGGTGTGCCGATTGCTACATGCGTTGCCCCCGTCTCGGCAATTTGGCGCACTTGCCCGTCTATGACACGGTCATACGAGGGATCCTTGAGCTTCTCACGGCTTGGGTCTCGCGAATACTTCATCGTATCAATTGACTGTATCACCCACCACGTTGATGCTTGCTCTTTCGCATTCGGTTTGCTGAACGCAAATGCAGCTATTCCTAAGACGGCACATACAGTGATGAATCGTTTTATACGCATAGGTTTATTTATGTTGTTTAAGGACGGGTTCTGTTTGGAGGGCTGGTAGCCACTCTGGGTGCAACTCATACACATCAGCGAATGGGTACTCTGCAACGCGTGTATACCGCTCAAGAAACGTAGGGACCACAGAAACTGCTTTCCAGGTAAGATCATTAACGTCATTTGTCCGCATCACAATCCACCGAGCCCAACGATCAGGAGAAGTTGTTGCGCTTTCCCAATATGCTCCGGTTCCTTCATGGATAAAGCGCTTCATAGGAAGCCCCGAGGAAAAAATAATTGCGTCATGGGACGCTGCAGAAATAAGAATGAATCCTTTCTCGCCTGTTGCATGCTCCTTGAGATACCCGGATACTTCCGATACATTCTTCTGGCTCGACCCAACTCTTGCATCATCAATCGTCACGGCATCTCCGTTGGCAAAGGCAAAAAAGAGCACGAACGTCAATAGTCCGATGATGACCCACCGCAGAGTCGCTGCACGATGGACAAGATACCCGATAAATATTGCAATCGACGGCATCATCATCACCCCGTATCGGGCATTAAACCATGTGTCCCCATTGATCCCCTGAATAAAGAGAACTGAATGACCCAAATACAAAGCCAAAATATTAAAGAAAAATGGTGCAAAGAGCGCGGTACTCGCAATACGAACACCTGCCGGGATTTTCTTATCCGACCAGAGAACAACAGCACCAATCGCTCCCATAATAACTTGATACATGTAGGAGTTAAAAATAAGTGCGTACATATAGGTCTGAAATGAGAGCCAGAAATTTCCCTTTGTAATGAGATTGCCGGCTTGCTCTAGCTGTGCCTGTTGAGCACGGGCTGAAAAGGGGCCCAGAGCAAAGTAGAGAGGATCTTTGAAAATCAGAAGGTTCCATAAAAGCCAGAGGGCGATCCCAAACGCAGCAAGCGTTCCAAAAAGAATCACCGTGCCTTCGGCCGTCTTATACCCACGCGTTCGAATGGTACGGAAGAGAATCAGCCCTGACGCGACAAAAAGAAGAAACCATCCTTCATAGCGAACGAGGGTTGATAACATAATAAAGAATGCGGCATGGACGAGAGAAATAATAGAATTATCCCGGTGCCAGGAAACGAGCTTATAAATACCTACAGTCATCGTGGCAAGCAGCAGAAGCTCTGTCATTGCCGTTGACTGGAGATACAGGACGTTGATATTTGCCACAAATACGACAACACCAAAAACGCTTCCCAACACACCGACGCCGAGTCGTTTTAAAAACAAATAGATGACGATTCCCGTTGCAACGAAGGAAACCATCGACAGCAGTGCGCCGGCAAGTCCCGAGTGCCACATAAAGTCATTCCAGATCGTCGGTACCATCAAAAGATGCGGCAGCGGTAACCACACCGATCCCAACTGTGCCAACCCCGGCTTTAGTCCTTCCACAACGCGTCTTCCGATGTCCAAATGCGACCTGGCATCGTTGTAGGCAAGTCCAAGTCCGTTGTTCAAATGCTGGACAAAGGTAAGCACGGATATTGCAACAAGCAACCCAAGGAGCAAAGGCAGTGCAAATCTCTCTATATACCCGTGCATTGACTGAAGTCTGCGATTATCAATGCTAAATTCCAAGGTAAAAATATTTTTCATAGGTGCGTTTTTTTATTACCTCTTGTATACAAAAAGGCAAAATGAAAACACAAAATAACCGCGATAAATATTGTTACGTATTGATAGTAATCCCAAGAACTCATGTATTTATATCCAATATCGTTATAGACAAATGCTTTGAGTTTGCCCGCATTAACAAATTGCGCATTTCTATCCCATGAATAAAGCTCGGGCTTACCCGATGCCTGCTCGAGTGCCAATATTTCAGATTGCGGCGGATTCCTATTTGAAGAAATTGCTCCGAGGGTATTGACTGCAATGGAATAAAATGAAACGAATAAAAATACAATGAGAAACGGAATATTTCTTCGGAGATAACTCAATGCTGCTCCGATCCATATCGACAGCATTGCAAACGTTGGGATAAGATAACGTCCCCCGAAAGCCCACCCTCCCGCAGGATCTCCCCACATTGAGTAAAGAACCATATTTGCTCCCAAAATCGCTACCATCAAAGGAACATGGGGATTTTTTTGTTTATAAAGTATAATTACCCCAACAATTCCAAACAACATGACTGGAGCAAAGTACAAAAGACCCCGATCTCTGCTCACCGTTAGAATGGAAAATCCTCTCAGAAAGTTTCTCGATTGGAAAAAGGCCGTCGCAACTCTGTTTTCTGCTGTAGACGTAACAATACCTGCAGCCCTGTCGCTTTGCGCGTCTTCTATAAGTGTTCCGTCGGGATTGAGCGCTTTTACCTGTTTTAATGAACTTAAAAGCGTCAGAGGACTACCATAAGCGGCATTGTTGTACCAGAAGAAAAACACGAGAGGAGCGACCACTCCGACCACTGCCAATCCCGCCAACAGTCGAATTTGCACCACTATTTTATCGTTGCTGGTCACTATCTTTATGGTCTCAAGTGCAGCGACAATTGCGAGCGGCATCATCATGATGATGTTTGGATAATCAAGAGGAAGTCCCAGTCCGATAGCAAGCCACACAAAAAACAGCCGCAACCAACTCCTATTCCCGACAAGCAACCAAAGGCTCACCAAAATTAAAAATAATGAAACATGATGTTGATAGAGCGATGATGCATATGCAAACGCCGGCGTACCGAACAGGAATAGGGCTGCTCCGATGGACGCTGCGACCGGATTTGCTCCCATTCGTATGGTTATCGAGCGAATAAGCAACGTATTAAAAAGTGCAAACAAAGCAATTATCGCGTACGCCCCAACCTGTCCGTAACCAAACAGTCTTCCCAAGAGATATCCCGGAACTATTAGAAATGACAATAGGGGAGCAAAAAGCGACACGAACTTTCCGTTCTTATACCCAAGATCCGGCGTAGAAAACTGCACAATGGAATGAGTGAATTCAACCGACTGATTCTCAATAAGCGATAACGTCAGTGCAAAACGCCCCCGCTCCGGAGATAATTCAAACGGTCCCTCATCTCCCCACTGTGACTCATTAACCGTCTCGCTCGTCGGCGTCCCCGGAATTCCCCGTATCGAAACCGTCAAAACACTCACAATGAAAACAATAAACAATGCAATACCGAGCCTACTAAATAATTTATAGTTTTTCATACTCTCGATAATTTTTGACCTTTATACAACACAACTCGTTTAGACGATTGCGAGATCGAAAAGCGTGATTTATATGTATGTTCATTACTGTATACAATGCGAATAAAGAGAGTAATGACAATATAGGCAGGAGTTGAAAACGGGTTTCTTTTTAAGTACCTCAATAATGTTTTTAAAAAAATGGAACGAGGTATCCTATATGCTTTGTCTATAAATTCACTTCCAAATATTTCCTTAAGTTTTTTTATTCCTGCTACGAATCTCGTACTCTGTTTTACATGTCCATCAAAAAATTGTGGCGATCGAAAAAATACTCCCGCTTTATTCGCATAAACAAACGAAAATCCCTTTGTCTTGCATAAAAAATAAGAGTACGCATCCTCTGGACAATCATCTACCCAACGCAGTAATTTGTAAAATGGCTTAGAAAATGCCCTTGCTCTTCCGTGACATAGATAAACGTTATTGCCATCCCGTATTAGTTTGTATATATGCTGTTTCATGTAGTGACTATTTGTGATAACTCGTTCAAGTATTGTTTGCGAGGGAAGCGGTACTGTTGAAGCACCAACAAGTCCAACCGCTCGATTACTACGAATAGGTTGCGTTATTCTATCCAAAAAATCAGACTCAACTGGTACAACATCCGCATCCAACACAACTAAAATATCCCCAAGTACGTGCGTCAATATTTCATTTTCTGTACGTACGACTCCTAGTCTCTTTTTTCTATCAATGACTTTAATTCGACTATCTCTAAACGACCTGACGCGACAGACAGTAGAGTCAGTGCTTCCATCAGAAATAACAACGATTTCACTGAGTCTCGTTTCCGTCGAGGTATCCGATAGTAAAGCCTTCAATAGGTGTTCTATGTTTGCTTCTTCGTTATACGCGGGAATACCAATGCTAACAGTTATTATTTTTTTATTTTCCATATCTTTTGCTTTGCAACAAGTAAAAATGATGATACGGATTTGCTTGAAGTCTCATATCAAACAAAACATTAAAACGAGAGTGCAATAATAAATCTCTGAATTTCCTCTCGCTAATTCCACTAGTACCAAGCTCCCAATAATGTTGACCGTCAAAAGCATGAGGCAGATGATAGAAAGGCAAAGAGATAATTCCTCTAAGTTGAGGCAGTAAAGATGCTTTTATAGCATAAGAAAAATGTATTCCCTTCTGTGGAATTGATAAAACTACGAATTTTGCTATTATTGATAGTCGCTTGAGACTTATGGCAGAATCCTTATATTTTATGTGTTCCAATACTTCGCAACACACTACGCAATCGTACGTACGCCCTTTCGGAACATTCGGTAACACTTTGACAATGTCGGGCCTAAGTTTCCTATCAATATCCATCGTTATTACTTTATGACCAAGGTGTTTTAAGATAGCTGTAATGATTCCGTTTCCTATACCTATCTCAAGTATTGTTATTTTTTTCTTTCCGAGTTTGCGCGCAACATCGCTTACCATACGGATTTGGTAATAATAAGAATGCCACCTCTGTTCATCGACGTAGCGATTGAATTCATAATGCGATTCATCTACTTGTTTTTTATATTTCATAAATTTTTAAATAATCGCTGTTGCTCCTCCCACAACTTCCAGGAACTACTCGTTGGAAGTGAAACAATGTCTTCAAGTGTTACTGCTTGATCTTTAGCGATATCTCTTTTGAGCATGAGGTCTTCGGCGAAGGCTATTGGAAGTAAATTCTCTTTTCTTGCAGTTTCTGCATTCTCGCACTCGCCATACACCGTAAAACCACCCATGCCATCGATAGTTTCACCGCTTTTGAGATCTTTTTTTGCAATCGTGACAACCTCAACATATGGTTTGTTTTTTGGAACGACAGCCCCATCACCAAAGATTACAACTCTTGCAAGCGTCGTTGGTACTTCGAAATTACAGGTGTGGTAGGGCGTGTAGAAAAGATAGAGTGGCCCTTCGCCTATTTTATGAAGTGCCAAATACTTCTTCTGAATCGGATCGTCTGTCGTTCCTAATACAAATACGCCGGATTTCGGCACGGTTCCAATGATGTAATCTACAAAACCCGGATTCTTGAGAATCTCTTCTGTCGGATATTGTTTTATAGCTTCTTCTAATGCTGTTCCCGCCGGTACAGTCGGTGCCCACATACCGCGCTTGGCAACACGAAATCCAGTTGCGTTTGCTACCACAGCCTGCTCAAATGATATTTTAGTTCCATCTGCAAACGAGGTAACCATGTGAGGCTTCTGCCCCCATTTTTCGGCAAACGCTTTCTGTGTTTCGGGAGTGCGATACGGATCTTGAAGCCCTTTTATATTTCCGCAAAAAACCGGAGTTAATCCAATTCCCCGAACAAATCTAAAGAGATTCATGGTAACTCCAGGCTGGTCCCCATCTGTATTTGTATAAATTACACCAGCTCGATCTGCGTAGACTTTAAGAATGGGACCCAAGGTTCCATCCAATTCCGCATTCATAAGAGCAACATGCTTTCTGTGCTTAAACGCTTCCAGAATAACTTCCAGCGCATAGTCAATCGTCCCGGTGACCTCGAGGATAATATCTATGTGTGAAGACCTAGCCAAAAGCATAGGATCCTCTGTGACGACATAGGTATTCTTTTCAATGGCACTATCGAGCTCCAGTTGTGAAGTAACAGTTTCTACTTGGCTCGCACCTGCGTCGAGATAGGCTTGTTTTGCTTTTTCTATGTGCCTGTTGGCAATGGCAACAAGCCGCATGCCTTTTGTATATTTGATAATTTGAAGTGCAATAGGCTTACCCATAAACCCGGCACCAATCATCCCGACACGAATTGGGTTGCCTTCTGCTTCTCTTTTTTCTAGTGCGGTATCAACGAGAATCATAATTTGGAAAATGAGCGTCTTTCTCTGATATCTTCGTAATTTCAATTGGCCATCGGATTCCAAACGCAGGGTCGTCATATCGAACACCTGCTCGTGATTCCTGTTTGTAAAAAGCAGTCATCATATACCGAACTTCCACGTCACTTGTTAATGTAATAAAACCATGAGCAAAACCCTCTGGAATATAAAGCCCTTTACAAGAATCGTCACTCAGTTCTGTACTAAACCATTTTTTGTATGTTGCAGAATTTTTTCGTAAGTCAATGATGACATCGTAGATTCTGCCTTTTGTTATATACATTAATTTACCCTCATCATTCGGGGATTTTTGATAATGCATGCCGCGGAGCGTCCCTCGTTGTTTTGTGTATGACATGCTTGACTGTACAAAATCTGTCTTCACGCCGTGTGTTTTAAACTCACTCCTATCCCATGTTCTGGCAAAAAATCCCCGATCATCTTCTCGTTTTTCGGTTTCGATAATGTATGCGCCGGATAATGGTGTTTTTATAAATTTCATTGTATGGTTACTCTTGGAATTGCTGTTACAAATTTTCCTCCCCATTTGCGTACCGCCCGCATCTGTTCCATTACTTCTGTTTTTATATTCCACGGTAAAATCAAAACGTAATCCGGGTGGGTCTTGGCAATTCTTTCCGGTTCATATATGGGTATTCGTACGCCCGGCAAAAAGTGCTTTTGCTTGTATGGACTGGCATCGACGGTATAATCGATAAAGTCGGTTCGTACGCCGCAGTAGTTAAGAAACGTATTGCCTTTGGCAGGTGCACCGTAACCCACAATTGACTTACCATTCTTTTTCGCTTCGATAAGAAATTTCAAAAACGCTTGTTTTGTTTTTTTAACCTTCTCTGAAAACTTCGTGTATGTTTCAGTTTTATGTAAGCCAAATACTATTTCTTTGCGAATCAATGCATCTATTCGCTTTGTCTTTTTTATGTCTTTATTTGCGCTATGACGGCCATAGATACGAAGAGACCCGCCATGTGTCGGGATTTCTTCAACGTCAAAAAGTGTCAGTCCGTGTTTGGCAAATACTTTTTGAACGGTCAGAAAAGAAAAATATGAATAGTGCTCGTGATAAATAGTATCGAACTGATTTTTTTCCATGAGTTTCATAAGATGCGGAAACTCCATAGTACATATTCCGTCTGACTTGAGAATTATTTTCATTCCTCCGACAAAGTCATTAAGATCAGGTACGTGAGCGAGGACATTGTTACCGATCAACAGATCTGCCTTTTTAAGCTTTCTTGCTGTATCGCGCCCGAAAAATTCTGTAACCGTACGAATACCCTTTGCTCTGGCTGCAGCTGCCGTGTTCTTGGTTGGTTCGACTCCAAGAACGGGAATTCGTTTTTCTCTAAAATATTGCAGGAGATATCCATCATTTGATGCAAGCTCAATAACAAGATTTGATTTATTCAGACCAAACCGTTTGGTCATCGTCTCTACATAATCTTTTGCATGAGCAAGCCAGGAAGACGAATACGAAGAAAAATATGCATAGGTATCTGTAAATATTTCTCCTTCTGTTCGGTGTTCGGGAAGTTGGACAAGCCAGCACTTCGTGCAGACAAACACGTGAAGTGGGTAAAACGACTCTCTGGTATCCTTCTCCGAAAACGGAATATAGTCATTTGCTACAGGAGAAAGCCCCAAATCCACAAAGGTTTGAGAAAGGCGTGCGTTGCAAAACCGGCATGTAAGTTGTTTCATACCCAAAGTAAATTTTCGTTTAATAGGCCTGTGCTTTTTAGATGGTCAATCATTTTAAGACGTGTATATTGTTCGGATAAGAATGTTTTCTTACTCATTTCGATCGATTTAAAAACCTCTTTTAACTCTCTTACACCTGTTTCGACATTACGAAGAGCTCTAAAGCCAAGAACGCGCGCAATCTTATCAAAATTTACTCGGTAATTTCTCTTGTCAGCCCCTTGTTTATTGAGGGTTATCTTGGACACGTCAAAAACTTTTCCAATAATTTCGGCAATTTCTTTGATTTGGTAATTAGATCGTGTATCTCCGACGTTCATAATCTGACCGGAGACCTTCTCTTTTGGCGCTGTGAGAGCCAGAAGAAATGCTTGGCAAACATCCAGAATATGAACAAACGGTCGCCATGGTGTTCCGTCGCTGTCCATTTTCACTTCTTTGGTTGTCCATGCTAATCCCGCCAGATTATTGACGGCCAAATCAAAACGAATTCGCGGCGACGGGCCATACACCGTCGCATTCCTGAAAATTATGGGAGTAAATATATCACTTGCTCTCGTTATCAGATATCGTTCATTAAGAACCTTCGATTTTGCATATGCAGTCAACGGATTGGTTGATGACGTTTCATCACTGACATTGTCCGATGCTCCATATACGCTACAGGAAGATGAATAAATAAATCTCGGAACTGCCGCCTTTATACATTGGTCGATCAAGTTGACGGTTCCTTTGTGATTAATTTCGTAGGTAAGTTCCGGATTGTTCTGACCCAGCGGATCGTTGGACAATTCAGCCAGATGAATAACTGCATCAAAGCCCGAAACATCCGAAACCGTAACTTGCCTAATGTCTTTTTTGATAAAAGACTTGAGTTTAAACGGCTTACCGTATAGCCAACCTTCGTTATAATATTCGGTATCTAGACCCGTGACCTTGTGGCCCGCCGCTATCAGCGCTTGCGCCATCTGAGTACCAATATATCCTCCTGAACCAGTGAGTAAAATGTTCATAGCTAATGCGTTTTTTCAAGGAAAAAAAGATTGTTATGCATAAACAGATATGAATTACTGTGTTCGACCTTAACAATTTTTAAACCGAATTTACGAAATAGCTCTACCCATTCCGCTTCGGTCTTATTGCTGTGCGGGTGACCGATAAACTCCTTGTTCAGTACACTGTCAATCACGTATGTATAAAATCTTTGGAATACGTTCGTAACGATATCTTCATAAATCACGAGACGCTTGGAAACTCTTGCCGCTTCAGCCAGAACCGCGCGTGGGTCCGGTGTATGATGAAGTACCGCAAACAAAATGCAGGCCGCAAACTGATTTTCTTGATATGGAAGATTCTTACCGTTATAGATATGCGATGGAGCAGTATAATAATAGCTTCTATTTTTGATATCCACCGGCTCCATGCGGTAGCCCAATCTGAGAAAAGCTTTTGTAAAAAGCCCGGTACCTGCTCCTAAATCCAGAATTGTTCCTTTTTTTGGTAAAAACGGAACGATCCTGGAAACCTCCCAATTAACGCGAGATCCAAATATCGTTTCTCCAATGATTGCTCTCAATTTTTTCATATGATCATTTCCAAACCTTCCACAGGGCTTTTCCTGACACCCATTGTTCTTCTAAAATCATTTTGTCTCTTAGCGTATCCATATTTTGCCAATAGCCGTCGTATTTAAATACACTAAGCTGACCTTCGTGCGCTAGGGTCTGAAGCGGTTCTTTCTCCCAGATCGTTGCATCCCCTTGGATATAATCAAATACCGATGGCTCAAGCACAAAATACCCACCATTTATCCATGCCCCATCTCCTTTGGGCTTTTCCTTAAAGGTCACTATTTTGGACTGATCCTCTGAAAGAGCAAAAGCTCCAAATCTACCCGGAGGCTGGACAGCAGTCATAGTTGCGAGTGTACCCTGCTTTTTATGAAATGCTATAAGCTCTGTTATATTAACGTCAGTCACACCATCTCCATAGGTAAAACAGAACGTTTCACTCCCTATGTATTCCTTAATTCTCTTAAGTCTTCCACCTGTCATGGTATCCTCCCCGGTCTCTACGAGCGTTACGCGCCAAGGTTCTGCGCCATTTCTATGAATTTTTGTGTTGTGACTCGTCAGATCGAACGTCACATCAGAGCGATGAAGGTGATAATTGGCAAAATACTCTTTAATATAATGACTCTTATACCCACAACAAATGACAAAATCATTTATCCCATAGTGGGAATATATTCTCATGATATGCCAGAGCATGGGTTTGCCTCCAATTTCCACCATTGGCTTTGGCCGAACGCCTGTTTCCTCAGTAAGTCTTGTACCGAAACCACCTGCTAATATAACTGCTTTCATATATGCATTATAACTTATTATATAGGTCTATTTCAACTCTTGGTTGAAATATTTACTTTCCATAATGGCGACCGCGCATCACTATCTCTCCTTTGTGTTAGCTTGGCATACGCCAATATGCCTACATACAAAAAGACATGGATAGGATGAGTAACGAGTTCCTTGAGGATCGCTTTAAACTGAATAATCGTAGGCACCATATATTCTCTTGCAATCGACGTGTCAAAATATTGGCTCAGCTCCTCACTGGAATAAAGAAACCGTTGGCTCTGCCGAAGGTGTTCGCTCATGTGTTTAGGATTTTCGATAAATACCCTTGCTTCTTTGACCCATACAAATTTGCCTCCCAGGCGTTTATTTTCAAAATATAGATACGCATCAGCGTTGACGATATTGTCCGGAACGGTCATTTTTTTGAAATGTTGTGTACGGAATGCGAGACAACGACCATTTGCCAGAAGATAGTTGTCGCCGCCTCTCCATGCAGTTCCTATAGTTGTAGTCCCGCGTAACCCAACATCAATAATCCGCTCAAATTGCGACTGCGCAGTCTCGGCGAGAACATTTGCACCAACCATCGTTACCTTTGGATTATCTTTAAACCGTTTCACTATCGCCGCAAGAGTTCCCTGGTCAAAACGAACATCATCGTGAGTAATAATGACAATATCTGTACGGATGTGTTCGACCATTTGTTTAACTTTATACATCTGACTTCCTGGCTTTTTGTTCTCTACAAGTTTCACTCCTAAAGAGGAAAGATTGCGCTTTATTCCATCTGAAATAGGTTTCGAATCTGCGCGTACTACTATCGAAAACGATCCGCACTGGCGACTTCGTCGAATACTTCGAATAGTTGATTGGAGAGATTTGCCTCCATAACAGGTTGGAATGGCTATGGTACAGGTAAGTTTTTTCATAGTACGATCGCTTTTCTAGCAGATTGCGCCATCTCCCATTTTTTTGACCGTACCCCATTATCCCGTCGTGGGAATACCCTCACGAGAACATTCAATACCACTGCTCCTGATGTATAGAATGGACTACGAATGAACGTTTTCGCCATACCCAACATCTTGTACTTCAAAGGAATTTCGTAAAGACTGTCGAGATTTTTCCCTAAATATTTGGTCGCCTTATATCGACGGTAAAATATTGCCCTGCTACTGAGAGACCAAAAATCGTGTAGCGTATCCGGAGCTCTATACAAAATCTTAGCCTCATGCACGTACCGGAAAGCACCGAGCTGTTTTGCCTTTATATACAAATAGCCCTCATCCGTATTTAAGTCAGCGGGATACCTCACCGTTTGAGCCACAATTTTTCGCATAGCGGTAGACCCCCCCTGTAAGTTGTGTGGATGATCTCCATCATTAACATGGATTCTCGATTCTATCCAAAACAAGTCTGCAGCTCGAGAAATATTTCCGATCACCGAATCAGATACAACTGGTTCTATATGAAAAACAGCAATGCCTACGGTTGGATCTTTAAAAACATTGATGATTTTTTCAATCGCGTGATTTTCTGCAATAACGTAATCTGCATCAAGAGTAATGAGTATGTCGCTTTTGTTCATTGAATAAATCTGATTGAGAGCAGACATTTTTCCATCGCGCTTTTTTTGTTCAATAACATGGGCTCCTGCTGACCGAGCTATTTTTGCGGTATCATCGGTACAACCACTACACACCACCACAATTTTTTCGATCGTAAAATTATTGCCTTTTTGTTTACGAACCGATGAGAGCAAATTCCCAATGTTAACAGCTTCATTATGTGCTGGAATGCCAATGGTGACTGTCAATCGCTTTTTCATACAGATGTCCTCCGGGCAATCGTGTACGCAAATACAGATTGTTTAGCGTTTGCAAGCTCGTCCATAACAACGTGATGCAATCGGTCAGCACTTTTTTCCCAACTAAAATTTTGTGCCCATTCAGTGGCATTTTTCGACCAAGCCCGACGGTCACCGGTACTCGTTATCATCCGCTCCATGGCTCCGACAAATGAAAGGACATTTCGGGGCTGAACTAACAGTCCTGTCTTTTCATCGACGACCGAGTCCCGTAGCCCATAGACATTAGATGCGATGACGGGCGTACCGCAGGCATTCGCCTCAATAACCGTCAGTCCCCAGCCTTCAAATGAAGACGGCTGGATTGCCGCCCAATGCCGACTATAAAGCCGTACTTTTTCTTCCTCATCTACTTTGCCCATAAATGAAACCGATGTTGTCAAATCAAACTCTTTTATTAATGCACGAAGTGCATCTATACTTTCTCCTTCTCCTGCAATGGTCATTCGTGCGGTCTGGTGAAACTTTCGTACTGTCGCAAAGGCACGTATCGCCACGTCGATATTTTTATATTGTTTGAGCCTTCCTAAATATAAAAATGAGGGAAATGTGGTTTTTTTCGACTTGGTATTATAAAGAGACAAGTCAACTCCAGGGCTTACAATATCTATTCGTGCATCTTTCCCATACTGTAGATGAGCAAGTATTTCAGCCTTTGACGATTCGGAAACAGTAACGATTCTGGATCCTCTATAAACCAGAGGTGCAATTCTGGATTCTATAAACGCTGCGATAGAAGAGAATGGAAATTTAAGATGCTCCCGAAATACCTGCTGGTGCACGTGATAAATAACCGTGATCGTGGGAATCCGGGCATAGAGCGGAGCAAAAAACGGAATTCCGTTTTGGCTATCGATAATAACGTCAAACTTACCCCTGAATCTAAAAACATAGTAAAGCATTGCCCACAGATAGACCGTATAAAATCCACCGCGACGCACAACCCGAACTCCATCGATAACCTGGTTTCTGCTGTGTTTGCCATCATTGCCACAAAAGATGGTCACCTGGTTACCTGAAGCAACCCATCGCTTGGCAAGCTCGTGAACGTAGACTTCCGCTCCTCCTGCCCATGTATGCCTCGTATCGCGCCAATTGAGAACCAAAATCCGAAGCGCAGCTCCTGCGGTGCGTTGTTTGGGAAATTCGGAGAACAACCCTAAAAAGTCACCGATGTTTCGAATAAAAACTCGTATCGGCTCGAGGAATACATGAGTAAAAGCTACCGCGTTTACAAATGCGAGAGAGGAAACAAGAAGAACATGCACAATTGCATCAAGTGATCCGTGACTCAACGTAATTCCCACTATTGCACCCGCACTTGCCACAAAACTCATCGCAGAAAATACATAGTTATGCCGAATCTGATGATACGTCACGATTGTTGATGCAACAGTAAAGAACGCATAAGCTATCGCGTACTCAGGGAGAAGATGGACAATGGAATTTGCACGCTCACCAAACAGCAGTGGCGCGGTAATATACCCATATACCCCAAAGGCTAAAACACCAATTCCTGAAGCGATCATAGTTAGTCCTAAAAGAATCCGGAACTGTCGCTTCCCTTTTCCTCCTTCTCCAACCCTTCTGCTCACCAAGGGAACGATAAACTGCGAAAATAGCGAACCAAAAAAGAAAATCATTTTCCCCGATAGGGACAACAGTGCATATTGTCCCGCCTCTATCGGCGTTACGAAGAGTCGGACCATGAGAAAATCAAGCCCCAAAAACGCAGCAGATGAAGAACGGATCAGTATCGTCGAGGCAAAAAACCGCCTCGGAAATCCACCATCTTTCGGATCCACAACCCGCTTTTGATCTTGGCTGGAAAATCTTACCGATAACCATCGCACCACGGCAAAAGAACAAACAATTGATAAGGGAATAGCAGCATACACAAGAAGCGATATCCCAGTCTCGACACCCAAAATAGCAAACACGAGCTTTGAAATTGCTTCGGTAATAAGCACAACAGACACTAACGTAAACTGCTGGGAACCGCTCAAATATCCTCCGTCGACGGAAGCAAGCAAACCAACCATAACAACAGGCGTAAAAAGCACGATTGGTGCAAGCGAATTGAGATGAAGCACTGTTGAGATTACCGGAATCCCGCCAATCCAAATTCCTGTAGCAAACAGCGAAACAACGAGAGCTTTATGGCGTACGGTTTTCCAAAATTCAGTAGCCGGACCATCATATCTGCCCATCAGATATGCACTTTTGTGAGTAACCGTCATTGAAACTGCACTAAATGCTATCTGGGCGGCATAGAGAAGACTTCCGATAAGACCGATAACACCAAAATCCTCGAGGCTCAATTTTCTTCCCAGGTAGGCATTATAGACAAAATTAAGCAGATTTCCCAATACTGAAGCCGCGATCAAAAGGACCGCTGGTGACAAAACGGGAGCAAAATTCCAACGCCTGGCTGCTT
The DNA here is from genome assembly GCA_001780895.1 of Candidatus Gottesmanbacteria bacterium RIFCSPHIGHO2_01_FULL_46_14. Taxonomy (GTDB): domain Bacteria; phylum Patescibacteriota; class Microgenomatia; order UBA10105; family UBA927; genus 2-01-FULL-46-14-A. Next base: position 36,789 of record MFJJ01000014.1, read on the forward strand.
TTGCAGATTTAGGAGCAACGGCAAAAATTTTCTTCTTTGCTTTGTCCAAGTGGAATCCGTGGTTTGTCTTTTCCCAGTAATGGGGCTTAACGATAAGCTGTACCATGGCAATCGTTGCAGCGACAGATACCATCAACCAGTAAAACGGCACGAGAAAAACATACTTAATGACGCTCCAGTGTCCTGCCCGGGCAGCACCAATCATGTAGTAATAGATAAACAGGAAGTTTCCGAACACCAGAGACGTGACGGCCATATAGAAAATGACCGTCGGATAGAGCGATTCGATCGTCGGACCGACAAACGCGTAGAGAGTAAAATACGAAATTGTGGCAAGCCACAAAAAAGGATTGATGAACATAAACGCGATCTTGCCCCCAATGGTCAATTGAAAATACAAAGCATGAATGCCGTGACGCGAAACAAAACGGAGAGGATAGCGCATATGGACTAGATACGTCTGGAGATACCCTTTGATCCATCGGGATCGTTGCCTCATCCAATTTCCGAATTTGCTGGTTGCTTCCTCGAGGGTAATTGAGTCCATGACGGCAGTTTTGTATCCCGCGCTAAAGAGCCGTGAGCCCAAATCACAATCCTCCGTCACGTTAAATGCATCCCATCCATGGAGATGACGGAGAATTTCGGTTCGGAAATGGTTGCTCGTCCCGCCAAGCGGGATACTGGTTTGGATAGACTGAAGTCCGGTAAGGACGACGTCAAACCAGAGTGAATATTCTGCAGTAAATAGCCTCGTGAGCAAGTTGTTGTGTGGATTGTAAAAATTGAGCTTTGCCTGAAGACAGACCGTCTTGGCAGGCACTCTACCGAATGCCAGAATTGCTTTTTTGAGTTGTTTGGGATCAGGTATATCTTCTGCATCGTAGACAACAACATAATCCCCTTTTGCATATGCCAACCCGTAATTACAAGCCTTTGGCTTGGTTTTGGGCGCTCCCTCAGGGACCACCAGAATCCGTACATAGTCAGGCAATGTCAGGTTAGAAACTTCATCGATGGTCTCCTTGTCATCCTCCTCTAAAAGTAACATCACGTCGAGACGATTTTTAGGATAGTCAAGACTTTCGATCGCTTTTAAAAATTGAGGAACAACATGGGCTTCGCGGTACAACGGACACAATATCGAGTACAATGGAAGAGACCTCTCATCGATATGTGATAATTCTGCCTCCGTTATACTGATATCCGGTGACCGGTGGAGACTTCTGAGAACCAAAAAGAGAGTAAATAGCACGTCAACAAAATAGATTGTTGAAAGTATGCCAACGATGCCAATAGCTGTTGGTAGCGGGTGCAAAATAAGCCCTGCAACAACGAGAGTAATGGTCATCGCTATTGCGACTTGCTGCCAAAACAGAAATGTCTTGATTGCAGAAATTTGGTGCGGGAGTGTGGAATGGGTGATAAAGCGAGTGCGTTTGTGCGCAATGCCTGCGCCAATCATCGACCCCTCACTCTTGGGCGGAAGCGTGTAGATAGGTTTGACATTGAGCCAGGTGATGAGTGCACCACTTGCTATTTCCCAGGCAGTTTTGGTGAGATTGATCTTGGAAGCACCTTCTTGCCGCAACTCAAAGCTGATGTCAACTGATCCGATACTATACCCTACCTCTCGGGCAGTGGACAGAAGCGGCAAATCAAACGCCCAGGGTCTAATAGAGTTCTCGTCAATGTGACCCAAGATGTCTTTGCGGAAGAGCTTTAATCCTGACTGGATATCTGTTGAAATACCAAACAATAGTTTTCCAAAAACAAACGCATTCGTGCGCGAAAGCACCCGCCTTAGACAGGATCCCTTGTATTGTCTCCGGTTGGCAACGACTATGCCATGCTTTTGGGCTTTCTCGACCATAGCTGGAATTGCTTCCGGGGGATATTGCAAGTCTGCATCGATCATGACGATCCATTCACTTTTGGCTAATTTGGCCCCTTCGATAATGCTGTATGCTTTTCCTGCTTTACCACGCTTCGTATGAATCAGGATCGGGTAGTCCTTCGACAATCTCTCCATAACGGCGACTGACCCGTCGGTCGAATGATCATCAACAAAAATAATTTCATAGGAAATTTTTGCAGAAGCAAGGGATGCATTGATCCGCTCGACCAGAGGAGTTAGTGTCAACTCTTCATTTCTGCCAGGAATGACGATCGATAAATTTTCTGGTTTCATGGCTTGAACTTCTGATTTTTCAAAAACGAATAGAAATCATTTTTTGCTATCCGATAGTATCTCCCAAAACGCACCGCAGAGAGTCTCCCGGAACGGATATATTCGTAGATCGTTAATGTGTTTAGCCTGAGTATCTTGGCTATTTCACTAACAGTGAGAAAAGGTGCGTCAAACATTTGGTAGATACGTCCGAACGAGGCAGGAGGCAGGTATTAACTTATATTGTTAAGTTATAGGTCAAACACAATACCATGGGGATGTTTATCTGTCAATAAGTATCTATTGAACAGGATAGTGGTGTTGGGTGACGTACGTTCCAATCGGCTCGTCGTTAACCGGGACTTTGAGAAGCCATGAGAATGTATTTGCAATAGAGGCCCCTACCCGAAGTCCAGTATAGGATCCGGGTCCGGTAGCGACCCGAATGTCGGTAATATCGCCCATTTTGAGGCTATTTTTGGCTAAAAGTGATTCAATACCGGATAGTACCGCCGTCCCACTCCTTAACGGCGTCTCAACCGTAAGCTTCTCAATCCTACCCTCGACATCAAGGGTGATAACCGACTTCATCCGATCCGAGGTATCAATGGAGAGAATTACTGATTTCATAGGTCTACCGCGCCCTGACGGATGATGCGATAGGGGTGGACGGAACAATCAACGACAGTTGAGGGTTGTTTTAGCGTACAGTCCCCTGGTACAACAAAATCAACCAGTTGCAGCAACTCCGGATCGAGATCGCTAAAACGATATGGCGTTTTTCCCCCATGAAAATTTGCTGATGGCCCGAGGATCGGCACCCCGACCCCTTCTATTACATAGAGAGCGTCTGGATGGTTAGGCATGCGAAGGCCGATCGTGTCGCCGTTACCCCGGATAGGGGAGTAGACGAGTTCTTTATTACATGGCACCACAATCGTCAACGCGCCAGGCCAATATGTATCCATTAAACGTCGCACAATTTTAGACGGGGAAAGAAAGTGGGCGAGTGCCATTTCTTTGGAAGACACCAATACCGGCGTTGCTTGTGTACGAGGACGCCTGCGAATTTCAAATAATCGATCTACTGCTTGGCAGTCATCGATCCGGCACCCTATACCGAAGGCAGTATCGGTTGGGTAAATAACAATCCCACCATTACTGAGGACTTCAATTGCCTTTTTGATATCTGATTTCATGATTTCCATTTGGTAAAACCGAAAATGTGATATCAACTCTATCCTTGGGAAGCCAATTTCCCAGTTTTTCCGCCCACTCAATAACGACGATAGAATCCGGATCCGACAACATATCCGAGACACCTAACTCCGCGAGATCTTTCTCTTCTACCCGATAGAGATCCAGATGATAGAGAAATCCGGCAGAATCAGGAATATTGTAACGTCGCACAATGATAAATGTGGGAGAGAGCAGGCGAGAGGTAATTCCCAGACCTTTGGCAAATCCCTGCACAAACGTCGTTTTACCAGTGCCTAACTCACCATAAAAACAAAGAACGCGAGGGGATTTTAAATTATTTCCAATCTCCTCCCCCACTCCCGCAGTTTCTTGGGCGCTTTTGGTAATAATTTTATGAGAAAAATCCATGAAAGGGTGGCTCCAATGCCATCAATTATAACATCGCGCACTCTTCCTTCCCTTGTAGATACAAATGTCTGGTGAAATTCGTCGGTCGATGCGTAGGCGATGGTCAAAAAAAATGCAATCCATTTGTTCTTTATTGCCCGGCAATAGAGGATAAAAAGAACGCCATATTCTATAACATGAAGCGTTTTGAAGAATAGAAAATTTATAATAAATCGCTCATCCACGCTAACCGACTCGCGGCTGGAAAAAGCGAAGATAATCGCCATCCATATGATTGCAGGGAACCACAAACGAATGTATTTCATTGAAGCTTTCTTTTTTTCCAAACAAGCACAATTGCTATGATAGCAAGCCCGATTGCTACAAGTAAGAGGGCAATGATAAGAGGCAGCACCGGTTTAATTCCCCCTGATGGTGTTGCTGCCGTCTCGGTACCCAGTACGATTCCGGAAGGGCTTACCTCAATGGTTGGTGTTAATGAAATCTTCGGTGTTGGTGTTTTAGTAGGTGTTGATTTTTTTGTAGGTGAATGAATGATAGTCGGGGTAAGAGTATTGGTTGCTTGTGGTGCCGGGGTCGGAGTTTTTGTAGGGGCCTGCGTAGCAGTTGGGCCGGAAATTGCCAGAGACACTTCGTTGGACCACGTTGCACTACCGCCGCCGGTATACCTGCCGACCTTAAATACATAATTGCCTGGACCAGAATATGCAGAGTCTGCCGGGTCCGGTTTCACTTTTAGTTTTCCGCTCCAACTACCCTCAAATAAATCATTCTCCCCTACTTTGAAATACTGCGTCTTATCATTTGACGTTCCGATCCACTGGCCTTGGTTGTTTTGCGTGAAACCAAAATAGTTTGTTCCGCTCGGATAAAATACTCCTCGCAAATATGAATCGCTACAACCGTCACACGAAAGAAATACATCCGCGTCTACTTCCTGAGACTGATCGAGCGAGGATGGGACATTGCTCACAGAAATAGTGACGGCGTGGACGGGGCGTACGAACGCTACGAGCGAAATCAAGGCTAAGCCTTGAAATATTCTACTGAACGTGGAGGTAGAATGAGAGCGTACTATCGCCATGATCAATATACTTAATTTTGATAATACTACTTCCGCCGCAAGGTTGACTCGATGAGTACAGTGTACCGTCGGCGGGCGCCCTGATGACACTACTGGTATTTGACGTCATGTCAAAACCGGTATGGATGCCCCCCGAGTACGCATAGAGCCAGGGGTAGAGAGTTTTGCCGAATCGCTGCGTTATCCGGATTGGGCCCTCTAGCGGCCAATCCCAGGAACCACTGCCGAATGTTGCGTCAGAATTGGTCTGTTCGTCGTAGACGGATTTTGATGAAAGGTAACTGCCTGGATCTACCCATGAATTATTTTTACGCACTTCAAAGTGAAGATGGGCGCCCGTGGAACAGCCGGGATAGCCCGTATTGCCAACCAACGCAATCGGATCGCCTTTCTTAACCGGACCGACTCGCACTGCATCAACAAGCGCCCGTTCAATAGCCTGCTTTTCAGCCAGAGCTCCCGCAAGCAGTCGCTGATAGACCGACTCATCGTTTCTTGTTTGCTCAAGTAACGTTTGCTTTTCCCGTTTCTGGCGTTCCAGTTCACGGCTCTGGATCTCCAGTTCTTTTTGGAGCGATTCCTGTTCCAGTCTCTTGTCCTCGCGGAGATTTTTACGCTCACTAAAGTTATTTTGCGTGGCTTTTAACTGAAACAGAAGTTGCGCATCCTGTTTTTGGACGACCTCGACGTATTTTATGCGAGAGAGAAAATCGGAAAAATTCTGGCTTAAAAATACCGCACCAAACTGTGAAATTACTTTCCGCTTATAGGATTCCGGAATGCGGTGGAGGACGAGTTCGGATCTGCGATTTAACAGATCTTCCAACCGTTCTATTTCGTCAGCAAGCTGAACGATTTCAGTAGAAAGTTTGGCAATTGCAGATTGGATACTGGTGATCCGGAGGGTTGTTAATTGGATCTGAGAATTAATGAGCGAAATCTGCTTGGCAAGGCTGTTCTCTGTATTTTGAAGCTCACTAATCTTATTTTTAAGGTCTTCAATCGTTCTGTTGATGTCACTATCGGCGGCATAAACCCGGGACACAAATAATGTGAAAAGGACTATTCCGATAACAAGTAATCGCTTCATGCATGGGTTAAAACTTGAGATACCTGCCTACCGATACGGCACTTCCGATAATGCCAAGAAGAAACCCCGTAATAACGAGTATACCAAAAAGCCCGGCACCTGCAGCCAAAAATGTCGTCGATGTGGGATTGGATAAAACGATTACAAATACCGGAATTGCTTCCAAAAATGACAGCAGGACCGGCCGGAACCAGACGATAAGTCCCATAAGTACCACCCAGGCTGACGTTGCTCCCCAAATACCATATAGTGCCCCTTCCCAGAGAAACGGCAGGCGAATATACCAACTCGAGGCACCCACAAGTTTTAATATTTCAATTTCGTCACGGCGAAGGGCAATTTTCATACCGATCACCGTCATGACGATAAGCAGTGCATCGACAGCAAGTAACCCGGCCAGAACGCCGCCGACAATCTTAATTGCATTGGACCAGGAAATGAGCGCATCAACGACGTCTTTTTGATAGACGACTTCCTCGATAATGTCACTTTTTTCATCGTATGTTGCGATTGTTTGAGCCAAATCGTCCAGATATTCCGGACCCGTTGCGGAAACCTCGAGGGACGCCGGAAGAATATCGGATGTCACCATCTCAAGAAGAAGTGGGTCGCTTTGAAAAAGCGTCCGGTAGGTCACAAGCGCTTCTTCTTTGGTTACATATCGCACCGAAGCAGTTTTTCCCGTTGCCTGGAGCGTTGAGGTGAGGCTGGTTGCATCCTCTTTTGTGGCTTTGTCCCGAAAGAAAACGGTAATTTGGGGTTTGCCTTCAAAATACTGCAATATGACGGCACTCGTTACCGTCGTGAGAAAGAAAAAACCGGTAAGGAGAAACGTAAGAAACATCGCCAAAATTGCCGCCATTGCCTGATAAGGCGACCGTCTCATGTGCTGCCAAGCAGTTTTTAGCATTCTCATGTTTTTTTCTTCGATACGTGATAGCGGCCTTTAACCTCATCGCTATGAATGGTTCCGTCGTCAAGCGTGAGGGTCCGTTTCTTGCGTTCGTTGACAATCCCGGCGTTGTGCGTAGCCATAATGACCGTTGTCCCAATACTGTTAACTTCTTCCAGAATATCAAGAATTTCACCGGCGGTATCCGGATCAAGATTGCCCGTTGGTTCATCGGCCAAGAGTATTTTTGGTCCTCCGACAATAGCCCGGGCGATACTGACCCGCTGCTGTTCACCGGCGGATAATTGGAGCGGAAATTGACGATATTTGTCTTCGAGATTCACTAGCGACAGAATTTTCATCACGTCTTTGGCAATTTCTCCTTCAGCTTTGCCCAATACTTCCAAACCTACGGCCACATTTTCATACACGGTTCGATCGGCAAGTAGCTTAAAATCCTGATAGACCGTGCGTACACGCCGACGAAGATGGTGGATTTGATTAGCCGGAATGGAAGCGATTTTCCACTCGTCGACGAGGAGCGTCCCGCTCGTGGGTACAATATCACGCATGATGAGCCTGAGCATGGTAGTTTTACCGGCACCAGAGGGGCCAATGAGGTACACAAATTCACCGTCCGCAATCTCTACGGTAATATCAGAAAGCGCTCCCCGGTGACCCGGGTAGTGTTTGGAAACATGGTCAAAACGAATCATTGCGGGTACTGTCTACGGAAGAACTTCAACTTTACCAACATCCATGAGCCAAGAAGCTTTTTCCGCTGCAAATGTTTCTCCCCATACTTTTACGTTCTTTCCGACGTATTCATCTAAATTGACCACCGAAGAAACGAGGTAGGCTGTCTGTGATTCGCCGCCCTCCCGCACTAATTTATGTGTTCCCTCTCCGTCAATACCACCTTTTTCCAAGCGGCCCTGGGCAGAATCTTTGAATGTTTTTTCATCCGAAATACCTGCAACAGTTTCAGTTTTTATGACTCCTTTAGACTGCCCGACTGTTCCCGTCCCGACACCCGATCGGCTCAAAAGATATCCGGTCCCAACGCCTAAGAGCACAAGAATTCCAAATACTAAAACGAACACTTTTGAAGAATTTTTCGGCGTTGGTTCCTCGAGGGGCTCGAGGGGAGATTGAGATTCAACTTGGTCCATATATACGCATTATGGATACTTATGATATTTTTTTCAAGTATGCGATAACGAAGTCTTCAATATCGCCATCAAGTACTCGATCGGTATTGCTTGTTTCGTATTGCGTACGCAAATCTTTGACCATGTGATACGGATGGAGGACGTAGGAACGGATCTGATTGCCCCACCCCGGTGTTTTGTATACCCCACGAAGTGATTTTTCGGTTTCGGCGCGCTTGGCTTCTTCAAGTTCCCAAAGTTTGGCGCGAAGAATCTTTAACGCGTAGTCTCTATTTTGCCCTTGGTAGCGCTGTGCTTGACTCGTCACGATAATACCGGTGGGTGTATGTTTCAGGCGCACGGCAGTTGAAACTTTATTGACGTTCTGCCCGCCTTTGCCGCCACTTCGGTAAAAATCCCATTCCAGATCTTCCTCTTTAAGATCGACCACAGCCCTATCCTCAATAACCGGATATACCTCAACCATCGCAAACGACGTCTGGCGGAGATTATC
>MFJJ01000014.1:45326-57633 GCA_001780895.1 Candidatus Gottesmanbacteria bacterium RIFCSPHIGHO2_01_FULL_46_14
GATGGACGCCGGCTTCTGGCTTCAGATACCCATAGGCATAGGAACCAGTTACTTCCAAAGTCACGCTTTTGATACCCGCTTCATCCCCGCTTGTCCGATCCAACTCCTGGCCGTCCCATCCTTTACGTTCGATGTAGCGGCTATACATGCGCAGGAGCATCTCTGTCCAATCCATAGCCTCGGTCCCCCCTTGCCCTGCATGCAAAGAAATAATTGCATCACCGCTATCATATGGGCCGGATAAATAGAGGACAAATTCGAGCCGGTTAACCTCTTTTTCGAGCTCTTTTTCCTCCAGAATCTCAAGCATCTCGATCTCGCTTATCTCTTTTTGGAGCGAGGCGAACTTTTTCATGATTTTTGCCGCTGTCTGACTATCCTGCCAGAAATCAGGCTTCATACTCGACGCTTCGAGTTCCCGGATCTGTTTCTGCTTTTTGGGCAAATTGAGCTTCGTAACGAGCTCTTTTGCCCGCGTTTTGATATCTTCCATGGGCTTTATTGTATCATGATTCGAAAAGTGAATATTGACATGTTTTATTCTGTTTGGTATAAAATAGTCATGATTAGAACAAATCCGTATACTCCCGAGCAGGTTGCCGAAGTTCTTCAGATTAGCAAAAATACAGTATATAGCCTCATTAATCGAGGGGAAATTGTTGCAAAAAAAATTGGCAAAGCGTACCGTATCCCCGCCCAATCTCTTTCTTTTTTTATGACTGGTCTTGATGATGACCTCTATAACGCCCAGCGCGAAGACCAGAGAAGTGTCGCGCAGATCGAAGAGGAGATCGCCTCGGTACGTAAGAGCAAATCAGCATGATCAGGCAAGTGTTCGTTGACTCGGATGTTATTATTTCCTCACTTTTATCAGATAAAGGAGCAGCGTTTCTTCTCCTCCATTCCCAGCCCTCGTTGACCCGTTTCTTCATCACTCAATATTCTATCGATGAACTCGAGATCGTAGTACAACGATTGGAAATCTCCAACAAAAATCTCACCCAACTTGTAGATACAAGATTAGAAACGGTTCATATACCAACGAGTCAGGAGCGGATACAAAAAACATATGAGCGCTACGTAATCGACACTGGCGATGCGCACATCGTAGGTGGTGCAGCAGAGACAAAGTGCCGTTTTCTTTTGACCTATAACGTCAAACACTTCAGAACCGAAAAAATCAAAGAAAAATTTAATATCCTTATCATGACTCCGGCGATGTTTTTACAATATATCCGTAGTTTGCAATAATCGGTAGCAAAAAAATTAAGGAGACTCAGCTGGCTTGCAGAGGAGTTCCTGGATTTGGGCCTGTTCTTCGGGCGGAAGACTTCCGATTTGGGCAACCAGTTGACGCACCGCTTGGGTAACGACAATTTTGGCAGCGCGTTCCTGGGCTGTCTTCATTATGCTCGCGGTTAATTTCGACGCTTCTGACGCGACATTTATCGGTTCAGCCGACTGGCTACTGACTCCAAGAATAGTGGCAAATGATTTTCCAAGCGATGTGTCTTTAACGACATTGTGAATTTGCTCGAGCGGCTCGGGCCGGGGCTGATTGGTGAGCCTGGGCCAGGCGATGCTGCCACCAGCAACCGTAATTGCCATCAGTAGTAACGAAACAATAATATTCATCAATTTTTAGTATACTACCATTCGATGGTAATCTTTGGCGTCGATCCGGGTACAACCAGACTGGGATGGGGAGTAATAGAGAAAAACTCTGCGCTTGCCTATGGGTGTATTGCTCCGCAATCTAAGGCACCAGCGTTTCGCCTGGCTACTATTTATAAAGAGTTACAAACACTCCTGAAAACGTATAAACCAGACGTTGTAGCAATCGAAGAACTTTATTTTGCAGTAAACGCAAAAACGGTCATCCCTGTTGCCGAAGCGCGAGGAGTCGTGTTGCTTTCTGCTGCGCAGGAAAATATTCCTGTAATATCCTATACTCCACTTGTGGTAAAACAGACGATAACGGGAAGTGGACGCGCCGATAAAACACAGGTGCAAAAAATGGTGAAAATACTTTTGAAATTGAAAGAAATTCCAAAACCGGATGATACGGCAGACGCGCTGGCCATTGCGATGACCCACGCATTCACTAAGCAATACGTATGATTGGCCTACTCAAAGGAACGGTTGAACATGTAACAACAAATCCCATTCTGGTTGTCGTTGGAGGCGTGGGATATAACGTGTATGTGCCGGATAGTCTTCGAGGCAAACTTACAAAACAAGAAATACTTTTTATTCACACGCATGTAACCGATGATGCAATCACGCTGTTTGGATTTGCAAAGGAAGAAGACCTCATGCTTTTTGAATTACTTCTCACTGTTTCGGGTATTGGCCCCAAGACCGCACTCGCCATCATTGATCGGGGCAGTCAATACGTGCGAGGCGCAATCAACAAAAACGATGTGGATTTTTTTACCATGATTCCGAGGCTCGGAAAAAAGAATGCCCAAAAAATTATTATAGAACTGCGAAACAAACTTGGTGCTATTACCGAACTGGATCTTGCCGCGGGTGACGGTGAAACAAAACCAATCAGACAGGCGCTTGAATCTATGGGGTTTGGACGAGAAGAAATTATGGAGGCACTCAAAAACGTCGGCGGAACAACCGTGGAAGAAAAAATTCGCGAAGCGCTCAAGTACTTAGGAAAACCATGAAAAAAACAGATGATATCGTCGAGGCTGCACCGACACCCGAGGAGGAAAAACTATTTACTTCTCTTCGCGCGAGTGATTGGAAAGAATTTCATGGCCAAGAAAACGTGAAAGAATCTCTCCAAATCGCAATCAAAGCCGCGACAAAACGCAGGGAAGCGCTTGAACATATTTTGCTCTACGGTCCGCCGGGTTTGGGAAAAACGACGCTCGCGCACTTGATTGGCAAAGAATTGGGTGTCAATGTCCGCGTAACGAGTGGCCCGGCACTTGAACGCGCGGGAGATTTGGCATCGATCCTCACCAATCTGGAACCCAAAGACATTCTCTTTATCGACGAAATTCACCGTCTCAATAAGGTCGTCGAAGAAACGATTTATCCGGCGATGGAAGAGTATGCATTGGATATCGTCATCGGCAAAGGCCCTGCCGCTCACACTCTTCGATTAGATTTACCGCCATTTACGATTATCGGGGCAACGACTCGCATAGGCCTCCTCTCTGCCCCCCTTCGGGACCGGTTCGGCGTTGTCGCTCGATTATCCTTTTACCAACCAAAAGAACTCGAACAAATTCTCCAGCGGGCGGCAACAAAGCTCAAAGTAAAACTTGATGCAAACGCCAGAGAAGAATTGAGCAAACGCAGTCGCGGCACCCCACGCATTGCGCTTCGGCTGCTCAAGCGCGTCCGGGACGTAGCGCAAGTCGAGGGCACGGGTGATATCACCGAGGCAATTCTGGTGCGGTCTCTTTCGCTTTTGGATGTTGACGTCATGGGGCTTGATTCCTCCGACCGCCGACTACTTGCAACCATCATTGAAAAATTCGCCGGTGGACCGGTGGGAATAGAAACGGTGGCGGCAGCACTTTCTGAAGATATCGGAACCTTAGAAGAGGTACTCGAGCCGTACCTCATGCAAATCGGGTTTCTCAAACGGACACCGCGCGGCAGGATCGTCACCCCGCACGGATATAAACATTTAGGAAAAACGCTGTCAATCTAGAGCGCCGCATTGACTGCTGATTCCATGTCTTTCCAACTATACGCTCCAGCAAAGGCAGTAGCATTGACGAAAAATCCTGGAGTACCAGAAACTCCAATACTTCGGGCGAGCACGATATCCTCGCCGAGACGGGCATCGTATTTCCCGCTATCTAAACAGGATTTCATATCCTGCGGGTTAAACTCATCTTTGAGAAATTGTGCTACTTCCTCTGATTTGGTCTTATCGTTCTTTACCGAATCATTGAGGAGACTATAGCCCTCGCTTGTCATGAGCTTGTCGTGCACGTCCCAGAATTTCCCTTTCTCAAAGGCGCAATAGAACGCTTTTGTCCCCATTTCTCCGTTTCCATGGCCGGGAGTATATAAGTACGCAAATGCAGCGCTGCCGCTATCAACGAGTTTTTTTATTTCCGGAACCGGAGCCACATACGGTCCTCCGTCTGCAGTTAAGACAAATCGGTCTCCCATTTGCTTATTCAGAGCCCCATTGTGACCTGCTGAGGCATGACAATACGGGCAACTGGGGTCAGCTACCTCAATGAGGAGGAGTTTTTTGTTCGCGTCACCGAATTTAATAAGACTACCGGCAAATGCCTGTTTAACGGTATCGAGCGTTACTTTCGGTTCGGCCTGTTGGGTAGTACCTGTAGGTTGTGCTGCTTGCTGCACCCCCGCCACGCTACCTCCTTTAAGGAATTCAACTTTTGTCCAGAGAGAACCCAAAAAAAATGCCCCAACGACAAGAATTACAACGACGACATGAAAAAGTTTCATTGAAGGAACTTGCACAATCACCGGTTCTTGTCGCTTTTCCATACGTCACGATATTGTATCGACTCTATAATCTTGGTTCAAGAGATCAAAAGTACACAACATATCGTGACGCGTAGAGAAACCCGAGCGTCCAGAGCGTACGGCTGATGAGTCTTCCGCAAAATCCGGCGAGAAAATATTTCTTAAAGGGAATTTTGTAGTGGCCGCAGATAAACGCGCTGATCGTCACGATAAATCCCGGCGTGGGAGCGATACCCATGACGAATACACCGGGAAGGCCATACTGTTTGATATATGATTCAACTTTTTCGTGCAGTTTTGATTTTTTTTCGTATTGCTCGCCGGTTTTGCCTACATACCACGCAAAAACTTCATCAATCGTCGAACCGAAGGCACCGATCAGAATAAGAAGAACCGGATCAAGGCGAGTGACAAGAAACGGCAAGACATAAAGGCCGTACCCAAAGTAATTGGCAACAAAAAATCCCGGGTATCCAACCGAGTCAAATCTTAAAACGTGTGGATACACCAAAACCGGAATGATGAGAATCGCAACCATCGCGATGATTGAGAAAATTCGCATCATACAATGCCGATAACAATATAGACTGCGTCTTTTTCCCCTACTGCTTTCATTTCGTGCACGGCTTTTGCTGGAATAACAACCGCATCGCCAGACGCGAGCGTACTATGTTTTTCGTCAATAATTATCTCGACTCTTCCGTCAATAATTATAAAAAATTCTTCCATGCCACCGAACAATTTTCATAGTTTTATAAAATGATTCAAATCATTTTATATTTACTTTTTCCCGGTCTCTAATTTTCTCGCTACTTCCCGAACGGCGATTTTGGGAAGTGTCGCGGCGTTTTGTTTAAGATATTTCTCAACTTCATTTTTATGATATTTGATGAGCGACCGCAGGAGCCAGGAAATGGCTTTGGTAATCATCGCGTGCGTTTCCCCTTTCAAAATATCAATACATTCAAACGAAAGATCGGCCAGATACACACTCGAATCTTTACTCACGCTGCTACATAGGACCACAAGACTTGCCCGGCGTTTTTCGATTTGACTATGCCTGTTCCAAACTCTGAGGAGGTGTTCTCGTCTTTTCTGATCTGCCCGAAACCAGATATCTATCTCATCGCACACGGAGTCCACCTCTTCCCATCCGGCAAGCTGCCCAAGCCAGAGATCCAACCTCGCCTCCTTGAGTGTAACCAGATGTGTGGGAAATAGACCAACAATCATGGATGCAAGTACTTTTTCCTCACGCGATGGCCCGCTGTAGAGCAAATCGAGGAGTTCAATAAATGTTTTGCTATCAATTTCCTTGTTTTCTCTGACCCAATTGCGGGCAATTGTGCGCAACTTAGAAACAGCCACGCGGGAGTTACTCTTGAGCTGCCCAAGCAACGTATCCCTCTCGAATTTAATGTTCATACTGGTATTGTACCATGCGCGTTCCGTAATATGGCCTATAGCATTATTTCTGATTTTGAAGTATACTTTAGACTCCTATGAAAGCATTCTTTCGTACATGGTGGAAGTTTACTCTAATGCTCTCGATACTTGCCGGTATCGTCGCTAACCACCTGATCACCTCCCGAAACGAAGCTTCAATCGCATCATACCAGGTCAAACGCCAGGATTTAACACAGACGCTTACCCTCACCGGCACAGTCAACGCTGATCAGGATGCTATTCTCAAATTTCAGACCGGCGGCCGCTTAGCCTGGATTGGTGTTAAAGCCGGCGACACCGTCCGCGCGTATCAGGGCTTAGCAAGCCTGGACCAGCGGGACGTGGAAAACACCCTCAAGCAGCAACTCAATCTCTACATGAAAACCCGCTGGGATTTTGAGCAACTCAAAGAGGATAATGCAAGTAAAATCATTGATGACAGACTCAAACGAATACTGGAAAAATCGCAATTTGACCTCAACAACAGTGTGCTTAGTGTCGAGCTGCGGGCGTTGGCTGTTGAATACGCAACACTCGTCTCCCCGGTCTCTGGGATTGTAACGCGCGTCGATATGCCGGTAGCCGGCGTCAATATCAACGCTTCGCAGGCGATAGAGGTGGTCAATCCGGAATCCATGTATGTTTCAGTGTTGGCTGATCAGACAGAAGTAGGACAACTGCAAAAAGGCATGAAGGCGGACGTCATTTTTGACGCCTATCCAAGCGAGCACATCGGGGGGATGATTACCTCGGTCGCATTCACTCCAAAAGCCGGAGAAACGAGCACCGTCTACGAAGCAAAACTCACCCTTACGGCAACGAACGATACGTACAAATACCGTCTCGGTATGACCTCCGACGTCAACTTCGTCACGAGCGAGAAAAAAGACGTTCTGGCAATTCCTACGAGTTTCGTCAAGGAAGAAAAAGACAAAAAGTATGTTTTTAAGTCCGTAGGCGCCAAAAAAGAAAAAATCACGGTTCAAGTCGGGCAGGAATCTGATGATCTTATTCAAATTGTGAGCGGTCTTACCCAAGGCGATGTAATCTATGATACATCTCGCTAACGTTTCCAAAGACTATCTGACGGACACCGATAGCGTATTTAGTGCACTTAAAGAGGTATCTCTCACAATCAAACGAGGAGAATGTATCAGCATCGTCGGCCCTTCGGGATCGGGAAAATCGACGCTCATGCATATCATCGGACTTTTAGACAAACCGACAAAAGGTACCGTATCTATCGAAGGGAAAAACATTGCTCATCTTTCTGATGACGAACTATCCAAACTGCGCAGCCAATTTGTGGGATTCGTCTTTCAGCAATTTAACCTGATTAATAAACTGACGATTCTGGAAAACGTCATGCTGCCGGCGTTATACGCACGAAAGGCATTGCCTTTTGAAGCTAAATCGCGTGCTATGGAGCTCCTTACCCGCTTTGGTATAGCGGACAAGGCCAAATCATATCCCAATAAAATCTCCGGCGGACAACAACAACGGACCGCAATCGCCCGGGCGCTTATGAACAATCCCAAACTCATTCTCGCCGATGAACCGACGGGAAACCTGGACAGTAAAACGGGTAAAGAAATAATGAGGCTCCTTACTTCACTCAATAAAAAAGAAAGCTTGACCGTCATTATTGTCACGCATGATCCCACAATTGCGTCCCGAACCAAGAAAAAAATCCATATCCGTGACGGGAGACTCGTATGAATGGCATCATCTTTGCTTTACGATCAGCAGTAGAAGATTTTGGACGAAATAAATTGCGTACACTTTTGACATCCCTTGGAATTCTTATTGGTGTTTCCTCAGTCGTTCTTCTTATGGCGTTCGGACTGGGACTCAAAAAATACATCGAAAATCAATTTGCAAGCCTTGGCACCAATCTCCTTCGTATTGTTCCGGGAAAGATATTAGAAGGCGGAAGCTTCCGGGCAGGCGGTCCGGCCTCTCTTGGCGGCATCAAATTTGACATCAAAGACGTACAGTCGCTAGAAAAAATCAGCCAGGTGGAATATGTACTTCCGGTGTTTAGTAAATCCACCACCGTAGACATCGGTAAGCGTTCGGAGCTTGCAGATATTTATGCGAGCTCCGCCGATATTTTCAAAGGGCTTAACCTCAAAGCGGCTTATGGACAAATTTTTACAAAATCCGATGTTGATAAGCATGCCAAAATCGTTGTGATTGGACCTAAAATTGCAAAAAAATTGTTTATGTACGAAGATAGCGCCATTGGAAAAAATATCAAAGTTGAGGGACAAAATTTTCGGATCATTGGAGTTCTTAAGGCCAAAGGTGGCGGATTCGGCGGGCCTGACCTGGATTCATTTCTCTACATGCCCTATACAACGGCGATGGTCTTTAACCCGGAAAAAACATTCATCGCACTCGTCGTGAAAACCACCGATAACGCCAACGTTGCCCAGATAAAAAAAGATATCAATAACAGATTGCTCCGGCGCTATAACGAGGATAATTTTTCTGTCATCCAGCAGGAAGAACTCTTAAGCGCCATCGGACAGATATTTTCTATTATGAACCTTGTTCTTGTTTCTATTGCTGCAATCTCTCTGGTCGTGGGCGGCGTAGGTATCATGAATATCATGTACGTCACCGTCACGGAGCGGATAAAAGAAATCGGCATCAGACGCGCTATCGGGGCGACCAAACGGGATATCCTGACGCAGTTTATGACTGAAGCCGTCGCACTGTCGCTGTTTGGAGGCATTATGGGGCTTACTATCTCATTTCTTATCGTCCTGGGGGTTCAGCGCTTTTTTCCGGCATACATTGACACAATGACGATAACCATTGCGCTCGTCGTTTCTTCGGTTATCGGCATTGTGTTCGGCGTTCTTCCTGCCAAACGCGCCGCAGACCTCTCCCCCATCGATTCCATTCGATATGAATAGCTCTATTAATTATTGGTAAACCCTACAGAAGTAAGAAGCAACTTCATTTTTTTAGGCACAGGCTGGTTGTTTCACCCTACAAACGCAGGATTACTACCAAACCTATTTAAAAGCACTCAGGGAGCGTGCTTCACCTGTCGATTAAATTCTTCTCTTACTTTTTCATCAAGTAGCATCTTTACCAAAGATTGATAGGGTACATCTTTTTTATTTGCTATCATTTTAAGCGAATCGAGCAAAGATTCAGGAACTCTTATTGTAATGGTCTTCGTTGATAGTTTAAGGTTTGGAAACGATGGATTAACGCTCGCTTTACGAATATCAAAATAGTCAGTACTATCATGAGTTGCCCAAAATTCGGTTTCTTCCTCTTCGTTTTTAAATTTTGGTATTGGTTTTAGTTTTTTCATGAGTATTCATCCCCAAATTCCTGATATTCTTTTCGTTCTTTTTTACTTTGATCCCTCACTGAGATTATCCTGAACTTATTATTTCTTATTGTTAATACCAACATAACTAATCTGTTTTTATTGGTATGTCCATAAACACGGAATCGTTCTTCAGATTGAGAATGAGATTCGTCCTCATTTACAATAAAGGGCTTGTTTAGAAAAACTTCCTCACATTCTTTATAATTAACTTTATGTCTTGTTATGTGCTCCAGATTCCCTTTATCCCAGTCAAATCCCTCAATTAAAGACAAATCAACATCCATGTATGTATTTAATGATACAATACACAGGTTCTTTTATCAATGGTCTTATCCCAGCTGCGGATAATGGCACTTTTTCCACTTCTTCCCGCTTTCGCACCAGCATGGGTCATTGCGGCCGAGTTTAGAAGAGGAGGTAGAGCTCCCAACTGTTGGTTGTGCGACGGCGCGCTGTGCTGGCACCGCTGGCGGGGGTGGCGCCATTTCTACTTGTACTTTAAAAATTCTATGGACGATTTCGCTGTCGATCCCAGCTATGAGCGTCTCGAACATTGAGAAGGCTTCGTTTTTATATTCAACCAGCGGATCGCGCTGACCGTAGCCGCGCAGTCCAATGCCTTCGCGAAGATCATCGATTGCGTCAAGGTGATCCATCCAAAGATTGTCAATAACCTGGAGGCTTACCCATCGTTCGATCTGTCGTATGACATCGGGCGTAACCTGTGTTTCCCTGCGCTCATAGGTGTCCTTTGCAAGCTTTGACAGAAAGTCAACGATTTCGGAAGCCTGATGCATTTGTTCAAGCTGCTTGGTCAGCTGCTGTTGTGAGGCTTGATCAAATGGAATAATCGTGGCAAATTCCGTAACAATTTTTTCCCGTTCAATCGAGCCTCCCTCGGTACTGTACAGCGTTACCGCAGTTGAAATTTGATCGGTTATTTTACCCAGTATTATTTCTTTCTGACTCTCGCCTTCCAGTATTTTTCTGCGCCGTTTGTATACGATCTCACGCTGTTTGTTGAGCACATCATCATATTCAACCAGATTCTTGCGGCTATCAAAGTGAAATCCTTCGACTTTAACTTGTGCCTGCTCAATAGCCCGCGAGACCATCCCATGTTCAAGCGGTACGTCTTCGGGCATTTTGAATATATCCATGAGCCGCGCCACCTGGTCGCCTCCAAAGAGGCGCATAATGTCATCCTCCAGAGACACATAAAATCTCGTCGATCCCGGGTCCCCTTGCCTGCCCGATCGTCCGCGCAGTTGGTTATCGATGCGACGGCTTTCATGCCGCTCGCTGCCGATAACATGGAGCCCACCGAGCGCAAGCACGTCGTCATGATTTTTTTGCCACTGCCGCATTTCTTCTTCATATTCTTTCTTATCCTCCACTTCCCATGGTTCGTGTTTGATTCCTCCTAAGATGATGTCTACACCGCGACCTGCCATGTTGGTTGCGACTGTTACCGCGCCCTTTTTCCCGGCTTCGGAAATAATCATGGCTTCCCGTATGTGATTTTTGGCATTGAGTACTTCGTGAGCGACGCCTTTCCTTTTGAGGAACTCGCTGATAATCTCGTTTTTATCTATTGATGTGGTACCGACCAACACCGGCTGACCCCTTTTGTGACACTCGATAATGTCGTTAACAATAGCGGAATATTTCGCCCGCGGCGTTTTATACACACTGTCAGCAAAGTCGGTCCGGATCATCGACCGATGGGTGGGAATGACGATAACGTCTAGGTTATAAATTTTATGAAATTCCTCGGCTTCCGTTGCTGCCGTACCCGTCATACCGGCAAGTTTTTCGTACATACGGAAATAGTTTTGAAGAGAGACAGTAGCGAGCGTCTTACTTTCCTGCTGTATTGCAACACCTTCTTTGGCTTCAATTGCCTGATGGATCCCTTCACTATAGCGCCTGCCTTGCAAAAGCCGCCCGGTAAACTCGTCCACGATAACGACTTGCCCGTCTTTGACGATATAATCTTTTTCCCGATGAAACAGCGTCCTGGCTTTGAGCGCTGCTTCTATGTGGTGGACGGTTTCAAAATCGCTTTCGTAAATATTGCCCTGACCCAGCATCTTTTCGACTTTCAATACTCCGTGATCGCTAAGATGGGCAGTGCGAAGTTTTTCGTCGATGACATAATCGGTCTCTGCCGTCAGTTTTTCAACCAGCTTGGCATAGTCATAATACTTGTGCGTGGCTTCAGCTGCCGGAGCTGAAATGATATGCGGGGTACGCGCCTCATCAATTAAAACTGAATCAACCTCATCAACGATAGCAAAATGATACTCGCGCTGAGAAAGCCGGAAAACATCAGACACCATGTTGTCGCGGAGATAATCAAACCCGAATTCCGAGTTTATACCATAGGTGATATCTGCCTGGTATGCTTCTTTTCGTGTAATTGGCCGCAAGTGTTTGAGTCGCCAGTCCGTCGCTGTCGCATCATCGAAGAGGGGATCATAAATAAACGACTGATCGTTAATAATTGCCGCAACCGATACTCCCAGGAGTTGAAAAATCGGCCCCATCCATCCCGCATCGCGTCGGGCAAGATAGTCGTTGACGGTTACTAAGTGGACACCCCGTCCGGTCAATGAATTGAGATACATCGTAGGTGTCGCGGACAATGTTTTTCCCTCTCCGGTTTTTTGTTCGGCGATTTTTCCGTTATGGAGAGCAATTGATGCAATAAGCTGGACGTCAAAATGCCGCAGTCCAATCGTACGTTGCGCGGCGTCCCGGACGAGCGCGTAAGCTTGGGGCAGAAGGTCATCGAGTGTTTGCCCATTTGCCAAGCGTTTTTTAAATTCCGCAGTTTTTTGCGCAAATTGCACGTCTTTCAATTTCTGTATTTCAGGCTCAAGACTGTTGATATTCTCAACAATACTGCGGAGCTTTGTTATCTCCTTTTCGTTATTGTCGAGGAGTTTTCCGAGGAACTTAAACATTGCTTTATTTTACCACAAAATAGAAGCTATTACGCGCTATTTGATAATTTTTCACGACGGG
>MFJJ01000015.1 GCA_001780895.1 Candidatus Gottesmanbacteria bacterium RIFCSPHIGHO2_01_FULL_46_14
TACCAAGGCATTGCCCTCTGACTGGGACAAGATAATAGCAACCCGGGAATGCGTGTTGCAATAACTGCGGCGACACCAACGATCATCCAAAGCAATACAAACACAGAAGCAATGACCACAAACGGTCGCTTGGATAAACGCACCCTTCCTATCTCATCAAATCCATAAGCCGCAAGCACACAGAGACCGAATGTGGATAGGATAAATATTCGTGCTGGTTGTGCCGCCGAAAGCAGAGGAATTTTTGAGATATACCAGATCCAACTCGTGGGAAGTGCAAATCCTAATGAGAGCGTAAGAAGCGTAAACCATTTCCAAAAGCGAAGTTTACCCGATCCGTAAAACAGTGCAAGAATCGACAAGATGAAGATTGGAAGACCCACTGCGATCGTTCGCTCCTGAAGATACCGAAGCGGTGCAAAATAATTATATGTGCCAGGGTTTCCCCAAAAATCCGGCACTAATAATGTGATGAGATGCCAGAGCGGAGAAAGGAACATCTGAAATATAAAAGAGGAGTCAACTTTCGCACGTGGAGCCAGAAGATACGCCTCAAACGCGGGTATCCATTGGATGGCAGTTATTCCTAATGCTGCCACAATTGAGACAATCGTTGATACAAATTTTTTCCGGTAAATACTCCAGACTACGACTGTGGCTACATGATAAACAACCATTTGAGGAAATCCGCCCAAGATTGACATTGATAAAGAAAAAATAAGAAGAAGAAATCCGCGAGATTTATTAATCGCATATAGTGAAAGCGGCAACCAAAGAATGCTTTGAACAATCACCAATACTTCCTGCCAATGCGCAATCATCCAACCGGAAAAGGCAAACCCCATGCTACCCACAAAACCTGCCCCGCGCGAGAGCTTAAGACTCCTTAAAAACAAATAGGTAAACCATCCTGCTAGGATCGGTTGAATCATTATAAGAATGCTCCACGCATCGGCTTGCGGCAACAGGCGATAGAGAACATTGAACGGATAGAAAATTGCGGATTGGAACGTCCCGTGATGGACATTGCCGGTAAAGACATACGGGTTCCATAAAGGTATTCGACCCTTCGACAACTGCTCCGTCGTAAACTTTCTGAATGGGTAAAATAAACGAAGGTTATCAAAACCTAACGGCTTATTGCCAATATGTATTCCGTACCCCATATCCTCTTCGTACTTCCACGGCGAGTAATAGGACACCAGAAGGTTAAACGGTAATGGAACAAGGCGAGGATTGATTATATACGTCCGAAATAAGAATAATGTAAATAACAAAAAAAACATTCCAATAATGAGATCATTTCGTCTCATAATTTTCGGGCAATCACCACCATATTATCCCGCACCGGTAAATAAAGCGATATTGCCCCAAGCGCAGATTTGTAAACAATCGGATATAAAAGACGAGCTATGCGACTTTCCCCGGTCGTACGCGCCAAGTGAAAAACGTAGCGAGTAGACAGCCATTTACTAATTCGGAACCATTCAAGTGGCTCAAATCCTAGTTGCCTAAGTAACGTAGACAGTGTAGCCCTGGAAAAGAAAAAAAGGTGTTGTGGAGGAATATAAAACGTCCACCGACGCTTGAGTACCTTAGCTAAAAAACTACTCGTATCTCCTGTGGCAATCATGAGTATTCCGTCTTTGGTGAGTAAATTTTTGAGTTTGGCCAGATCTTTCCTGGGGTCATCGAGGTGTTCAAAAACATCAAAAAGCGTTATCACATTAAAACTATCGGGAGCATAAGTGACATCGTCAATTGTACCCGTTTTAATTCTCTTATCCCCGACAAGCGCTTTGGCTCTCCCTGTTGCATACGAAGACGGATCAAACCCGTAAGCGTCAAATCCCAAAGCATTTGCCATCTCAACGCCGTATCCCAACGCACAGCCCACATCAAGAAACTTTCCTGTTGTCTTCCATTTCGTGATTCTGTCAAAATATTTCCTAAAGTTTTTGACGATAAACGGTTTATCTTGCTCGTAATTAACGTACGCACTGCGCCGGGGATCTCCGGTGAAATACTCGTCGGTATAATGTTCTTTTACAAATGCTTTGTATGGGCGACCCAAGTCGGTCATCGCCAGTCCGCACGACGTACAACGATAAATCGTATAACCGTTTTTCATTAAAAATTGTGTTGTGGAATTTTGGCAAAGATAGCAATGCATAGGGGATTAATGAGAAGAAAGGCGGTACCCAATAATATGCGGCAATCGAAAAACTGCTATAAAATATCCGCAAATAAACGCACTATCAAGCGTGAGCATAGCCCGCAGTACTACAATTGGTGTCCACACCATATGGCTTATCATAATACCCGGGTCGTCGATATTTTTCCAGATGAATTGAAATTGATTGCGGCTGGCAACAGCGCGAATATACCATGTTGAATACTTTCTCATAATTTTTCCTTCTTGGTGATAATGCCGTACAACACTTCGCTTCTCAAATACCAATCGATAACCTGCTTTGACCCCACGGTAGGAAAGATCAATATCCTCCCAGTAAAAGGGATTAAACAACGGATCCATGCCCCCAAGTTTATCCCACACGCTTTTCCGAAAAGCTCCACTGCCCCCCGACACCCAGGCAGTTGAAGACGAGTCTACATTTCCCCGTTCGTGAACATAAAACCCACGACGCCAACGGGCCACACCCCTTCCGCGAAGAACAGTGTGATCTCCCTCTTTGCTTTTGTCCATTGATCCCACCGCAAAGACGAGTGGATCGTCAAAATGAGCGATGAGGGCCCTTAAAAAATCTTTTTCCGGTTCAACGTCGGTATTTAATAAAACCACGATCTCTCCGGTTGCGCTGGCGACACCAGCATTTACCGTACTTGCAAATCCTTCATGTCGTTGTTTTTTTATGATGTTCACGTCGGGAAATTTCTTATGTAAGAGATCTATTGAGTCATCCGTCGAAGCATCATCGACGACAATCACTCCTGATTTTCCTGCAGCAGCCAAAACCGCGGGCAAGTGCTTATCGAGAAGCGTTGAACCATTCCAGTTTGGGATAATAATACTTATAGTCATATAGTTACCGATATTGTACCCAAATATGATGCTCTCCGGAAGGAACGACAACACCGAAAAAGAGATAATTGGCACGGTAAATTGGTACCGGAGGATTACCATCAATAGTCACAAACCAACCGGGGTCATACATATTACCAATAACCAAAAAGCGAACGTGGGATGAGATCGTTACAATCTCCATGCCATCAGGATCATATCGGACAAGATCAACGCGTTCGTCTTGGTTCATGGGGATTGTATCTAATAAGATCTGTTTTTCTACGATAGCGAGCTTATCTGGACTATCCATGGTAAAAAGCGCTTCAATAGTTTCTTGCTTTGTATGTACCACCCTAACCCCCTCAACAAAATACGCTCTGACCAAAGAGGCGTTTTTATATATTCGTGTTTGTCCTTCCTGAAAAACTTTTTCAAACCCAGCAGATTTAATGTCAGAAGGTGATAATACAAATTGAGTATTCATGAGTGAGAGCAATCGAGAACTATCCGTCGCTGTTGTAATAATCCGATTAAATCCAAAAGGAGCTGATATATCAGGCCTTTGTCTGTTGAGCGCGGCCATAAATTCCTCGTAACGACTTGAGTAAATAGGATCATACCCCTCGACAGACTCAATGCCGTAAAAAGCCAAGGTATTTGGAGGAACTATTTTCGGGTCGGTGCTCATAACCCGGAATGGTTTTGGTTGCTTTTGCAAAAACTCAATAATTGCCGTTTGAGGAAAAAAATATGCCTCCGGTGTAAACGGGGTAAATTTCCAGCCAAATCGGATAAGGTCAACGGAAACGATCAACAGGAGTATTACTGCTGCCCAAGACCGGGAAACCACCGCCATACTTAACACAGTCAATCCAAAAACACCGCTAGGAAGAATCAGATTTCGCCGCGCGATATCAGCGTTAGTCGATCCTAGTAGCGGGGTAACTACCCATAATATAGAGAGGATCACTCCGACGACAGTGACTGCGTACCATATACGTTTATCTCTTTTGCTCTGCCACTGCTCAAACCCAAATGCCGCGAGCATAACGAGAGCAAAATCAACAATTGCCATGAGTCGTGTTGGCTGAAGTGAAGAAAATACAGGTATTTTTAATATATACGGGAGTTTCGCTAGCGGCGTTGGAAGGAGGAATAGAAGTGTAATACCGAGTGTTATGCTCCAGAATTTGACACTCTCTGATTTTTTTGGGATGAGCAGCGCAAAAATAGCAAAAATAATACCAACAACACTTATATATCCGATGAACTCTCCGTAATTCCACTCGCCCCAATAGTTGAGTGTCGCCGGATTTCCAAAAAAATCCGGAGCGAAAAACTGTGCAAGATGTTGCCAGGGCAAGAACCAACCGGAAATTTGCCAGCTATCCGAGACCCCGATTCTGCTGCTTTCCAATAATGACCGTACGAATGGAATCCACTGGATAGAAGTCAGCAGTATCGATAAAAGTAATAGAATCCAAAAAAAATTCGACCGCCTCCAAAATGCATAAAACCCTGATAAAAGGAATACATACAATGATACTTGCGCATGGCCTGCAAAGAACTGGCAGACGAGCGAAAAAACAAGAATCGCTGACCACAATAGGCGACTATTGTTAAGTTTATCTATACTCATGAGTATGAGAGGGAGCCACAAAACCACATGAAGTATCGTCCCCCAGGTAAGCCAGGCTATCATAAAACCGGAAAATGCCCATGTAACTCCCCCGAATACACTTGCCAATGGAGATAGATGATTGGATCGCAAATAAAAATAAAGGAATATCCCGGCGAGAAGTGGCTGCAGCATAATAAGCAGGGTCCACGCACGAGGAAAATTTAAAATGAAAAAGAGAATATTGAACGGATAAAATACGCCAGCCTGAATATTTCCGGCTAAACTCATCCCGGAAAAATTAAACGGGTTCCATGAAGGAATCTTTCCCTCTTTCCAAGAGTCAATTGCAATTTTTCTCCATGGAATCTGTTGTCTGACGGGATCGGTAATGAGAAAATTTTTATATGGTACTCCCCGGGGATACCCTTTAGCATACAAATCTCGCCATGGATGATAGAGCCCCACAAGTGCATCGGTGGGTACTGGTAATTTACCCTGGACAACCGGCCAAAAAAAGATGGCTACAACCAGGACTATTAGAAAGACTGCAATGCTATCAGCTCGTATGCGTTTCATTGCACTAATCGCATTAACAATTGATCAAACTTCTTCTTAAACACATCAGTATCGAATGCTCGTGCCTTTTCCCTCACCGCAGAGACAATGTTGTTCGTAACACGAATATTTTCCGTTTTCTTAATAAGTTCATCGGGGGTATTCCACAAAAATCCCGACTTTTCCTCTTCAATAATCTCGGATTGACCTCCGCCGTTAAATACCACCGGGATACATCCGGCCGCCATTGCCTCAACCGTGGTGATACCAAAATGTTCCATATGCGTTGGGTCGGATTCTCCAAACCCTGCGGCATGCCAGTAAACCATTGCTTTTCCATAGAGACTTTGGAGTTCTTTGAAGGGTATATTCGGAACTAATTCAACCCCCTTGGCTGCTTTATTCTTAAGAGAGGAAAAATAATCGCGATCAGCGGGAAGCAAACCACCGGCGAGTACAAGTCGAAAATCTCGTTCGTGCATCTTCTTAAATGCTTCGATAAGCACGTCCTGTTTCTTGAGTGGATTGAACCGTCCAACTGAAATAATGAGCTTTTCTTTTTTCGCGGGCACAAAGTCCTTTATGGAAACTGGTGGATAGATCACCTGGGCCCGTTTTCCAACTCTCGGATCCATGCGGTACTTTGTAAAATTGGAATTGGCGACAATCGCACTATATCGAGAAAGTTTCCATGAGGCGTGAAGAAATATTGGAAAAGGAATTTGAACATGAAGAATATTGTGCCGGGCCAAAGAGGTCGGAATGCTTCCATCGGTAAGGAAAAAAATTACATCGTATTTTTGGGTTAAAAACAGCTTTTTGAACAAATTTTGTTCTCGGAAAATATTTCGAACAACTTTTACTCTCGATAAATCAAGATTAAGTCTTTGTGACGACTCGGAAATTATGTTCTCATCATCCCAAAAAAGATGAACTTCATGAAGTTTGGACCAGTGTGAGGCCAGAGTCAGCGTGTACCGCTCCCCTCCACCAAATCCATCAAAATACGGATTATAGAAACCAATGATCATACCTAAAACGAACCTGCGTCACCCCCATGGGGACGACGATAGCACGAAGCGCAAAATTGGCACGATATATTTTTGTAGATTTCCCGTTTACATATGCACTCCATCCCGGATAATAGGGATCAGTGAGAACGAGAAGACCCGATGTATTGGTCTCTACATCAATGTTAATTTCATTGGGTGTAAATCTTGTTATTCGAACCCGCTCAAAAAGCTCTTGACCGTCGCCTGCAGAAACAAACTCCTCTGGTGTCTCTTCCAAAATAACGGTGTGATGCAAGTCAGTGGACTCCGAAAATAGTAAGTCAAGAAGTTCCTGATCATTTGATCCGGTCATAAATGACGGTACGAAATATGCTCTCGGTAACGCCCCCTCGTTCCTGTACACTTCATACTGTTCGTCACTGTAACTGGGTGAAACTGCTATATCTGAATAATTCCAGTATGGAAACGCCCAAATATTGCGTCCGTCTCCCCTGGCATGCAATATAAGTTTGACACTCAAAAGATCAAGCATACGTTTTGTATATATACCCTGTTTTCCAATCAAAACGGTAGTCCGTGTGAGATTTCCGACCTTCCCGTCTCCGGCGCCTGATATGAACTGCCCATATCTTCGCACATACAAAGGATCATATCCCTCTATACCATATAACCCAAATACGCTCTGTCCTTCGTTGCCAAAATTACCAAACACCCGTTCAAAACCGTGTTCTTTTGATAAATACGTAAGGACGGGAAGCTCGGGATAGACATACGCCCGCTCTTCAAACGGCATCCATTTCATGGCAAAACGAAGCATATCGATACTGGCAAGTAGGAATAAACCGATGCACACAGCTCGCCGCACGCGCCCTTGCCGGATTAATCCCATAAAGACCAAACCAATAGTGCCCAAAACCAGGAGTGAAGGAATGATAAAATTACGCTCCGCAACGGATATTTTTTCTCCGTCAACATCCCTGATCCAAAATAAATTTCCCCAGATGATCATGCTCCAAATGAACATAACGATACAAAACCAAAGCATCGAATATAACAACAGGCGCCGCTTGTTCACTTGGTGCCAAACATCGGTGAGACTATCGAGCCCAAATCCGCCAAGGACCGCGATGCTAAAACTCAGGAGAATAACAATGCGGGAGGCCGAGCTTGTCGAAAGTATGGGAATATGAAGATTAACGACCGCATCGAGAATCGGCGTTGGGTAAGAGAGCGTTATCGCGCCAACCATAAGGAGTACAAAGTACCAAATAATCTTTGGTTTTTTTCTGGGTACAAACAAACCAAAAAACGAAAGAAAAAGCGGTATGACTCCGGCGTATGATGCCCATTCAGCATAGTGTCCGAACCAATCGTTTCGGGTTACCGGGTTACCAAGAATATCCGGAGCGAGTATTGTGGGAAGGTAATTCCAAGGAATAACTTCCAACTTCCCAAACAGTTCACTTCTGACGGATTGATCATAAAATCGTATTGTTGGGATAAGCTGTGGCATTGCGATGACGACCCCCAGGAGTAATCCAAGCAAGGCTTTCGTGACCTGTTTGCGTTGATAAAGGGAAAAAAGCAAAGATGCTCCAATGACATACAAACTCGTTTGTATGTGTCCGGAAAACAATGAAAACGCGACAAATAAACTCGATATAATCCAACGTTTTTGCGTCAAGCTCCATAGTATCCAGGGTAATGACAGCGCTGCCCACACAAGCGTTCCATACGCCATCCAGACGACGATAAATCCACAAAACATGAAGGAGATGCTTGAGAGCAAACCCGCAAGCTTCGACTGCCCTATCGAGCGGACAAACAGAAACATCCCAATAGCCGCTGCGATTGGCTGCAACAGAATAAGAAAGCTCCAGGCATCATTAAAGGGGAAAATAAAAAAGAGAAGGTTTAACGGTGTCCATACCGCAGATTGCACATTAGCCAGAAGCGGGTATCCTGCAAATTGATACGGATTCCATGCAGGAATTTGTAACTGCTTCCAACTATCAATCGTAATTTTTTTCCAGGGATAAAGCTGTGTAATGACATCTGACATGGCGTTATTTTTGACTGACATGCCATAAAAACCGTTCCACGGTGCAAAAAAATCTACGAGATTTCTTGACGGAAATGGAACCAAACCCTTGAAAAAATACGGATGAGCAAATACTAACCAGACAGCAAGCAGGGTAAGGAGCGGCCAGTGTTTTATAACGAATGATTTTATTTTACCTGCATTTCCCATAATTTTGCGTAGGTAATAAACATGCTATATCCCTGATATATGCTCTCGATAAACCCGACCGTTCCCGCCCGCCATCCGCCGTTCCTTACAAAGCTTTCCCAAAAACCGGTTATCATAACTCTCACTAAACGCCACCAGACGACCGGTGGGTGGTGGGCATCGAGACGCAGCCTTGCTTCTACTACTGACCATTCATTTGTTTTTGCTACCATCTCCTCAAGCGTTCTGTGGGTATGGTGCTCGAGAGGACTATGTAATGTTTCTGTGGGTCCGTTTACGGTAGCCGTTTCATGAACCGCACCATGCCAGCCAACCAGGGCATTCCTTAAAAATAACCGTTGCATTTTATCCTGATATGGCCACGGATTACCTAAATAGTAATTCTTTCGGCGGATACAATACGCGACACAGCCTTTGGATTTTGTCCTCTCGATGATTTCACTCCGAAGCGCTTCTGGAACTATCTCATCTGCATCAACGTACAGAATCCAGTCTCCTGTTGTCTTTTCTTTTCCTATGTCCCGAAGACGGGAAAAATCCTTTTCTACGCTTAGTGTAACTTTGGCGCCCGTTTTTTTTGCGAGCGCTACTGTTTTATCTGATGACCCGTTATCGATAACCACAACCTCATCAACCCAGCTTAAACTTTTGAGACATGCTTCGATTCTTGCCTCCTCGTTTCTCGTAAGAATCACCGCACTAATTGTGATTTCTGGTTGGTTCATATTGCTTTCCCCACTGACCAATGAGTGCATCAACTGCGGCCCGACGGTGCTCTCTGTTTTGTCCAAAGAGTAATGATATCACCTGTCTCAAAAGTGCGACTCTGGTTCGTAACGGCGCATAACCAAAACCCAATAGAAATCTATTGCGCATAAGATAGTAATCATGAAGATGGCTCCCGACTCCACCGGAAGATCCTGCATTTTTATGCCATACGACAGAAACCGGCTCATAGATGAGTCGAAAGCCTCCCTTTTGCGCGCGCAAAGACAAATCGACATCTTCCAGATATAAATAATACCGCTCGTCAAACAGCCCAATGCGTTTAAAAACTTCTGATCGGACCATCATTGAGCAACCCGTTACAAAATCCGTTTCGACGCGCACGTCGTATTGCCCGTGATCTACTTCGTCAACACCGCGGTGCGATGCGTACATATTTTGCCAATCTATAATTCCTCCGGCGTACCAAATGACGCGGCCCCGCTCGCTCTCCTTATATCGGTCTTTATGATACTCGAATCCCGGAGCGAAGTAGATTTTGGAACCGACAATATCAGCTTCTGCATGTATAAGAGCGGTTAATGATTGTTTATCAACCTCTGTATCATTATTGAGTAACCAAACATAATTGGCACCGTGTTCAAGTGCATAGTCAATTCCCGCATTATTGCCCCCGGTAAAACCGCGATTGCTCTCTTGTGGCAACGCGACGACATCAGAAAATTCCTTACGGATTGTACCAATTGAACCATCTGTTGAGCCATTGTCGACAACTATAGTAGTAAGTTCTATATCTTTTTTGACAAGTTTACCTAATGACCGTAGGCACTGCCGCGTTTGAATAATTCCATTCCAATTAACGATAACTATCGAAACTTTTTTCATGTGATATAAGATGATTCAA